>QCCL01000004.1 GCA_003281255.1 Prochlorococcus sp. AG-347-L02
AAGGATGGTGCGTGAATATTCTTTCTGGGGATCGGGACTTATTTCAATTAGTAGATGATCAAAAAGATATTTATGTACTTTATATGGGTGGTGGTCCGTATGCAAAAAGTGGTAATCCAACTCTTATGAACGAAAATGGAGTAAAAGAAAAACTTGGTGTTGCACCAGAAAGGGTAGTTGATCTTAAAGCTCTAACTGGTGATAGTTCTGATAATATTCCTGGTATTAAAGGAGTAGGTCCAAAAACTGCAATTAATCTACTAAAAGAAAACGATACACTTGATGGGATTTATCAGGCTTTGGACAAGCTTCAGCAGAACAATGATAAAAAATATAAAGGATTTATCAAAGGTTCGGTTATAGAAAAGCTCAGAAACGATAAGCATAATGCTTTTCTTTCAAGGGATTTAGCAAAAATAAATACTGAAGTGCCTTTGATATTAAGTGATGGTTATGAATTAAAAAATATAAATCAAGAACTTCTCTCAGAGTCACTACAAAAACTTGAATTATCAACACTACTTCGGCAAATTGATATTTTCAATTCAACTTTTAGTAAAGGTGGTTTTGATAAGAATAACGTAGCTAAAGAGAAGGAGAAACATCCAAAGTTTTCAAGCAAAAGTGAATTAGAAAATAGTGAAAATAAAATCCCTAAAATCAAAGTAACTGTTGTAAATGATTTTGAATTACTTGATAAATTAATTCAAAGATTAGAAAAGACCAATGAAATAGTTTCTATAGATACAGAAACAAATAGTTTAAATCCAATCGATGCGGAACTTGTTGGGATAGGACTATGTCTTGGAGAAGAAACTGATGATTTATTTTATATACCTCTTGGTCATCAAACAAAAAAAGAGACTCCCAATCAATTATCGATTGAAGATGTTTTCTCAAAACTGAGAACTTGGATAGAAGATCCAAAAAAAGAAAAGGCACTCCAAAATTCTAAATTTGACAGGCAAATATTTTTTAATCACGGACTTGATCTTAAAGGCGTAACCTTTGACACCTTGTTAGCAGACTATCTACTAAATAATCAGGAGAAGCATGGGTTGAGCGAAATTAGTTTTAGATTATTTGGATTTAAGCCTCCTTCATTTAAGGAAACAGTTGGAAAAAATAAAGACTTTTCATTTGTTGATATTGATGAAGCTAGTATTTACTGCGGTTATGATGTATTTCTAACTTTTAAGATTGTCAAAATTTTTATAGAAAGATTTTCAACAGAACAAAATGAATTAATCAAATTGTTCGAAGAAATCGAGTTGCCCTTAGAGCCGGTATTGTCTCAAATGGAAATGAATGGAATAATCATCGACATCCCTTATTTAGATAAACTCTCAAAAGAACTAAAAAGTACCTTAGAAGATATTGAAAGCAAAGTTTATGAATTAGCGAAGGAGACTTTTAATCTATCTTCACCAAAACAACTTGGTGAGATCTTATTTGAAAAATTAAATTTGGATAAAAAAAAATCACGGAAAACAAAAACAGGATGGAGTACAGATGCAGTAGTTCTCGAAAGATTAGTCGACGAACATGAAATAATCCAACATTTAATAAAACACAGAACTCTTAGCAAATTACTTAGCACCTATATTGATGCTCTTCCAAATCTTATAAACGAAAAGACAGGAAGAGTTCATACAAACTTTAATCAAGCGGCTACAGCGACTGGGAGACTAAGTAGTAGCAATCCTAATCTTCAAAATATCCCGGTTAGGACTGAATTTAGTAGGAGAATAAGAAAAGCATTCTTACCTGAAAAAAATTGGAAACTTTTATCAGCTGATTATTCTCAGATCGAATTAAGAATACTTGCTCACTTAGCGGATGAAGAAATACTAATTAATGCGTTTCATAAAAACGATGACATTCATTCTTTAACTGCAAGATTAATTTTCGAGAAAGAAGAAATATCATCCGACGAAAGGAGAGTTGGGAAAACAATAAATTTTGGAGTTATCTATGGTATGGGTATAAAAAAGTTTGCCCGTTCAACAGGAGTAAGTACTCCAGAAGCGAAAGAATTCCTAATAAAATACAAAGAAAGATATTCAAAAATTTTCAAATTTCTTGAACTCCAAGAAAGGCTTGCCTTATCAAAAGGTTATGTTAAAACAATTTTTGGTCGAAAAAGAGAATTTAAGTTTGATAAAAATGGACTTGGAAGATTAATAGGGAAAGATCCTTATGAAATTGACCTGCAATCTGCAAGAAGGGCTGGCATGGAAGCACAGTCATTAAGAGCCGCAGCTAATGCGCCAATTCAGGGCTCAAGTGCAGACATTATTAAAATTGCAATGGTTCAACTAAATAAGAAATTCATAGAAATGAATGTTCCCGCAAAAATGCTTTTACAAGTACATGATGAATTATTGTTTGAAGTTGAACCAGATTCTCTGGAAATTACGACGAAATTAGTTAAGAAGACTATGGAAGATTGTGTAAAATTGAATGTGCCTCTTTTAGTTGATATTGGGATTGGAGACAATTGGATGGAGACAAAATAAACCTTATGAAATACTCAATTTAAAATGATCAAACTTTTTAATACTTTAAGCAAAAGAGTTGAAGTTTTTAAACCTATTGATGATGTAGTAAAAATTTATTGTTGTGGGGTAACTGTTTATGATTTATGTCATCTTGGTCATGCCAGAAGTTACATAGCTTGGGATGTATTGAGAAGATTTTTAATTTACAGTGATTTCAAAGTAAAGTACGTCCAAAATTTTACAGATATTGATGACAAGATCTTAAAAAGAGCGAAAGAAGAATGCAGTTCAATGAAGGAAGTATCTGAAAAGAATATTATTGAATTTCATAAAGATATGGATTCTTTAGGAATAATGCGTCCGGATAGTATGCCAAGAGCAACGAATCATATATGTAATATCTGCTCCTTCATAACAATCCTTGAGGAGAAAGGTTATGCATACTCTAGGGATGGAGATGTTTATTATTCTGTTTTTAAAAATAAAAATTATGGAAAACTAAGTAATCAAAATATACAAGAACAAAATATCAATCAGCAAGGAAGAATGGCTAATGAGGAAAATAGTAAAAAACTTAATCCTCAAGATTTTGCACTATGGAAAAAAGCCAAAGATCATGAACCTTTTTTTGATTCGCCATGGGGTAAAGGTAGGCCAGGTTGGCATATTGAATGTTCGGCGATGGTTAAAGATGAATTAGGAGATACTATTGATATCCATTTAGGTGGTTCTGATTTGATTTTTCCACATCATGAGAATGAAATCGCCCAATCAGAAGCAGCCAATGGCAAAAAGCTAGCGAACTATTGGTTACACAATGGGATGGTCAATGTAAATGGTCAAAAGATGAGTAAATCCCTTAAAAATTTTAAAACTATCAGAGAGCTAATTAAGTCGGGTATAAGCCCTATGACTTTGCGATATTTTGTTATGACTGTGAATTATAGAAAACCACTAGATTTTACCGAAGAAGCTTTAAGGAGTGCTTCAGAAGCTTGGAAAAACATTAATGTAGCCCTTTCTTTTATGGACCTTACAAAAGGTGCTTTTAGATCTATTGATAAAATTGAATCTATCGAAAAAGAATATAGAGAGAAAATAAGTCTTGAATTATCTCAAAAAAAGCTTAAATTTTCTGAGGCTCTTGGAAATGACCTTAATACAGCAGGTGCGATTGCAATAATTTACGACTTAGCAAAACCATTAAAAAATTTTTTAAACCAATTTCAAAGGGTTGAGGATTTCAAAGTAGACCTGGATGAAAAATTATTTCTACTTGAGAATTTTAAAACTCTTGAAAAGTTGACTAAGGTACTTGGTCTTAAAAAAGAGGTTTTAGTAAAAGAAAGTAAAATAACAGAAGAAGAAATATCATCGCTTATTAGTGAAAGATTGAAAGCAAAAAAGGAAAAGAATTATGCGAAGGCCGATGAAATCAGGAATTTGTTAAAAGAAAAAGATATTGAACTTATTGATCAATCAAAGGAAATAACAACATGGATAAGGGTTTAAATTTTAAGAAAAAAACCAATTTGAAATTTTTGTTTTTTAAATACACCTTTAAATGGGAAGATATTAGAAATATCAGAGAAAATTGAAATACATTACTGTGCTCGGTTCTACTGGTTCAATAGGGACTCAAACTCTCGAAATAGCTAGTGAGCAGCCTGATAAGTTTAAAGCCGTAGCTCTTTCAGCTGGAAGAAATATTAATTTATTAACTGAACAAGTTAAAACACATAAACCAGAAGTAGTTGCAATTGAGGATGAAAATCTTCTAAATGATTTAAAAGATAATATTAATAACTTAGATTTGGACAATACTCCCTTGGTTTTGGGTGGAAAGGAGGGAATTAACGCAGTTGCAGCTTGGGATAAGGCAGATACTGTGGTAACCGGGATAGTAGGCTGTGCAGGCTTAATTCCAACAATGTCAGCAATTAATGCGGGGAAAAATATTGCACTTGCTAACAAAGAAACTTTAATTGCGGCGGGGCCAATTGTTATTCCTGCATTAAAGAAAAATAATAGTAGGCTTTTACCTGCTGATTCAGAACACTCTGCTATCTTTCAATGTTTACAAGGATTACCTACTTATGAAAATGCAGATTTTTCAACAGGAGAGATGCCTAAGGGTTTAAAAGCTATACATTTAACAGCTTCTGGTGGTGCTTTCAGAGATTGGGCCGTTGAGGATTTAAAGCATGTCACAGTGGAAGATGCGACTTCACATCCTAATTGGGATATGGGGAAAAAAATAACTGTAGATTCTGCAACTCTTATGAATAAAGGATTAGAAGTTATAGAAGCTCATTATTTATTTGGGACCTCTTACGAAAATATCGAAATAGTTATCCATCCTCAAAGTATTATTCATTCAATGATTGAGATGGAAGATTCTTCAGTATTAGCTCAATTAGGTTGGCCAGATATGAAACTACCTATTTTATATGCGATGAGTTGGCCTGAAAGATTTAAAACAAAATGGAAAAGATTAAACCTAAGTGAAATTGGAAAATTAACTTTTAAAGAGCCAGACGAGTTTAAATATCCATGCATGGGACTTGCCTATGCCGCAGGAAAATCTTCTGGGACTATGCCTGCAGTCTTAAATGCTGCTAATGAAATGGCTGTTGAACAATTTCTTAAAGAAAAAATTTCTTTTCAAGAAATTCCAACATTTATAAGTAAAGCTTGTGAATCACATATGGATAATTTGAATACGAGTCCCGAATTGGAGGATATTCTTGAGGTAGACAATTGGGCCAGACTTTTTGTTAAGCAAGAAATTAAAAAAGGGAAAAAATACGTAAGTATTGGATAGAAGTGTATATTAAGAGTCACCTCACTACCCATTTCTTACTATTATTGAATGCTGAACTTATAAAAAAGTCTTTAATCTTTAAACTTTATGCCACTCTGAATTCTCGTTTCATATTCATTATAAGTATAAGAATTTGCTTTAATTGTTGAAATAATTTTTTTAACAGCTGCTTCTACCATCCCTTAGAATCAACTTAAGAGCATATGGGAAAAGTTTTTTAAATGGGGAAAGAGGTTTATAAACACCTTCTACTTTGCGCAACACCTACAAAACAGAAATGCTTTAAAGGCAATGAAGGACAAAAAACATGGGAATGTCTGAAAAAGACTTTAAAAAAATTTGAGAATGATCCCTGTACAAAAAACGTTCATATAATGAGATCAAAAGCTGACTGTTTAAGGATATGTAAGAACGGCCCAATTCTTCTTGTTTGGCCTGATGGCATTTGGTACGAGAAAGTTTCTCCAGAAAAAATTTCAGAAATTCTTACCTCACACATTATTAACGGTAAGCCTATAGAAAAATGGATTTTTAAAAAAACACCATTTTTAAATAGTCCTAAATACTAATAAACCAGTTCTTTACGACTTCGTCTGACCAGCAGCCATTAATCGAGTGAAAACCATTATGACCGCCTTTTTCAGTAATAAAAATAGTAAATTTATCAATAGATTTTCCTCTTAAATTCAAAGTTGCATTATATGGAACCCAAGGATCATCCTTGGCATGTATAAAAAGCATTTGAGGTAATTTTTTTATTGAGTTTTGGATTCTAAATATTGGAGAAGCTTTAACATAATAATCTTCTAAAGAATTAAATCCCCAACTTGGAGCTGTAAATTTTTTATCAAATTCCCTTATACTTTTTAAACTTCTAATTTTTTTTCTTAATTTCTCATTATTAAGAATTTTGCCTTCATCATTAAATCCCTCCCATAACTGATTTTTTAAGCGGTGAAGTAACCATTTTTGGTAGATATAATTTCTAGATTTTTCAATACAGAGACTGCATGATGATAAATCTAAAGGGCTACTCACACAGGCTAGGCCATCTAAAAGTTTTTCTCCTTTGTTTTCATCGTAATCTAAACAGGCATTTAAAAGAATTGTTCCGCCTAAAGATAATCCAACTCCGTAAATTGGAATATTATTCATCTTAGTGAGATCTTTAAACTCTAAATTAATGAATTTTTTAAAATAATTAATTGCTGAAATAACATCGCTGGAGCATCTAGCACAATAATTTCCTTTAGCTAAATATCTCGCAGATCCAGATCCTCTTAGATTTAATTTAAGAACGCCAAAACCATTATTTGCTAATTTCCTAGAGATTCTTCTTAAACCAAACCGTTTAGTTGAGCCTCCTAAACCATGTGTAACGATTACAAAACCCCTAAATGAGTTTAAGTTTTCAGGTAATTCTAAAAACCCAAGAAGATAGTCACATTCAAATTTTTTAGAAAGAATTTTATTAATTGGTAAGAATATTTTTTTATTTTTTTTTGATTTGCCAAAATCAATAACAAAAGTATCTCTCAAAGTTTGTAAGTCGCCACCTATCCAAGGTAAGACTTCTCGAAATGGGTTATTTTTTAAGTAGTCTGAAAAACTAAAAGATATACTATTATTTTTCTCCAACTCCAAGATCCTTTAATTCTCCAATCAAATCATTCAGTACCTTTTTTGCATCACCAAAGACCATTGAGGTATTTGGCAGATCAAATAAATCATTTTTTATTCCGGAGTAACCTGCACTCATACCACGTTTAATTACAAATACCGTTCTTGCTTCCTGCACATCAAGAACTGGCATGCCATATAAAGGAGAAGAGCTATCATTTTTAGCTTGAGGATTAACCACATCATTTGCTCCTAAAACTAAAACAACATCCGTTGCTGGAAAATCAGGATTTACAACGTCCATCTCTTTAAGTTGTTCGTAAGGAACATCTGCTTCTGCTAAAAGTACATTCATATGTCCAGGCATCCTACCTGCTACAGGATGAATTGCGTAAACAACTTCAATACCATTTTGCTCTAGTTTTTTTGTCACTTCCCTTAAAGTGTGTTGAGCTTGAGCTACTGCTAGGCCATAACCAGGAACAATAATTACCTTATTGGCTGCCTCTAAAGTCAATGCACATTCTTCAACACTGCAAGAAGTTATATTTGTATATTCTCCTGAACCAGAAGAGGCTGTACTTTGTGCAGATAAAGATCCTCCAAAAAGAACTGAGACCAATGATCTATTCATACCCTTGCACATTACTTGAGTAAGTATTAGACCTGCCGCTCCAACCATTGCGCCTGCTACTATCAAAAGCTGACTATCTACAACGAAACCTGCTGCTGCTGCTGCAATCCCTGAATAGCTATTTAATAAAGATATAACGACTGGCATATCAGCTCCCCCAATTGGCAAAGTAACTCCAATACCTAATAAAGAAGAAATTATAACTAAAAGCCAAATAGAACTTGTATTGCCGTTTATCAAATCAAAAAAGGCTATCAAAGAAGCAACTGCAAAAACAATATTTACAAAATGTCTAACTTTGCTCTGAGTCCATCCTGGAGTTGATAACCAACCCTGTAACTTTGCCATCGCCACAATTGAACCTGTGAAAGTTATGGCACCAACAAATATAGAAACAGATATTGAAACTTCGTTAATCAATGACTTAAAAAAATCAAAATTTTCTTGGCCACCAGATATAGGGAAAATAGCTACTCCTAAAGCCACTAAAAGTGATGACATTCCGCCACAACCGTTGAACAATGCCACTGTTTCAGGCATGGAGGTCATAGGTACTTTTTTTGCAAGTATTGCACCGAATAAACTACCTATGATTGATCCAATGATTATCCAAATCCAAGACTGAATAGCAATTCCAGAAGTGCCTAAATAATAAGAAAGCAATCCTATAACTGATAGCAACATTGCCAATGCAGCCAATCTATTAGCATCCCTTGCTGATTTTACTTTTGACAACCCTTTTATTCCCAAAGCCAGTAAAAGTACCGCTAGAAGGTCAATAACGAATTTAAAGATTACAGGTAGATTCATGTTAAAAATTACTTCTTATTTGATGGTTTACGACTAAACATCGCGAGCATTCGATCAGTTACAAAGAAACCGCCTACAACATTGAAAAGAGCAAATCCAAGAGAAACTGAACCAATGATTAAAAGGGGCATGTTACCTTCTGCTTTTACAATTAAAGTCAAGGCTGCAAGCATTGTTATTCCTGAAATTGCATTTGCTCCACTCATTAGAGGTGTGTGAAGAGTAGGAGGAACTTTTCCAATTAACTCAAGGCCTAATAAACTACCAAGTAAAAGAACCCAAAGAAGACTTATAAAAGACATAATTTTAAAACCTCAATTTTCAAAAACTTTATTTTGAAGAACAACTCCTTCATCGCTTAATAAACATCCAGAAATGAGCTCATCCTTTTTATCTAATTTAATTACACCATCTTTTATAAATGGTGTAATCAAAGATGTTAAGTTCTTAGCATAAAGTGAACTTGCATCATAAGGAACTGAAGAGGGTAATTCGCCCGCTCCTATAAGTTTTACTCCATCTTTGATGATAGTTTTATTTGATTTTGTTCCTTCGCAGTTCCCTCCCTGAGAAACTGCTAAGTCAATAACTACTGCACCAGGTCTCATTTTTTCAATCATGGGAGAGTCAATTAAAACAGGGGCCTTTTTACCAAGAACTTGTGCAGTACATATAGCAACATCAGCTTCAGATAAATATTTAGTTAAAGTAGCCTTCTGTTTTGAAAGGAATTCGGGTGTTACAGCTTTTGCATAACCTCCAGCTTCTCCTGGTTTTTCATCCACTTCAGGAAGTTCTATAAATCTTGCTCCTAGGGACTCTACTTGTTCTTTAACAGCAGGTCTAATATCAGATACAAATACTATTGCACCAAGTCTTTTTGCTGTCGCAACTGCCTGCAATCCTGCAACGCCTCCTCCAAGTACCACTACTTTGGCAGGTTGGACTGTGCCTGCTGCAGTCATAAGCATTGGAAAATATCTATCTAACTCACTTGCAGCTAAAAGAACTGCTTTATATCCAGCGATATTAGCCTGTGAAGAAAGAACATCAGAAGATTGAGCTCTACTAATCCTAGGAAGCAACTCTAGTGATAAAGCTGAGATCTTATTACTATTTATAATTTTGAGAAGCTCTTTATTACCGTATGGGTTAAGAAGACCAAGAAGAACAGCGCCTTTCTTTAATTTAATTAAATTATCCTCGGATGGAGTTTGAACACAAAATACTAAGTCCGCTTCACCCCAAATTTGTTGATCTAAGTTACTTATTATTGTTCCGCCCGATTCTTCATATAATAAGTCACTAAATCCTGATAATTTTCCTGCTGAACTCTCGATATAAACGTCACATCCAAGGCTTTTTAATTTTTTTACCGCTTCTGGAGTAGCTGAAACTCTCCTTTCACCAGAGCTTGTTTCAGAAGGAATAAGTATCTTTGTCAATTTATTTATTTTTTTAACATACTAAATATAAATTGAAGAAAGTCAAAAGTCTTGGATTTTTGTTAAAAATATATTTTCTTTTCTATAAAAAATAGCTATCTAGAATATATAGGTACTAAATAATCCAATGAGTATTAAAGCAATCGAATGTCCTGATGGAGTTTGTCACAGTCATCATGGCGGTCATGCTGTTCCAAGGCAAGCTATGCAGAAAAATCTAGAAAAGCATGGTAAGGACTGGTGCGAGAAATTAGCAGAGAGAATTTATGAAATGTCAGTTGATACTTATTCACAAACAGTCATGCCAAGTCTCCACTCTGCAGGTTGGCAAAGAAGGCATTTAGATTGGGAATTTAAACTGGCAGAAAATGATTCTGAACCTGATGAAACTCTTGTTGAAGGAATTATTAATGCCACAGAAAGCTTTTTAAGGAGTAGTGAGGTGCATCGATTATTTATTCAGGAATTGGTTCAGGGCACATTCGAGGAAGCAAATGACAAAAAAATAATTTCTAAAGCAATAAAATCTATCATTGAAGAAGAAATTGTTTGTTCATTAAGAGAAAAGAAAGAAACTCTTCTAAAGAAAATATCCGCAAAATTAATATCAGAAGAAAAAGTTAGCGAGGAACTTGCAATAAATTCAGCTAAAGAGGGTTTTGAGGAAGTTGAAAGGCTACTTGCAAATCATAGCGAGGCCGTCTAATCCTATTTCTTTATATTTTCTTTATAAATCCTTCAAAAACAGGCTCAAATATAAACTAAAGATTAAATTATTGTTTGGAAGTACAAAGTTGTAACTTATTAGACAATACATCTGTTCTCTGATGTGTTTACCTATATACAACTTAATATTTTCAATGGACAATTTCATTAGAAAAAGGATCGACATAGCGACCTGTTGGGCTACTAACAGAATTTCCGCAATGGACACTTTAGAAAGATATGAAGACAGTTATGCAATCGCAGAAGAATTTAGAGAGTGGATATTACATATTGGAGAAAAGAACGAAAATTTAAAAGATTCTGTTTTAAACTTCCCAAAGGAATTAAAAGAGTTATTAGACCAAAAAGTTAACGATTAAACATTTAAACTATCGAGTGAAATCCGCCCTACATTATTTGGGTTTGTTGATTATTATTAATAATGAAATTTGCAAATAAATGGAAAATAAAGAAAAAAATTCTAACGTAGAAAATGTTGTAATTATTGGTTCAGGTCCTGCAGGTTATACAGCTGCAATTTATGCAGCAAGAGCGAATCTTCAACCATTGCTGGTAACAGGATTTAATTCTGGTGGAATTCCTGGTGGGCAATTAATGACTACAACATTTGTTGAAAATTATCCAGGTTTCCCGGATGGAGTACTAGGTCCTGAATTAATGGATCTAATGAAGGCTCAAGCAGAAAGATGGGGCACTAATTTATGCGAGAGTGATGTTGTCTCAATAAATACTGATTCTCATCCCTTTGAATTAAAAACTTTAGAAGGGTCTATAAAATCTAACTCAATTATTATTGCAACTGGAGCAAGTGCTAATAGATTAGGCGTGATAAATGAAGATAAATTCTGGAGTAAAGGAATAAGTGCTTGTGCAATATGTGATGGAGCGACCCCACAATTTAGAGATGAAGAATTAGCTGTTATTGGAGGGGGCGATTCTGCATGTGAAGAAGCAGCATACCTTACAAAGTATGGCAGCAAAGTACATTTGATTGTTAGATCAGAAAAATTAAGGGCTAGCGCAGCAATGGTAGATAGAGTAAAGGCTAATCCAAAGATAGAAATACATTGGAACACAAAAGTTGATAAAGTTGATGGTTCTGAATGGCTTGAGAAAATAGAAACTATTCACTCGCAAGAAGGTAAAGGGGAAATTAATATAAAAGGTCTTTTTTACGCGATAGGGCACACACCAAATACAAATTTCTTAGGCAACAAAATTGATTTAGATAATAAAGGTTATATTGCTTGCAAATCAGGAAGACCAGAAACATCTATTGAAGGCATTTTCGCTGCAGGTGATGTTGTTGATTCTGAGTGGAGACAAGGAGTTACCGCTGCAGGAACTGGATGCATGGCAGCATTAGCTACAGAAAGATGGTTAGCAGAGAAAAACTTAGCAAAAACTATAGTCCGAGAAACACCCGAACCAGAAAAAAAACTTAATTCATCAGATTTTAATGAAGAAGAAGTTAATGAGGATACTTTCGATTCAAATTCTGAATGGCAAAAAGGCAGTTACGCATTAAGAAAACTTTATCACGAGAGTAAAAAACCTATCTTAGTAATTTTCAGTTCCCCAAGTTGCGGCCCATGCCATGTTTTGAAACCTCAGTTAAAAAGAGTAATTAAAGAACTTGATGGTGCGGTTCTTGGCGTTGAAATAGATATTGATAAAGATCAAGATGTTGCAAAACAAGCTGGTATTAATGGCACACCAACAGTTCAACTTTTTAAAGAAAAATTATTAAAAAAACAATGGCAAGGTGTTAAACAAAGAAGTGAGTTTAAGGAAGCGATAAAAAATATTATCTAAAGTAACTTTTTATTTATTGTTTCTCTTAGGATTATTTTTATTTGTAGTAGTTCTAGCACCACCTGCATTTCTCTCTCTATAAGTTATCCTCCCTCTAGAGAGATCATAAGGACTTATCTCCACTAACACTTTATCTCCAGCTAATAATTTAATTCTAAATTTAGTCAATTTACCTGCAGCTCTACATAAACATTGATGTCCTTCAGGTTGTTCTAAAGTAACCAAATAAAATCCATTCCCCTGCTCTTTTTCTATAACACCTGAAGTTTCAATCATTAATTAATCTTTTACTAAGTCCATATTATCAGAAAAAGATTGGCCAAAAATTGATTTTAGAAAAATTTCATACGTAAAAAAATGAAATTCAATTCAAATTGAAAATTTAATTTCATTAATTAGTTGAAGTTGACCATAGTAGAAATTTGCTTTCGCAATTTTTTCAGAATCTTCTAATTGATCAAAAAAAACAAACCCAAGGCTTTCCCATAATGATGATCCGCAAACATTATTCAATTCATTTTTTGCTTCTTTTGCATAATTTTCTAATTTTCGTTCAAGATTTTTAGATTTAGAAACAGACATAATCGATAAAAATATCCTTATAGTACAAATATACTATATAAGTCTAAAATGGCAATGCTAAAATATTAAAAAGGTAATCTCTTTTTTTCTTCAATATTTAGATCTGCTTCCATTTCCCTTAATCTTTTAAGAATTTGTTGGTAGTACTCCTTTATATAACTCTCTAGTGAGGTCATATCTTCTTTTTTAAGTTCCAATATTTCGTAAGTTTTACTCATGTCAGCATCTAATGATTCACCACTACTTGTTACTTCAGCAAATGCCAATCTTTCAGCAACATTTAAAGAATCTTGGAAAAAGGAAACTACTTTTTGAGTCAAACTAATTAGGAATGGGGAAACTCTAAAAATTTTCGCCTTTTTTTCACTAAATTTTTCACATAAAGATATAACTTCGTTTGAATCCCATGCTTTGGGACCTACTAATGGCAATGACGTTCTGTGAGTTTTTGGATTATTTACTGCTGCTACAACAACTTTCGCCATATCTTGAGTATTCATATAAGCAATTTTTGTTGGAGTCCCACTCATCCATACTGCTTGACTATCCAAGATTGGGATGGCGAATTGTCCAATAACTCCTTGCATAAAAGCTGCACATTTGAAGATTGTATATTCTAAACCAGATTTCTCAAGAAGTTTTTCAGTGCAAAATTTAACGTCCATCAAAGGGACATTTCTAAACTTTTCTGTTAAGAGGATAGAGAGAAATATTACCCTTTTTACATTTAAAGATTCACAAGCATTAAACAAGTTAAGTTTTCCATCCCAATCTATTTCATAAATACTTTTAGGATCATCTGGTCTGCTAGTCGCTGCATCAATAACTACTTCAATATTTTGCAATGCATATTCAATATCAGAAGAATTTAATAAATTACCTTTAGTTAGTTCACAACCCCACTCTTGTAGAAAGGAAGCTTTTCTTGGGTTTCTTACGAAGCATCTCACTTCATGTCCATCCTCTATAGCTTGCTTTGCTATTTGTCTACCAAGTGTACCTGTTGCTCCAACTAAAAGAATCTTCATATTTAAGATTTACTTAACTTGTAGACCATAACTCAAAATGTTATGAATTCGTGAGAATCAATCTCCCTGAAACTTTAATAACAAAGCACCACCAACTAATCCTATTGGTATCAGTATCCAAAAGACTGCTGCAATACTAAAAATTTCTTTAGCCATAGTAAAATTTAATGATTACTATAATTTACATTTAATATACATTTATTTGTTAAAAAAGTAGATAATGCAAATATCTTGAAAATTATTGAATAAATGAATAATAATTTTAAAAAAAATATAAACTTACCTAATTACTGGAATTGGAATGATTTTAAAATTTGTTGGAGTGTTACAGGTGAAGATAATGAAATTCCAATTATCTTCCTCCATGGATTTGGCGCTAGCCGAAAACATTGGAGAAACAATTTAGAATATTTTGCGAAAAGGAATTGCGCCTCATATTCTCTAGATTTAATAGGATTTGGAGATTCAGATCAACCTGGGATTAGACAAATTGGAAAACTAGATAATGATATTTGGTCTAATCAAGTAAAAGACTTTATTGCACAAGTGGTAAGACCAAAGAATTCGGGGAAAGTAATTCTTATTGGCAATTCCCTTGGATCACTAGTTGCTTTAACATGTGCTGTTTCAATAGAAGATCAGATTGCAACAGTTATTGCATCCCCGCTGCCAGATCAAATTCAAGAGAATAAAAATTCCATAACAAAAAAATCATCATTTATAAAATTTAGAGATAAATTCCTAGGTATATTTTTTTTGTTATTCCCTTTGGAGATTATTTTATTTTTGATAACCAAACTAGGGGTTATAAAACTGGGACTAAATTCTGCCTATTTCAAAAAAGATAACATTGATCGCGAACTAATAGATTTAGTGACAAAACCAGTTTTAAGGAAAACTTCAGCTAGATCCTTAAGAGCAATGTGTATTGGGATGTCTTCAAGAGATGAAAAATTTCAAGCTTCTTACCTTTTGAGAAAACTTAGCGCCTCAAGAAAAGTTCCTTTTTTATTAATTTGGGGAGAAAAAGATAATTTCATACCTTTGTTTGTTGGTAAAAAGATTGCAAATTTTCATAGATGGGTAAAATTAAAAATAGTATCCAATTCAGGACATTGTATTCATGATGAAGATCCATCGGAATTCAATAGAATCTCTTATGAATGGATTAGAGATTTAAAAATCTTTTAAAATATGAAACATACATTATCAGTTCTTGTAGAAGACGAATCTGGCGCATTGAGTAGAATCTCAGGTCTCTTTGCTAGAAGGGGATTCAATATAGATAGCCTTGCAGTAGGACCCGCAGAATCTAAAGGGATTTCAAGGTTAACAATGGTAGTAGAAGGTGATGATGAAACTCTTCAACAAATGACTAAGCAGCTAAATAAGTTATTTAATGTTCTGGGAGTTGTAGATTTTACGAATCTCGCAGCTGTTGAGAGGGAATTGATGTTACTAAAAGTTTCATCAAAAGAAGATACCAGGAGTAATATCCTTGATATAGTACAGATTTTCCGTGCAAAAGTTGTTGATGTATCAGATATGGCCTTAACTCTCGAGGTAGTTGGAGATCCTGGGAAGTTAGTTGCTCTAGAGAAATTACTTGAGCCATACGGTATCCTCGAAATAGCGAGGACTGGTAAGGTAGCTCTTAAACGCTCTTCAGGAGTTAATACGGAAATGTTGAAAATAAATAAATATTCTCTAGAAATTTAATTAGTTATCTCGACTGCCTTGATGTAGTCTTCTTTATTGATTTTTTCTAGCACATCTACCCCTTTAATAATCTTTCCAAAAATCGAATATCTTCCATCTAGTTCTGGTATCTTACTAGTTACAAAAAAAAATTCAGTAGATGAAGACTTATTCTTACCGCTCTTAACCATAGCGATTGAACCACTCTCAAAAGTATTAACTAAATTTTCAGTTTCGTTAGGATTTTTTATTTGATAGTTATATCTTGGTTTTATTTCTTCTTTGAATTTTATTTCTAAAGGTATTGCGGGACTTGTCTTATTCAGGATTTGTTTTCTTTCATCATAAATTTTATTTTCTGGATTAACACCACCATGAATAAACTTTATTTGGGGATAATTTATTATTTTATAAAATTTTTGATTAACGTAAATATCATTATCTATGTTTTCCAGAAAGTTTGATACTGTTACTGGATTATGTTTGCCAAATAATTTAACCTCAAAATCACCCTTTGTAGTTTTAAAGAAAGCTACTTTATTACTATTAGTACAACTAAATTTAAGTTTTTGACAGTAATAATTTGAATCAATCCTATTTTTAAAACTACAAGCTTGCAGAAATAACAAAATCTGTATAAAAGATAATGTTCTTAAAAAATATTTTTTTATTTTAAACCCTCCAAATTAACATCCAAAAATTTAGCCAGACGAGCTCCTTCTTCTTCAACCTGAAGCAGTGGTTTAAGTTCGCCTGCTCCGCTTAAAGGGAGAGGTTTTTTTCTACCTTTTAATACAAGAGCAATTCTTCTTCTAGGATTAAATCCTTCACTTATATCCAACTTAACCGATTTAATTTCATCGAAATTTAATTTAACTTCAATATCTTTAAATAATCCTTTTCTTTTAATTTCTATGGATTTTGATGATTTATCAAAATAATTACTTCCCGAACCAAAGTTTATGTAAACTAAATACCACAAGTAAAAATTTAATAAATTAGCTATTACTCCGTATGCTCCCATTATTATTCCTTGAGGGATAAATAACAAAGTTGAAGGATTTCCTAAAGGTAATAAATCCCTTCCTGTGTAGCTTGATATTGAGGCTAAAAGAAAACCAATACCTCCTATAGTCAACATTCCTCCAATAATATAATTTGAAATTTTTCTTGATCCACCAATTTTTTGTTCGATTTTATCGAATGACGTGAGGTCTGAATTCATTTTTATCTTTTTTTAGAGCCTAATTCAGATAATTTAACAAACTAAGGGAGTATTCTTACCTAATTTTTAATAAAAAAGTCAGGAAAGCTTTACAAGGCATTTCAGATATACAAATATTTCCCCACATTACTCTCAATCTTTGTTACAGTCACTGCGTATCCCGAAGCTAAAAACGATTTCTCATGACGATCGCAGTTGGTAGCGCCCCACAAAGAGGATGGTTTGATGTCCTCGATGATTGGTTGAAGCGCGACCGCTTTGTATTTATTGGTTGGTCCGGACTACTTCTACTCCCTTGTGCATATCTTGCTATAGGTGGTTGGTTCGTCGGAACAACATTTGTTACCTCATGGTACACACATGGAGTTGCAAGCTCATACCTTGAAGGTTGTAACTTTTTAACAGCAGCTGTAAGTACCCCTGGTGATGCCATGGGACACAGTCTTCTATTTTTATGGGGTCCTGAAGCCCAAGGTAGTTTCGTAAGATGGCTACAGCTTGGTGGACTTTGGAACTTCGTTGCATTACATGGAGTATTTGGCCTAATTGGTTTTATGCTTCGTCAGTTTGAAATTGCTGGCCTTGTTGGAATTAGACCATACAACGCTTTAGCATTCTCAGCAGTAATTGCAGTATTCACAAGTATTTTCCTTATTTATCCTCTAGGACAGCATAGTTGGTTCTTCGCACCTTCATTTGGTGTTGCAGCAATCTTCCGTTACATTCTGTTCATCCAGGGTTTTCACAATATCACTTTAAATCCATTCCACATGATGGGTGTTGCTGGAATTCTTGGTGGTGCTCTACTTTGCGCTATCCATGGAGCTACAGTACAAAATACTTTGTATGAAGATACAAGTATTTATACAGATGGTAAGGTTCAAAGTTCAACATTTAGAGCTTTTGACCCAACTCAAGAAGAAGAAACTTATTCAATGATTACAGCGAATAGATTCTGGAGTCAAATCTTCGGTATTGCTTTCTCAAACAAGCGTTTCTTACATTTCTTGATGTTATTTGTACCTGTTATGGGTATGTGGACATCTTCAATTGGTATTGTAGGCTTAGCACTAAACTTAAGAGCTTATGATTTCGTAAGCCAAGAAATCCGTGCAGCTGAAGATCCAGAATTTGAAACTTTCTATACAAAAAATATACTTTTGAACGAAGGTATGCGAGCATGGATGTCTTCTGTGGATCAACCACACGAAAACTTTGTATTCCCTGAGGAGGTTCTACCACGTGGAAACGCCCTTTAATAGTTTACTTAGAGCCCCTAACCAGAGTATTGAAGAAACTGGTTATGCTTGGTATGTAGGTAACGCCAGATTAATTAATTTATCTGGCCGTTTACTTGGTGCTCATATTGCACACACTGGTCTTATTGTTTTCTGGGCCGGTGCAATGATGTTATTCGAAGTAAGTCATTTCACATTTGATAAACCAATGTGGGAACAAGGCTTAATTTGTATGCCTCATGTTGCAATGTTTGGATTTGGAATAGGTCCTGGTGGAGAAGTTACTGATGTATACCCATTCTTTGTGGCTGGTGTGATGCATTTAATCTCTTCTGCAGTCTTAGGATTTGGTGGTATCTATCATTCCTTAGCAGGTCCAGAAAAACTTGAGCAAGATTTTCCTTTCTTTTCAACAGATTGGAGAGATAAGAATCAAATGACTAATATTTTGGGTTATCACCTAATAGTATTAGGAGTTGGAGCATTATTTTTCGTTTTTGATTGGATGTTCATCGGAGGCGCTTATGATACATGGGCTCCTGGTGGTGGAGAAGTTAGGCTAGTCAGCCCTACATTAGATCCAAGAGTAATACTTGGTTACCTATTCAGATCTCCTTGGGGTGGCGCTGGTTCAATAATTGGTGTTAACTCAATAGAAGATATTGTTGGTGGTCACGTATATGTTGGAATTACCGCGATAATTGGTGGTCTTTTCCATATCTTTACCAAACCATTTGGATGGGCAAGAAGAGCATTCATATGGAACGGTGAAGGTCTACTAAGTTATGCTCTAGGTGGAATTTGTGTAGCAAGTTTTATTGCATCCACATTCATCTGGTTTAATAATACTGCTTACCCTTCAGAATTCTATGGCCCAACAAATGCTGAAGCTTCACAGGCTCAAAGCTTTACTTTCCTAGTGAGAGATCAAAGAATTGGAGCTAATGTAGGTTCAACAATGGGACCAACTGGTCTAGGTAAGTATCTCATGAGATCTCCTACTGGTGAAATTATATTTGGTGGTGAAACAATGAGATTTTGGGACTTCAGAGGTCCATGGTTAGAGCCTTTAAGAGGTCCTAATGGATTGAGCCTTGAGAAAATCCAAAATGATATTCAGCCTTGGCAGGTAAGAAGAGCAGCTGAATATATGACTCATGCTCCTAACGCTTCTATCAACTCTGTTGGTGGAATCATTACAGAGCCTAATGCTGTTAACTTCGTTAATTTAAGACAATGGTTAGCTGCAGCTCAATTCTTCCTAGGATGGTTTACATTCATTGGTCATCTTTGGCATGCTGGACGTGCTAGAGCAGCCGCTGCCGGTTTCGAAAAAGGAATCGACAGAAAGAGTGAACCAGCTCTAGAAATGCCTGATTTAGATTAATTTCTATCTCAACTAAAAAAGCCTTATCTTCGGATAGGGTTTTTTTTTGCTCAATTTTATTATCTATATAAATTTTCTCTAAGCCATGGCAAACTTAATCCCATTACATTACTGAAGCAACCCTCTATTTTTTCTATATATTTACCGCCTATACCCTCCAAGGCAAATCCTCCGGCGCAGTATAAAGGTTCATTTGAATCTATATAACTCTTGATTTCCCAATCTTCCAAATTAGAAAAATAAACTTTTGAACTTACCGTTTTTTTTATTATTTCAGTGATTTTAAAAATTTTGGAAGTTGAATCAAAATTCCCAATTATTAGAGTATGACCAGTATGTAAAAATCCAAATTCTCCAGACATTTTTTTCCATCTAATAAATGCCTCCTCTTTATTAGATGGTTTTCCATAAGCTTCTCCTTTAAATTCAAAAATTGAATCGCACCCAAGTATTTGCAAAGGACCACACTTAAATTCTTCGGTCAATGATATGTTTTGAATATTTTCAGATAAACAATTAGCCTTTTGAAAAGATAATTCCAAAGCTAAATTAAATATATTCTTTTCTTTAATAGTATTTTCATCAAAGTCACTTGATATTTGAATAAATTGAATTTGACAATTTTCTAGTAATTTCTTTCTAGATTGAGAAGCAGAGGCTAGAATTAACACAAATTTTTTACCAAATTATAATTCAATTTAATAATTAATAAATTTTAAAATTAATATAAATTACTAATGGAGTTAGAAGCAAAATCACATGAAATAAAGAAACCAATAATGGTCCTTGGCACTTCCAGTGGAGCAGGGAAATCGTTAACTGTTACTGCTATTTGCAGGATTCTTAAAAATTTAGGAGAAGAACCAATACCTTTTAAAGGACAAAATATGAGTAACAATGCTTGGGTTGATTGGGAAGGTGGAGAGATGGCATATTCACAAGCACTTCAAGCTTTTGCTTGTGGTATTAATCCCTCTGCAGAGATGAATCCAATTTTATTAAAACCACAAGGAAACTCAACAAGCGAGGTAATTCACCTTGGCAAAAGCATAGGGACCACAACCGCAAAAAATTACTATAAAGATTGGTTTTCCCCTGGCTGGGAAGTAATTAAAAAAAGTTTAAAGTCTATTTATAAAAGGAATCCAAATTGCCGTTTAATTATCGAAGGGGCTGGGAGTCCGGTAGAGATGAATTTAATTCATAGAGATCTGACTAATTTAAGAGTTGCTAAATATTTAGATGCAAATTGCATTTTGGTTACTGATATTGAAAGGGGAGGCGTATTTGCACAAATAATTGGCACTCTTGAATTAATGAAGCCTGAAGAAAAGAAGCTTATTAAGGGAATTATTATAAATAGATTCAGAGGAGACCTTTCATTATTTGAAGACGGGAAAAAGTGGATAGAGAATGAAACTCAAATCCCTGTTATTGGAATTATTCCATGGTTAAATGATTCATTTCCTCCAGAGGACTCTTTAGATTTACTTGAAAGAAAATCCCATTTTAATAATCCTGAATTAAAAATTGGAATTGTAAAGTTACCCTCTATAAGCAATTTTTCAGATTTTGACCCTCTAGAAAATGAAGAAACAATATTAATTGAATGGATTAGAGAATCACAAAACCTAAGTAAGTATGACTTCATTATTCTGCCGGGCAGTAAACAAACGATTAAAGATCAAATATTTCTTGAAAATTCTGGCTTATCTGAAGACATAAGGGAATATTCAAATAACAAAGGAAATATAATTGGAATATGTGGAGGTTTACAAATGTTAGGAACTACACTTGAAGATCCTTATTTTAAAGAGGGTTCCAAAAATTATTCTGAACAAAAAATTAAAGGGATCGGATTACTACCATTAAAAACGACTTTTTTTAAAAAAAAATTAACACGTCAAATCAACTCTGAATCTATATGGCCATGCCAATCAGAAATTAATGGATTTGAAATTCATAATGGTCAAACTGTATTGGATGATATTCAAAGTTCATTAAAGATTAAACCTATTTTTAAAGATTTAGATCTAGGTTGGTACAAAGATAATAATCAAGGCGGAACTATTGCAGGAACATACATTCATGGGATCTTTGAAAATGACAGTTGGAGAGAGCAATATATTAATTTAATAAGGAAGAGTAAAAATCTACCAATATTAAATAAAAAATCAATATCTTATAAAGAAAAGAGACAATCCATTATTAATAATCTTGCTGATGAATTCCACAAACATTTAAATCTCAAGTCATTTTTAAGTTGAAAGAAAAAAATATAAAAGTAATATGGCCAAACAATAAAGAAACATTTGTTTCTGAGGGAGATGACTGGTTTTCTTCTGCTAAAAAAGCAGGTTTAGAGATACCTACTGGATGCCTTACAGGAAGTTGTGGAGCCTGTGAAATAGATGTAAATGGTGAGACAGTAAGAGCTTGTATCAGTGAAATTAAAAATAAAAAAAAATGTGCTTTAGAGGTTTCTTTAACTTCAGACCCCTTTTGGGAAAATAAGTTTCACTAAACATTACCAATTATTAGATAAAGGAAAAAATAGTAAAAAAATGATCCTAAAAATGTGTTTATAAGAATAACCTTTTTTTTGATTTTTGACGAGGCAATAATATAGCTGCCCAAAACATGAGGTAGGATTGGGAAAGATCTTATGACTAAAATATAAAAAGGTTTAAAAGTTATATTTTCAAAAAGTTTATAAAGATTATTTTTTTCTGGTTTTTTTAAAAATAATATATTTCTAGAAAATTTTAATTTAATTTTTCTCAAAATAAGAACTTGAATTACACTTAAAATTGTTAAAGCAGGAGAAAAAAATAAAACATAATTTAACCCAAAAATCTTTATTAAGATAAAGTCAAAAATAATTGCTAATGGAAGCCCTAAAAATATAGAAACTATATTTAAAGCAATCAAATAATTGTATTGAATATTATTAAATAAGGACTCAAGATCATAGTTATATTTAAATATTAGAGCAAAAAAATAGACCGCTAGATAGGTAAAAAATATTTTAAAAATTGCTGATTTAAAATTTAAACCTTTTCTATTCATATAATTGAAGATCACAAATGGTTATCTTAAACGGAAAGGGTTAAATCACATCTATTCCCACATGGCAATTATAAAATCAAACTGAAAATATTTAGAAAGTAAATTTTCATATCAACTAACAAATTATTTTATGGGTAATAATAAGGAAGATACTGGAAAGTGAATAAAAGCAAAGAATTTGCAAAAAAAGACCCCTGATAATGGGGTCTTTTATGGCTTTACTAAATCAAGTGTTTCCTTGTTTCCACTGATTTAGTAAAACTGCTCCTTCACACATATTTAAAGTACGCCATTAAATTCTTTTTCGTGGAAGTGTTGAATAGAATGTTACTTAACTATCACATGTGTCAGTTTCTAATTTTATTAATTGATTTCAAATTAAATTTTATTTACTACTAGAGTATTGTTCCTCATTTGGTATACTTAAACTTACGAATATCTTATAAATAATATGGTTGTAAAACGACCAAAAGATTTTTCTCAAATGAGTAGTGATAAATATATTTATATCATTGCTGAAATTGGTATTAATCATAACGGTTCACTTGATACTGCTAAAGAATTAATTGATGAAGCTTGCGATATTGGATGTGATGCAGTCAAATTTCAAAAAAGAACTATTGATATTGTTTATTCACAAGATACTTTAAATCAACCAAGAAAAAGTCCTTGGGGGAATACCCAAAGAGAGCAAAAAGAAGGTTTAGAGTTTTCTATTGATCAATATGATGAAATTAATTCTTACTGCAATTCAAAAAACATAGATTGGTTCGCATCTTCGTGGGATAACGAGAGTCAAAAATTAATGAGAAAATATAATTTTCCATTTAATAAAATAGCGTCAGCAATGGCTATTAATAAAGAATTTGTTGAATTAGTTGCTTCTGAAAAAAAACCCACTTTTGCATCAACAGGCATGACAAATCTAAAAGATATTGATTCTATTATTGCAATTTTCGAAAAATATGAATGCCCCTTAATGTTAATGCATACGGTTAGTACATATCCATCAGAATTACATCATTTAAATTTGAAATGTATTAATACTCTTCGTGAAAGATATAACTACCCTGTTGGATATAGTGGTCATGAAGCTTCTGTATCACCCTCAGTTATTGCAGCAACATTAGGTGCATCAGCAATAGAAAGACACATTACACTTGATAGAGCAATGTATGGCAGTGATCAAGCAGCATCTCTTCAGCCTGAAGGATTTAGACAACTTAATAGGATATTAAGAACGGTGCCTAGCATCTTAGGAGATGGTGAGAAAAGGATCCTAAAAGAGGAAGAATTGATTGCTAGTAAATTAAGGTATTGGCTAGATAAATGAAAACTTACGTTTTTGATATAGACGGTACCATATGTACTAATACAAATGGAAATTATGAAGAGGCTAAACCATATAAAGAAAGAATTAAATTTGTTAATAAGCTTTTTGATGAAGGGAATAAAATTAAATACTTTACTGCAAGAGGTTCTTCAACAGGAATTAATTGGTATGAAATAACTAAAAAACAACTTAATTCCTGGCATGCTAAATTCCATGAATTAATAATGCAAAAACCCGAAGGGGATATATATATTGATGACAAAGCTTTTAACTGCAATAAATGGATTTTTCCTTATTTTGACAGTGAAATCACACAAGAAAGCAATAATCAAGAGTTTATTTTTAGAAGGCCTATTTTTGAACATTTGGAGACACTTAATAAATTAATTACTGATGAAGATATTGCTATTAAGTTGAAAAAACTTTGTACCCAAGTAAAAGATACCTTTAAAAATCAAGGTAAAATAATATTTGCTGGTAATGGAGGAAGTTTTGCTGATTCTCAACATTTAGCTGCAGAGTTTGTCTGCAAGTTTAATTCTGATAGAGTACCTTTACCTGCCATTTCTCTAGGAACAAACAGTAGTAATCTAACCGCTATAGGTAATGATTATGGATATGAATATATTTTTTCAAGAGAGTTAAAAGCTATTGGAACTCAAAAAGATATTGTGATAGCTTTTTCAACTAGTGGGAATAGTAAAAATATAATTAATCTTATTAATCAGGCAGATGCTTTAACAATTCCTTTTTATATATTTACTGGTAAAACTGGAGGATTTTTGAAAAAATATGATCAATCATTAATAAAAGTTCCTTCTGAGAATACAGCTATTATTCAACAAATTCATATTATGCTTGGACATTTAATATGTACTAATACTGAACAAGATTTTATTAAAAATTAAATATTTACCAAATTGACCTACCTCCATCCATTACTAAATTGTGACCATTCATATAAGAGGAAGCATCGGAACATAAAAATTGAACAGCAGCTCTATATTCATCTTTTCTAGCCATTCTTCCAAGGGGTATTAATGATGAAATTTTTTGTAAAAATTCTTCAGGCTGATCATTAAAAACACCACCAGGTGAAAGAGAATTACACCTAATATTTTTTCCAATCCAGTAAGTAGCAAGATATCGCGTTAATCCAATTAATCCAGATTTGATAACTGAATAGGTTATAGGTTTTACTGGCTGCTTTTCATCACTTAAGCCTTCTTTTTTGTAAAGTCTTTGATCAGGAGCAATTACTGATAAGTCTGATGCAATATTTAAGATGCAGCCTCCCCCAGACGAATTTGCCATCGTAGTACCAAAAACTTGACTACAAAGAAATGCTCCAGTCAAGCCTACTGATATCTCTAAATTCCATTTTTCTAAAGAAAAGTTTTCTAACCTAGAGGAGGATTCTAGTTGATTATTTTTTTCAAATTTAGGATTTAACGCTGCATTATTAATGAGTATATCTAAATTAATATTTTCCTTAATTAATAGATCATTCAAATCAACTATTGATTTTTTTGAACATACATTTAATTCATGTATGAAAATTTTTGATTTTGAGAATTTTTTCTTTAAATGATTTTGAACTTCATTCAATTTTTTTGAATCAATATCTGTTAAAACTAAATTACAATTGCATTCAAGCAACGCAGTAGCATGTTCTATACCTAATAAACCTGCAGCGCCAGTAATCAATGCTGTCTTATTATCTAATTTAAAAGATCCACTTAGCACTCTAATAATTAATAATTCAAATAATTATATCCTATTCCAATATTTCTCCATTTAATTCATTGTCTTAATCATGGTAGGGTTATTTTAAACTTAATAAAATATTTTTAAATGGAAGATTCAAATAATTTAAATATAGTGGGAATCATTCCAGCTAGGGGAGGCTCAAAAGGTATACCAAATAAAAACATCATAGATATTTGTGGTCACCCACTAATAAGTTGGTCAATAAATCAATCAATATCAGCTAATTCAATAACATCAACTTGGGTAACTTCTGATGATATTAAAATATTAGATATTTCAAAGCAATATGGTGCAAATACTATTAAAAGACCTAAGAGTATTTCATCAGACAATTGTTCATCAGAATCAGCTTGGATTCATGCTCTAGAGCATATTAATTCGCTTGATATCAAACCTGATCTTGTTGTAGGTATGCAATGTACTTCCCCTATTAGAGAATCTCATGATTTAGATCAAGCAATTAATTATTTTTTAAAAAACAAATATGATTCTCTTCTGAGTACAGTTCAGGTTGAAGATTATTTTACATGGGAACTTAATAAAGATTCAATTTCTTTGCCTTTAAATCATGATGTAAATAAAAGAAAGCCTAGACAAAAAATAAAAAAAACTTTTTTAGAAAATGGTTCATTTTATATATTTAAACCTGATTTGATAAAAAAAAGTAGAAATAGATTAATTGGTAAAATTGGTATGTATGTGATGGCCAAGCATAAGGCATTTCAAATTGATAACAGGGAGGATATCAAGATTTGTTCAGCCATTATTAAAGAATACGGGATTACTCAATGACTTTTTTATCTAAAAATTTATTCAATATAGAAAATAATAATGTAATAATCACTGGTACATCAAGAGGTATAGGCCAAACTTTAGCGAAAGGTTTTCTTGACTCAGGAGCTAATGTATTTGGACTATCAAGAACTAATTCTGAATTACTAAAAAAGTATCCAAGATTTAAACATTTAGAAATTGATTTAATGGATAAAAATAAAATTTCAGATTTAATAAATGATATTGGGAATAAAACACAAAATATAAATACTTTGATTAATTGTGCGGGTGTTTCTGAACCAATGGAAGAGTATGATCTGAATAGAAATTCATTCAAAAATACTTTAGATATAAATTTGATTTCAGTTTTTTATTTGAGTAATGAAGTTGTCAAATTTATGAAAAAGGAAAAATACCCATCAATAATTAATGTCACAAGTATTGGAAGTTCTTTAGGATTCCCTTCTAATCCAGCTTATATATCATCAAAAGCTGCCTTGTCTGGACTTACAAGATCATTAGCAATTGATTTTTCAAAATATCAAGTAAGAGTAAATAATTTAGTTCCAGGATATTTTCTTACTGAAATGACAAGAAAAAGTTATGAGGACGAAAACAAAAGACAAGCTAGATCTTCACGTACAGTTTTGTCTAGATGGGGAGATCCTAAAGAATTAATTGGACCCGCAATATTTCTTGCTTCTGAGGCAAGTTCATATATGACAGGAATAGATCTTATAGTAGATGGTGGTTGGAGTATTAAAGGATTATGAATAAAATCGGATTTATGCAAGGAAGATTATCAAACTTGGTCAATAATCAAATCCAAGCATTCCCTTTTGAAGATTGGACATATGAATTTGAACTAGCAAAAAAAATAGGATTCGATTGCATGGAATGGACATTGGATTATCCTAATTTGCATAGTAACCCTTTATTGATTCCTGAAAAAAAGAAAGAAATAGAATTACTCTCTAAATCTAACAATATTGAAATACAATCTATAACTTTAGATTGTTGCATGCAAAGACCATTTTGGAAGGAGCGAGATACTGAGATAAGAAACAAATTGATTGAAGATTTTAAATTAATTATAAATTCTTCAATAATAAATGGAATTAAATTACTTGTTTTACCTTTAGTAGATAATGGTTCAATAAATAATTTACAAGATGGAAAATTATTGATAAAAATTTTAAATTCCTTAGAGTTAGATCTTAAAAAAAATAATATTATGATTGCATTTGAGTCTGATTATGCTCCATCAAATCTTTTAGATTTTATTAATCAATTTGATAAAATTTCATATGGGATAAATTATGACATTGGAAATAGTGCATCATTGGGATTTGATACGGAAAAGGAGTTAGATCTTTATGGCGATAGGATTATAAATGTTCATGTTAAAGATAGAGTTTTAAATGGAAACACAGTAAGACTTGGTAAAGGTAATGCTGATTTCGAAAAAGTTTTTCAAGGTCTAAGTTATATTAATTATCAAGAAAACTTTATTTTGCAAACAGCAAGATCAATTGATAACAATCATTTTGGAGAATTAGAAATTAATTATAATTTTCTAAAAAAATATATTTTTTAAGATTTTCACATTATGAGTTTTAAACTAGAAGGTAAAAAAGCTTTTATAACAGGTTCAACATATGGGATAGGACTCTCAATATTAAAAAAATTGAAGGATTAT
Organism: Prochlorococcus sp. AG-347-L02; assembly: GCA_003281255.1. Taxonomy (GTDB): domain Bacteria; phylum Cyanobacteriota; class Cyanobacteriia; order PCC-6307; family Cyanobiaceae; genus Prochlorococcus_A. The sequence goes on from QCCL01000004.1 coordinate 28,179, forward strand.
GGTTGTGATGTTGCTTTGAATTCAAGATCTAGAAAATCTATTGAAGACGCAAAAGAGATTTTAGGAAATAATATTTATGGGATTACTGGAGATATGTCAAAAAAAGATAATGCCAAAAAAGCAATAAATGAATTTATTTATAAATATGGTTCTCTTGATATTTTAATTTGCAATGTGGGAAGTGGTAGATCTGCTAATCCTTTAGAAGAAACCCCTTTGGATTGGGAAGAATCAATATCTAAAAATCTCATGACGGCAATTAATCCAATATCAGAAGCTTTTGATTTTTTAGCAAAATCCAAAGGATCAATCGTATGTATTTCATCGATATGTAGCCAAAAAATGATTGAAGGTGCTCCTTTAACTTATTCTTCGGCTAAAGCATCACTTAATAGATACGTCAAAAATTCCTCTTATTATTTTGCAAAAAATAAAATTAGAATAAATGCAGTATCTCCAGGCAATGTTTATTTTCGAGGTTCAATTTGGGAAAAGAAATTAGAAAATAATCAAAAATCAGTAGAAGTTATGCTTAAAGAAAAGGTACCATTAAATAAATTTGTTGCGCCTGAAGATGTCGCAGAAGCAGTTGCATTTTTGGCTTCACCTTTATCAATTTCAACAACAGGTCAAATTCTCACAGTTGATGCTGGACAAATTATTTTATAGTAAAAAGTGGAAAAAATTATCTTATTCATTTGATATTGTTAGCTGGATAAAAAGAAATTAAAAATAGCCTAAAAAACATTATTTTCTTTATTTAAAGTAACTTTTGATAGTTTATTAATTCTTTTTAATAAAGAAACTTCCTCAAATAAATAAAAATCTTTTGATAAAAGTTGATGCAATTGGTGATTTTTTTATTAAGTTACCTTTTGTTAAATCATTTTGAAAAATAATTCTAATAAACCGCCAATACTTATATGCAATAAAGTTGTTCAAGATGTTGCTGAAAGATTAAATCTTTTTGATTTTATAATTATTGTTCCAAAAGGAGATGAAAACTTGATAACCATAAGTAATCAAATGTCTATTCCTGAGAGTTTGAGACTTTTAAAAAAAGTAAAAAGAAGAAAACGGAGAGGGTGGGATTCGAACCCACGAATAGTTTCCTATTAAATGATTTCGAGTCATTCGCTTTCGACCACTCAGCCACCTCTCCGCCTGTTTATAAGTATGCACGTAATAAACAGAAAATTATGAACTATATAATTATCTTAATTTTTAATTCCACCCGGCATCTTTCATCAATTTAATAGCTAAAGAATTTTTTTCTCCAAGGTCTTCTACAGTGACACTATCAGGTATAAAATCACCAAAGTTCTTTACTATTTCATTCTGATTAACCTCCTTCAAAGGATGTTCAAAAGTTGGAGCGGCTAAACCTTTACTTCCTTCAGGAGATGCTAAGAATTCAAGCAACTGAATAGCTTCATTTTTATTTGATGCATATTTTGCAACACCACCAGCACTAATATTTACGTGTGCAGGATTAGGAATAAGGACCTTTGTTTTTTTTGCATACAAAGCATCTCTCCTTCCATTGACACCCTCTAACATTCTTGCGACGTAATAATGATTAACAATCCCTACTCCACATTTTTTCTTAGAAACTGCTCTAATTATTGAAATATCGCCTGGGAAGAATGGTTGGGAAACGTTTGAAATCATTCCGCTTAACCAAGCTTTAGTTTCTAATTCACCTTTATTAATTATTTGATTGGCAACTAGAGATTGATTGTATGGACTTTTTCTATTCCTTAAACATACTTTTCCTTTCAAAGAAGGATCAGCTAAGTCAGTGTAATCATTAATCTTGCTTACATCAACTACCTTTGGATTGGCAACCATAACTCTTACTCTTCTTGTTAATGCATACCACTCCTTATCTGGATCTTTTAATCCAACAGGAACATCATTTTCTAAGTTAGAAGAAGTTATTGGTTGAAGTAATCCAGCTTTTGCTGCATTAGTAATTCTTGCTGCATCTACTAGCAATATTAAATCTGCTTGAGAATTCTTCCCTTCTCTTTTCAATCTTTCAATTAAAGATATTCCTGCTGCTTCTATAAGCCTAACTTTAATTCCTGTTTCATCTGCGAATTTTTTGTAAACACTTCGGTCTGTATTGTAATGTCTACCCGAATAAACTTTGACTTCTTTTTCTGTTGAATTAACAGGAATATTTATATTCATTAAAAATGTACATGTTAGTGCTGTATAAAATAGTTTTTTTAGTTTTTGCACTTTTTCAAATTAGTATCTATGGTTACTTTATACTTATCAAAACTATAAAATCCTTAAAAGCGATCTTCTATACACAAAGATGTATCAATTTTTATATTACAAATGAATTATTTAACCCATCAGTTACTAAATGCTGAAGAAATCAACCTTATAAAAAAAGAATTAGAAGACGCAACTCAAGATTGGGAAGATGGGAAAAAAACTGCTGGCAGTCATGCCTCAATGGTAAAAAATAATTTGCAATTAGATAGAAATTCTGAAGTATCAAAAAAAAATTCGCAATTAATTAATAAAAAGATCCTTTCAAACCAATTAATAAAAAGCTTTTCTTTACCAAAAAGAATCCATGGAATAATGTTTACAAAATCATCAAAAAATATGAATTATGGGAGACATATTGATAATCCATATATGTCTTCAGGTAGGTCAGATTTATCATTTACTCTATCGCTAACGAATAAAGATCTTTATGGAGGGGGTGAATTAATTATTGAAACAATGAATTCAGAAGAGAAATTCAAGTTAAATGCTGGAGAAATTATTATATATCCAAGTTCTTACTTGCATTCAGTCAGTAAAGTAATTAATGGTGAAAGATTAGTATGCGTAGGCTGGATAGAAAGTTATGTTAAATCAGCAGAAGAAAGAGAATATTTATTCGATCTTGATGCAGGAGCAAGAGGAGTTTTAGCAAAATATGGGATGTCGGATGAAGTTGATTTAATTTTTAAATCCTATTCAAACTTATTAAGAATATTAGGTAATTAATGGATCATTTTATACATCAACTGGGTAATTAACACTAAACTTACTAAAGTATTTAAAGAATAATTTTTCATAAATGCATAAAAAAAGTTCAATTTCTCTATTTCTTGCAGCCACTAGTGCACTAGCGATCTCATCATCTGCTAACGCAGGAGAACAAGATTTAGGAGGGCTCAAAGAATGGAATACAGATATGTCGATTGATGCTGATTTTATATTGGATAAAGATGCTCAAAAATTGGCAGATGAAGCTGCAAAATCAAGTGTTTGTATCCCGATTGGTGAAGGTGAAAATTGTTGGTAAAAAAAAAAGCCTAGTTTAAACTAGGCTTTAATATTTTAAAAGGGTATCTTATTGGATACCCTTTTTTTAATCTAAATAAGTAATTTAGAATTTAAATGTTGTCTGAACAACTGCTCCTGTGATATCGACACCAGCAGTACCAGTTCTATCACTAGCACCAAAAATAGCTGGAGCTACTGTAATTGAATCATTAACCTTGTAAGAATAATATGCTTCCCAGGTAAAAGGAGTTACTGTATCTGAATCTGCTGTTTGAGGTTGACCTAAAGCAACGCCAATTTTGTCATCGGCTTGGAAAGTATCCTTCCATGTTAATCCGACGAAGTAAGCATCTGTGTCTGCATCTTGACCTTCAACAGTTGAGATATCGTAACCAACAGAAATTTCAGGAACTGCCTGAGTTTCAGTATCTGGTCTCCAATATCCTCTTAAACCATAGTTAGTGCTGTTCCCATCAGGACGAGCTTTACCTAATGAAGTTGTATAGTAGGAATCTGTCCATCCGTTATACTTCATAGCACCAATAAGTGAAATATGGTAGGTGTCGGTAGTATAAGCAACTTGAGTTGACCAATTAGTCTTAGCCTGGTCAGATAAGAACCCCTTAGTTGATTTATTCTGTTTACTTACTACGTTTGAACTTAATGAGAAGCCATTATCGCCCTTATAAGCCCAACCTATACCAGAATCAGTACTTGCACCGTATGCTGCACCATTACCACCAAGCTTGAATTGTTTTGTTATTGGCTGATATATAGATGGTGTAGCACCATGCATGTAGTAGTTCTCAATTTTTGGACCAATCCAAACTGTATTATTATCGCCTACAGGGAATGAATACCAAATTTTATCTACCTTAATAGTGTCATCATTTCCGTTTGATGAAGAAAGGTAGGTACCATAAGTTTTACTTGAGAATACATCAGTAGCATTTCCAGTTTTTAACCTAACATACAAGTCATCATCGCCAGTAAAACTGGTGTTTAAATTTAATTGATGAGTATATTGAAAACCTATGGCTTCTTCAAGATCACCAGAAGAGTTTTCAACTCCGCCAATGTCAAAAATAGCTTTACCGTTCATCACTGTGGTATCAGAGAAACCACCAGCTTCAAATTCATTTTGCTGAGCTTCTAGACCATCAATACGGCCTTTAAGGATTGCAATATCTTCACTAATCTCGTTAATGAATGTTTTGCTGTCAAGTTTCGAAGATTTTGTTTGGCTACGTGAGTAGCTGTTCATTTCTTCTATGTTGACAACGTCGGAAGCTTGAGCAGCAACTGGAGCAAGTAAGCTCAAGGATGCGCCTGCTACCAACATTTGTTGGAAGAGTTTCATTTTACCTCACACTAAAGTAGCCCAAATAATTTGGGTAACTATACTGTATCGAGCGTAACAAAAAACGAAAGATATATAAGTTTCATTTCGACGTAACTTTTGATACTATTTGTTTTTTTGGTTTATAAATATTCTATTTTTTAATTTTTATCAATGGGTAATTAAGGGATTCTCTTTCATCTACCCATGATGAAGCAATTTCTCTTGCTAATTTTCGAATCTTTTCAATATATTGTGCACGATCTGTAACTGAAATTACTCCTCTAGCATCAAGAAGGTTAAAAGTATGACTACATTTCAGAACAAAATCAAGTGCAGGGTAAGTTAATTTCTTTTCTATTAAAGTAATTGCTTCGGCTTGATAAATTTCAAACAATTTTCTGAGATTATCAGGACTTGATTCAGCAAAATTATAAGAGCATTGACTTTTTTCAAACTGAAGCCAAATATCGCTATATTTAAAATCTTTGTTCCAATTTAAGTCCCAGATACTTTCTTTATCCTGCAAAAACATTGCAATCCTCTCTAATCCGTAAGTGATTTCAATTGGAATTGGATTACAGTCTATACCCCCGCATTGCTGGAAATAAGTAAACTGAGTAACTTCCATTCCGTCCAGCCAAACTTCCCAGCCTACCCCCCAGGCTCCAAGAGTTGGTGACTCCCAATTATCTTCGACAAATCTAATATCATGATTTTTAGGATTAATTCCAAGAGATTCTAGAGATGTCAAATATTTTTCCTGGATTCCCTCCGGTGAAGGCTTAATTATTACTTGATATTGGAAGTAATGTTGAGCCCTATTTGGATTATCTCCATAACGACCATCTGTAGGTCTTCTACATGGCTCTGCATACGCCACACTCCAAGGCTCTGGGCCAATAGCCCTTAAAAAAGTATGCGGATTCATTGTTCCAGCACCTTTTTCGGTATCATATGGCTGCATTATCAAACAACCTTCTTCTGACCAAAAATTATTTAAATTTTGAATTATATCCTGAAAAAACATTTAATTAAATTAGTTGATAAATTTTGATCAATGGCAGTAAACATAATAACAAAGCCTTAAAGTAAAAAATATTTTTAAGGCCAATTTCTCAAAAATATCCTTCGATAAAACGCTTTCATTAAATTAGATTCTTGATAAAAATAAACGAGGAATTAATTATCTAAAAAAATCTAATGGCAATGGTCCAAAAGTATTAGATTCTTTAGCGCCTTCGTTATTCTGACATGTTATTAAAATTCCTTCTCCAAGACCATTTTCAGATCTTACAAAAACATTACTAGTTTTTTGATTAGCTTTTAAAAAAACACCTCCATCAGCATGAAGGGAACCTAGATTACCGAATTTAATTGAGGGATATTTCTTAGAAATTGATTGTAATGCTTCAATAGCCTTATTATCACTAGGTGCCATTATTCCTATTGTTATCCAATCGGCATCAAAAATATTTGCTTCTAGTTCCTTTAAAAGTTTTTTTTCTTGCCTATTAGTTAATTGAGGTGCAGTTCTGAAATTATTTAAATCGACTAATTTATTAATTTCCATTAGCTTTTATATCTAAAAAAATCTTAACCAAATGTTCTTCCATTCCAAGCCCACAATGAAGCTGGCACATCCTCAAAAGAAATATAAATCCTATCTATTGGGATCCCCATCTTCTCAAATACAAAATCTGATATTGGCTTTGCCATTTCTGAAGGATTTAGAGAACCTATTGATTTGATTTCTAAAAAGCAAGAAGGTGTCTTATCATCAAAAGACATTTGGCAATTATCGTCTATTTTCGCCATAACAAAAGTTCTTGATTTATTAGTTAAAGATGAAATTAAAATTGAAATTTCTTCTAGTAATTTATCTTTATCATTTACTTTTGCTGAAGTCGAAACATTAATATAAGGCATCTCTACGCAGCAAGATAATCTTTCTTAGAGTCATTTTCTAGATAAACAGTTTTATTTTTTAAATTTCTTTTTGATGAAAGATATGCCATATCGTATGAACTTATTCCATTTTTGTAGGGATTGAAAAGAGCATTTTTAGACCTGTTTTTTTTGCTCCTTCTGAAATCAATCATCATTAATAAATCATTAATTAATAATTTAACTTTTTTTGAATATATGTCTAGCTTTTTTGAGAATTTTTAATTTATTAAATGAAAAAAAATTTCTGATACACAATTAGAATTTCTATTTACTAAATTTGATATACCTATATTGAAGAACTTATTTTGGAAGTTTTAAATAATTATCAAAGGAAAAAACTTGATGAGAGCAATGATGAAGAATTTTATTCTGATCCAAAATTTGTTTATCATCTAGACGCTAACTTCAGGCAAAATCTATCAGATTTATATGAAAAAGAAATTGATAATAATTCAACTATCCTTGATTTAATGTCTAGTTGGGATAGTTATTTACCTAAAGGGAAAAAATATAAAAAAGTTATTGGACATGGTTTAAACAAACAAGAACTTGAAAGAAACAAAATTTTTGATTCTTATTGGATACAAAATTTTAATTTAAGTCAACAAATTCCTCTAGATAAAGAAAGCGTTAATTATTGCTTGATGGTGGCTGCATGGCAATATTTACAATATCCAGAGAATTTAACTAATGAAATTGCAAGAATATTGAGTAGAGAGGGTAAGATTATTATCGCTTTTTCAAACAGAGCATTTTGGCATAAAGCTCCTAACATATGGATTTCATCTACTGAAGAAGAGAGGGTAAAATATGTAAGGAAAGTATTAATCTCAAACGGATTTAATGAGCCAAAAATTATCAAAAAGTTTACTGAACCAGCACTTAATATCTTTAATTTTTTAAATAAAGACCCATTTTATTGTTTAATCGCAACTAGAGAGTAAATTTTTAATTCCATTACAAAAAACAACTCTATGGAAAAGTCAACAACTATTTTTCATAGCCATACTTTTAAATTTTTACTAATATTGGGTAGTTAAAATTAATCATATGGGCTCTAAAAGAGAAAAATATCCTGAAAAATGTCCTTGGGATCTTGGCCCTAATCAACATTTAGCAAAAGAACAGAACTGGACTTTAAGGTTAGGAGAAGCAAATGTATGCTTTAGCAAAAATAAATTAGATAATAATTATTTTCATGTAATAAGTAATGAAAACGAAGAGCAAATTTTAGCTTTTAGAGCAAGACTCTTATATCAAAAACTACTTGATAAAGGGTTTAGATTGGTTGAATAAAAAAACTTAATTTAATAAGCATAGATCATCGAAGACAAACTTTTGTTTTTCTTCTTCTTGATTTTGGTTTAAGTATTTTATTGTCCTCGAATTTAATATCCAATAATCTTCTTTACCCATATTTAGAAACTCATCCTCATATTCCAATCTTTGAGAATTTGTCTCAAGTGTATCTGGATCAATTTGTTGACTACTATATTTTTTACTAAGGAAACCTGTTCCTGTATCTAAAAATTCTTCAACAAAAATTTCTATTATAGTTCCATGAATTTTTCTGTAGACCATATTAATACATTTATTTTTAACTCTATATTTATCACCTTGATTCTTACCTGAAACAACCATTTCAATCCCACTTTCAGAATTTTTAAGTAGGTTAAAATTATTTTCTGAGTGCACTGATTCAAATTCTCTCTTTACCCTATGTATACACACTTCAAATAATTGAGAGGCAATACTTTTAACAACCTTCTCATCTTCTATTTTTTGAATATTTGGTTTAAAGTCTTTACCTAATACGAAGTCACCTTTGTAAATATTATTATTCGTCAAGAAAACACATTTACCTTGGTAACCATGAAAATCATTCTTCCAGGTATAACGATTTTCATAAGCCTTTTTGAAAATTTCCTTACAATTAATTTCTTTTAAACTATCCATTAATTTTTTGAATACGTGAAATAATTCTACAAAAAAAAACCTCCCTATTAAAGGAGAGGTTTTTTACAAGATTAAATTAGTTTTGAGTAATTTTTGTATTTTCAATATTGTCAAATGCCTGACCAATTTTCTTAAAGTCAAATCCCATTGCTCTTAGTGCGTGCCAAAGATGTCCTTGTAAGAAAAAGAAACCCAAATAAAAATGAGTATTAGCAAGCCAAGCTCTTGAGCTATATGCTCCTGAACCTAAATCTACTGTATCAGTAAAATAAGGGGCAAACTCAAATTGAAGCTTTAAGGGTTCTCCATATAGATCAACTGGATATATGGTTGTATTTGAAGCACACCAAAAAGCAGCGACAAAAGCCATATAAGAAACACCAACAACTGAGTATGACAAAATTGCCTCAGCGCCAAGTAATCCTTTTCCTTTAAATTCTGTATATTCTCCAAATTGTTTAGTACAAATATGGAAAACACCTCCAATTATTTCTAGGAAAGCTAGGAAAGCATGTCCTCCCATAACGTCTTCAAGACTATCTATTTTTAAAAAATCAAATTGATGATTCCAGATAGCGGCAATATCTAAATTGTAAATAACTTGTCTTGTAGAACCTATTGCTGGGTCGTAAATTCCATGAATACGAGCCCATTCAACGAACATAATTGCTCCAAGCCCAAGAAAGATTAGATGATGACCAAGAATAAAAGTTAATTTATCTGGGTCATCCCATTCGAAATCAAATTTTTGTGGCTTACTATTTTCTGGATAGTCTCCAAGATCACCTGCAAATTTATTGGAATGTAATAATCCCCCAGCACCCAATACTGCTGAGAAAATTAGATGTAATGTGCAAATTACAACAATTCCATATGGTTCCGTAATAACACCATTTTCAATGCCACCAATTCCAATACCCGCGAGGTGAGGCAAAACAATTGCTTTCTGTGCACCCATTGGGATACTGGCGTCGTAACGAGCCAATTCAAATAATCCAAAAGCTCCTGCCCAGAACATCATTAGGCCTGCATGGGCAGCATGAGCAGCTATGAATTTACCTGAACGGCCAACAACACCAGAATTTCCTGCGTACCAGTCATAGGTGACATCAGATTTTCCGTAAGTTTGTAACACTTGATAAAAGTAAACAGCAAATTGAGCATATTGCTTATCAGTATTGTTTTTACATGTTCTTTACAGATTTAATTACTTATGTAAAAAAAACATATTGTGAAAGAACAAATGATACAAACTAGGGAAATAATATCTGAGAAAGCTTACGCCAATGAGGGGATTTCACCCTTAAGCTGAGAAGCCCATGTTTCAAGACGAGAATCGGTCAAATCAGATTCACTATCCTCATCAAGAGGCAATCCACAAAAGCTTTCTCCTATAACACTTTTAGACTCGTCAAATGTATAAGAAGATTTATCTACGTAACCCACCATTTCGGCGCCTGCTTTTGTGAAGTAGCTATGAAGTTCTTCCATTGCATCACAATAGTTTTCTGTATATGTAGAAGAATCTCCTAAACCAAAAATTGCGACTTTTTTTCCTGATAAACTTAGTTCACCAATATCCTCTAAGATTGAATCCCATGCAGTTCCCGATCTTTCTTCATCGGCACCAGTATTCCAAGTAGGTATCCCGCAGATAATTCCATCCAGACCTTCAAGTTCAGAAAGATCATCCACATCAGATACATCTTTAGGTGCTTCTGCTGAAGAGATAAAGTTGTGGAGACGATCAGCTACGTCTTCAGTTTTTCCAGTTGTAGTTGCGTAATAAATTCCTACAGTCATAACTTCAAAATGTTTACATTAAGATAATAAAATCTAAAAACGTTAAATTAATTTCTTTAAAAACTTTTTCATGTAAAATTTTATACTAATTAAAGTAAGAAAAATTTTTTGAGAATAATTTACAAAACATTTAAACCATCGTGACTGACAAATTTCAAAATGATATTAATAATATTGTTGAAGAATTCAACTTTAATGGGCAGAAAAAATTCAAGTTAATTGTTTTATTTGGTTTATTGGGAGATTTTGATAGCTTTGAATATGCAATAAATTTGAAAAGTTTCATCGATAATAATCAAGATAAAAATTTAGATATTTTTGCAATTGCTATTGGGAACCAAAATGGTAAAGAAAAATTCTGTAAATTTACTGGCTTTCACAAAGAAAATTTAATAGTTGTTTCTGATAATCAAATCCATAATACTCTAAAAGTCTCAAGAGGATTAGATATTGGTTTAGGAGGTTGGATCAATATGCTTTTGATGTTATCTGGAATAAATTCTTTCAAAACAATTAAAGAAGTTATTAGGGGTTATACCGGAGACAGAAAAGCGAAGCAAATCTATTCAGAATTTGACAAAATTGATGTTTTAAAATTTTTAAAATTTTCAGGTAATTCTTTTAAAAAGGTTTTCGGGGATGGTCATTTGAGACCATTTGAATTAGCAACATTTAGATTAAATAATATGAATGAAATAATTCAAAATTGGACTGATTATATTCTTAATGAAGAATACCTTCCTCAAAGAGGTGCTTCTTTTCTATTGAATAATAAAAATCAAATTATTTATAAATTTTTTTCAAACGATGTGCTTGGATATTCATCAAACATGAGAGAACCCTTAGGATTTTTGACTGATTTAATTAAAGAATAGGTTTTAAAATGTTTTTATGAAAGAAGATATATTTGGATATTTTGCAGCGATTTTAACAACAGCAGCATTTCTGCCTCAACTGATTAAAACTTTAAAAACAAAAAAGGCAGATGATGTTTCTTTGACCACATTAATAATGTTTATTATCGGCGTTTTGTCTTGGATTATTTACGGTTTTAAAATTTCTTCTACACCAATATTGATAGCAAATTTAGTTACCCTGATCTTAAATTTATTGATATTAATCTCTAAAGTATATTTTTCAAAAAAACTAAATTGAGTAAAACTTTTTTACAAGTAATAAACTTTAAATTTATTACTTAAATCTTTATTAAAATAGAACAAAAAATACACTGATCTTGAAAACTTCAAAATGCTGGATTTGGTTTAAAGGAAGCCTTAATAATAGTGGATATTGGAAAGAAGGTTTTACATGTACTTTTGATGAGAAACCAGGCGTTTTAATAGAAAGTCCTGCTTACGTAACTTGTAGGGTTCCTACATGGAGAGTTTTGACAAAAGAACCAGAAAATTTATATAAATCTCCTCTAATTCCAGACAACGCAATATGGAAAATTATTTAAATTTTCAATTAATAATAAAAAACTTTTTGACTGCACTACGGCGAGTTAATATTGCTTTAATGAATATTTAATTAATACTATCTACTCTCTTTTTATAAATATTATCCCTTTTTTAATCTTTGGCTTTCTTCTGGGGAAAAAGAATCCAAAGATTTCAAAATATATAGCAAGACCTTTAATAAGATTTGGTATTCCATTAAGTGTAATGGGTCTCTTATTAAAGGAAGGTATAGATATAAATCTAATTAAAAGTGCATTTTTAGCATTCTCTATAATTGGGTTTTTATTAACTTTAATAAATATAATCCCAATATTTAAAAAAAGGCTTCCAAATTACACATTGCAGCTAGCTGGCCTAATAGGTAATACATCATTTCTTGGAATACCAATTGCGCTAGCTGTTCTACCTTCAACAACTATAAATTTCACTATTGGATTTGATTTAGGAACAACACTTTTCGCATGGATATTTGGACCTTTTTTTCTTCAAGAAAAGTCCAACAGTAATAAAATTCCAAACATCAAAGGACTATTAAATGCATTGATAAATAGCCCTGCATCAAGAGGGATTATTGGTGTACTTCTTGCATATCTTTTTCAAATAGATAAGATTTTAGGCAATTATCTTTGGATTCCTGCAAGAATAGTTATTGCTTTGGCAATAATTATTGTGGGAACAAGGCTTGGAATAATCACAAATCAAAATGAGAGGATTTTGGATGTAAGTGAAGAAATTAAATTTTCAATTTTATTAAAGTTATTTACTCTTCCGTTTATTATTTTTTTTGCATGCAAATTCTTAAATTTTAACTTCTATCAATCTTCTGCAGTTATTCTTCAGGCAGCAACCCCAACGGCAATATCCACAATATTAATGGCAGAGGCTTATGGTGTGAAACAAAAAATAGCTTCAAAAATTCTTTTTACTACAACTTTAATTTCAATAATTACAATTCCTTTATTAAAAATGTTTATGAATTTATTTATTCAAACAACTTGAATAAAAGCCTTTATAGGATGCATGATTAATGAATATTGTAAAGATTATATACTGATAACTAAATAATGTCTTAAGATTTAGTGTATGAAGTCAGCAAACCCTGAAAATGAATATATTCCCTTAGATCTAAGGATTTCTGTTAGGAGAGATACTTTAAGGCTTATCTCAGAGATGGCTCAAGATATGGGAATAAGCATTAATGAAGTTTTTAGTTTTTTAGCCGAAGATTCTGTCATCGATCTCGAATTAATGGAAGATTTGAATAAAATTAATATCCCAAGCAAGTGCAGCATTGATGATTTAAAAAACGCTCTTCTCAAAAAAAGACTTTGTTAAAATTTTTCAACTTTTCTATTTTTCCAGTCAGAGTTATAACCACTTTTAACTAAAAATCTCGAATACTTATTTAAGTCACTTTTTTTAATTCGCCATAAATTATAAATCCCAAATTTGCCCAATTTTTGATGATTAATTTTTGACCATTGCTGTCGGCGGGTAGAGTATTCATCTATCACGACCAATAGAGATTTGTATTCATAATCAGGTTGATCCTCATAATTCTCTCTCCTATCAGTATTTAGCCTTTCTGACAGATTAATTAATCCCTCTTCAGTGTTTGGTTCATAAAAAACTATTTGTCTCGAATAATAGTGTAATGAGGGTTTTCTTATCCCAATCATTGCTAAAGTTTCCCTTCCCTCACGAATATCTAAAATTAATCTTGAGATATTCCTTAAAGGTAATTGCCTTGAGGTATCAGCTAATTTTCTAATTGGCGACATCAAATAAAATTGTCCAATTAAAAGTATTATTTGAAGATAAAGAAGGATATTTCTAGATTTTAAAGAAAATAAGATTATTGCAAGAAGTGTAAATGAAGAGAAGAACAATTTAGCTTTAAAAATAATCCCAGAGCTTATAAGTTCGGATGCAAGATTAGGCATTTCCGGATCATTAATCGAACTTAACCAACTATTTGAGAAAAAGAATGCTATGGAAAAGCCAAACAAAATTAAAATATTAAAAATCCAGAAATATAAATAACTTTTATTTTTATTTTTTAAGCTTATAAAGCTATTACTTGTTAATAATGCAGCCGCTGGAATTGCTGGCAACCAATAGCTAGGTAGTTTCGTTGCAGAAAGGCTAAAGAAGATTAAAACTGATGTTAACCAACATAGAGAATATGTATAAAGGGTTTCAGTGACATTGCAACTTTCTTTTGAACTTTTAAAGAAATCCTTAGAGGTTATAAATATCCCATGATACAAAAAAGGAGTGAATGGTAATGAAGCCAATATCATTATGTAAAGAAAAAACCAGAATGGTTCTGCATGATTATTTACTACTGAGGTAAATCTTTGAAAATTATGGTAACCAAAAAAATTATCCCAAAAAGGCTTTCCCTCTTTTAGAAGTTCTAATATGTACCATGGAACACTTATTAGAGTTGTTATTAAAAACCCTTTCTTAGGGTTTATCTTACGGAGCAAAGTTTTCCGATTCTTCTGACAAAACAAAAAAGACGTAATAGTCAAAAATGCCAAAGCAAATGCAACAGGTCCTTTAACTAAAATTGCAAACCCTAAAAATACCCAAGCTGAAATGCATTGATGATTATTTTCACTTGCCATTCTTCTCCAAAACAAAAGCAAGCTAATCCCTAAGGTTCCCGTTAAAAGGGCATCACTCACGGCAGTTCTACTCCAAATAATTATTAATGGAGAAAGAGCAAAGCCTAGTGATGCAACTATTGGTGTTAGCAATTGCTTATCACTCTTCTGTGGCCAACAAAACAACGTATCTCCAATCATCAACATTAAAAATAATGATGCCAAAGCTGAAGGGAGTCTTGCTGAGAGAGTCCCAAAACTATCCCAAATCTCGTTTTTAGGTAATGAGTAAAAAAAACCCATTAGCCAATATATCAGTGGAGGCTTATCAAAACGGAATATTCCATTAACTTTTGGAGTTAACCAATCACCAGATTCACTCATTGCCCTTGCTGCCGCGGCAAATAAAGGGGGAGTTTCATCCACCAATCCTGTAGTGCCCAAACCTAAGATAAATATAATGATCCCACAAACTAAAACTATCAATAAGGTTATAAGCCTTTTTTTTGAGTTAAAAAGAATCATTTAATATTATTTATATTCATGCATTACCTTATTAAGCCAGTTCACAACCTTGTAAGCAAATATATCTGCTGAGGCGTATTTTTCTACCCATTCTCTACATTTCTGACGCTTTATTTTTTCAATAATCTTTACATAAAAAAGCATATTTTTTTTATCGTCAGGATCAGCAAGATAACCTGTTTGGCCATGCTGAATAATTTCACTAGGTCCTCCCCTTCTATAAGCTACAACAGGCACCCCACAGGCTAAAGCTTCTACAATAACGTTCCCGTATGCCTCATTCCATTTCGGAGTGTTTAACAACCCTCTGCATTTACCAAGTTCTTTTTGTAATTCATCATTTGATAAAAACCCCATCCAATCTATAGCTCCTTTAGGGAATGATTTTTCAATCTTTGAAGCATACATCTCATCTTCTACAAATCCCCAAACTTTTAATTTTTCTCCAAGTTGATTTGCCACATATACTGCATCCTCCAAACCTTTCTCCGGAGCCACTCTTCCAACCCATGCCAAGGGTCCCTTAATTGAATCTTGAAAAATATAATTATCTAAATTAAACCCGTTCCCAATAATTATTGGTTTTTTTATGAATGGATAATCATTAGCTTGCATTTTCGAATGAAAAGCAAAATTATTTGGATATTTTGCATAAACCTTAGAGATTAAATTACTAATTACTGAACTTTCAGAACCCATACTAATAATATGTGCAATGGGTATCTCTAAATTTAGAGTCATCCAGATAGGAAGCCAATCATAGGACATGTTCAACAATACATCTGCATGTTTAGCGATATCTAATCCCTTTTCAAGCATTCCTGCTAAAAGAGAATTGTCTGGGATGCTCACCGGAGAATTATAATTTTGATGCTGCCAACTAACTTGATCTTCACCTTCTACAAAATGTAATTTTGCTTTTAAATTACTTTCATGTAATTTAGAATTTTTTGGAGCTACAACCTCAACAGAATGTCCTAAAGAAATTAAACCTGAAACTAAAGAATTTAAAGTTAATTCAACTCCGCCACCTTTACCACTCCCTATGAACCCTATGGGAGTACTCATCAAAACTATTCGCATTATTAGATTTTTTGCAAAAAGAAACTAATTAAATAGTAGTATCAGAAAATTTATTTTCCCATAAACTCTTTCTCTGGCTAACAAAAAATACTGAGATAAGAACAAACACCACTCCTATCCACTGCACAATAGTGAGTCTTTCATCTAACCAAACACCTCCACTGAGAAGAGCAAATACAGGTGTTAAAAATGCAAGAGTGCTAAATCCAGTTATTTCTTTATTATTAGCAAAGTAGAAGAACAATCCATAAGCTATTGCTCCTCCAAAAATACTTGCAAAAGACATAAGTCCCCAATCAAATATTGACCAATCTGGAAATATTGTGAAATTTGATTGTAAGCAGTGCTTAACAATTAAGGGCAAACTCCCTAAAACCATATGCCAACCTGTAACTGCCACTGGATCACTTTTAGTACAAGTGAATCTAATTAAAATTGTTCCTAATGCCATAGCGAGAGAAGCTGCAAGCATCCAAAGTTCGCCAAAGTTAAAAGCAACATCATTTATAGATTTATCAGACATCAACCACCAATTACTTAAAAATTCTTGCGGGACTCCTAAAAATACTATTCCTCCCAAGCCAAAAAGTAGTCCTAACCATCCTATTGGATTAATTAAATTCCCAAAAATTGCCCTCGCTAAAATAGCTACCAAAAGCGGTTGAGAATCAATTAAGACAGAACCTAACCCTGCTCCAGTTTTTTCTATACCATAAGTTAAAAAAAACTGAAAAAAAGTGGCATCAATAATCGTAAAAACAAAAAACCACTTCAAATCACACTTATAAATTTTTAAATCTCTTTTAAACAAATATGTTGTTATTAGAACAAGAATCCCTGCAGGAAGTAATCTTAAAGAAGCCACAAACTCTGGCCCAGCACTAGATACTAAAGGAGTCATTGCTGCCATTGAAGTACCCCAAAGAGCAAAAGGGAGTATCATTAAAAACCAATTTAGGATTGAATTCATTAGGTCTGCTGATAGTCTTTTTAAAGTAGTTTTATGAATTTACCTTAAAAGAATGATTTGGCCTTTTAGACGAAAGTCAAAAAAAAGAATAGCTCGTATAGTAATTGATGAGCCTATTACAAGTTCAACAAGAGTTTCAGTCCTTAAAGCTCTTAAACAAATTGAGGATAGAGAATTTCCTGCTTTAATCGTGAGAATTGATTCTCCTGGAGGTACTGTTGGGGATAGCCAAGAAATATACTCTGCTATTAAAAGACTTAAAGATAAAGGATGTAAAGTCATTGCTAGTTTTGGTAACATCTCTGCATCGGGAGGCGTTTACATTGGTGTTGCATCTGACAAAATAGTTGCTAATCCAGGCACAATTACAGGATCTATTGGAGTGATTATAAGAGGAAATAATTTATCTGAATTATTAGATAAAATCGGCATTAAATTTGAGACAGTTAAAAGCGGCGTATTTAAAGACATACTTTCTCCAGACAAACCTCTAAGTGAGGAAGGTAGAGGTCTACTCCAAGGGCTTATAGATGAAAGTTACAAACAATTTACTGAAGCTGTTGCTGAAGGAAGGAATTTACCTGTTGAAGAAGTAAGAAAATTTGCTGATGGAAGAATTTTTACCGGAACACAAGCACTCGAACTTGGTCTTGTTGATAAAGTTGGAGATGAATTTGTTGCAAGGGAGCTAGCTGCAGAAATGGTTAACGTTGATCCTAAAATTCAGCCCTTAACATTTGGAAAGAAGAAGAAAAAAATACTTGGACTAATTCCTGGAAGTAGAATGATTGAGAAAATTACCAATAATATCTTTTTTGAGTTTGACTCATCTAATAAAGTACTTTGGTTATATAAGCCTTAAATCGATATGTATGAAAAAAAGCAAGATGATTATAAAATTACTTTTATTCGTGGGGCTACAACAGCATCTGGGAATTCTGTTAGAGAAATAGAAGTTGCCGTAGTGGAATTAATTGATGAATTAATTTCACGAAACAATCTAATTAAGACGAACATACTATCTATTACATTCACGGCGACAAAAGATTTAAATGCGTGTTTCCCAGCTTCAATTGCAAGGAAGTTTAATGGGCTTGATGCAGTTGCCTTTTTAGACTGCCAACAAATGGAGGTATCCAATGATGTTGATTTTTGTATAAGAATAATGGCTCAAGTTTTATTGCCCCCAAATTATTTAATAAAGCACCCCTATTTAAAAGGTGCTGCAAAATTAAGGACAGATAGATGTTAACCTTAGTGAAATTATTTTTCTGCTTTAAATTTTGAATAGCACGAACTCAACCTTTAAATTCCATTCCCTTAATGTTAAAAATCACAAAGAAACATACTTTAAATCTTAAAATTTTAAGATTTTTTATGATCCCTACAATCTTAGTTATAACTCCTTTTTTTAATAACATCCAAGATTCAAAAGCGGGGTTGGAATTCCAGTGGAATCAAGATGATAGTTATAGAAGATTAAAGTGGTTTCAAAAAGAAAATAAAAGGAAATTTAGAAATACAATTTATTTTTTCTTGAGGCCATCTGATAGAAGAGCTGATCTCTTAAAAATTAATCTAGCAATTCCTAAGACCTTTAAATCCACTTTAAAAAACGAAAAAATTAGTTTTTGCAAAGTAAAAATAGGTGGTTTTGAGAGTAGAACTAAATGTTTAGAAGACATTCCAGCTGATTTCGAAATCAAGACTGATGAATCAGGCTTAAGGTCCCTAGATATTTATCCTTATAGCCCAATTCCCTCTAATAAAGAAAGTTATGCAATTGTCTTAAAAGTCTTTAATCCAAAAAAATCAGGTTTATATCAATTTCATTCATATGGGCAACCTAAAGGGAAGTCATTTTCAAGTTATTTAGGAAGCTGGACTATAGTGATCGATTAAATGATAAATTAAATAAGGATTATTAAACAAATGACAAAAAGAACTTTTGGCGGAACTTCAAGAAAAAGAAAACGTGTATCTGGTTTTAGAGTAAGAATGCGTTCTCATACGGGTAAAAGAGTTATTAAAAGCAGAAGACAAAAAGGTAGAGAAAGAATAGCTGTATAAATTCAAATTTCAATGGCCTTACCCAAGGATATGCGTTTAAAAGGTCACAGGACTTTTAATTATATTCACAAAAATTCCACAACATATCATGGGAAATTAATGACATTTAAAGTTGCAAGATCAAATCCAGCAATACTCTTATCCCATAAATTCACTAATACCTCAAACAATTTTAGGGTTGCAATTGCTATCAGCAAAAAAGTTTCAAAAAAAGCCGTAGATAGAAATAAATTAAGAAGAATTCTGCAAGAGTGGTTATTAACAAACATTCAAAAAATTAATAACCACAAACCTTATTGGTTACTTGTTAACCTTAAATTTGGAGATTTCTGCAATGATAAAAGTAGACTTTTGGAGGAATTTCAAAACTTAATGTTCAAATCTCGTCTAATCAAATGATTAACATGAATGAAGAAACCTTTTATGAAGGTGGTCCAGCTAAAAGTGATTTAATAATAAATCTACTAGCAGGGATAACTATACTTGGTTTGCCATTTACCTTTGCCGCAATAGTTAGAGCATTGTGGTTGAGATATAAAATTACAAACAAAAGAATTTCAATTGATGGTGGCTGGTTTGGTAAAAACAAAACACAAGTCTCACTAAGTAACATTGAAGAAATCAGATCTATTCCTAGAGGATTTGGTTCATATGGTGACATGGTTCTTATACTTAACGATGGCTCAAAGGTTGAAATGAAATCACTACCCTTATTCAGAGAAAAGCAAAAATTTATTGAAGAAAATATAAATAAAAAATCACAAATACCAAATCTTAACGAGGTAGAAGGATTTGCTACTAAATCCTAATTAAATTAATTACAAAAACCTTTTTTTCCTGTAAAATAAAATGTCTACTAAAATTACACACTCTTTAATATCGTGATAGGGTTCATTTCTGAAAAACTACTTATCCCGATTCTAGATTTTTTCTACGGTTTAGTCCCTAGTTATGGTTTAGCGATTGTTGCATTGACAGTCGTAATTAGAATTGCACTTTTCCCTCTAAGCGCTGGTTCAATTAGAAGCGCAAGGAGAATGAAAATTGCCCAACCAGTAATGCAAAAAAGACAAGCAGAAATAAAATCTAAGTTTTCAGGTGATCCAAAGAAACAGCAAGAAGAACTTGGAAAATTAATGAATGAGTTTGGCAGTCCTCTTGCAGGTTGCCTTCCATTGATTGTTCAAATGCCAGTGCTATTCGCATTGTTTGCAACCCTAAGAGGCTCTCCATTCGCTGATGTCCCTTACAACATAAATCTCAAGGTAATTCCACAGGATCAAGTAGCAGCCATTGATCCAAAACCTTACAAATCCCCACGACACTCAATATTTATTACAGAAAAATCACATTTTCCTGTAGTTGCTACAATCTCTAGTGGAACAAAATTAGGAACAGAAGAATCCATAAAAGTAAATTTACAAACAACAAATGGCAATAGCTATTCGGAAGTATTATCTAAATACGATAACGGATCTAAATTCCTCCCAATTTGGAAGGTTTCCAAAGGATCCGAAAATCTTAAAGTTTCCCAAGACGGTACAGTAACAGCAATTAAGCCTGGTGATGCAACAATCGAGGCGAAAATCCCTGGTCTAGCTGCTAAAAGTGGTTTCTTATTTATTAAAGCCCTTGGTCAAGTTGGTTTTTATGTAGATGGGGCAATTAATTGGGATATTGCTGCATTAGTAGGTGCCTTTGGATTAACCTTACTTCTTTCTCAAGTTTTATCAAGTCAGGGGATGCCTGCGAATCCTCAGCAATCAACAGCAAATAAAATTACACCAGTCATGATAACTGGAATGTTTCTGTTTTTCCCACTACCAGCTGGAGTCTTGCTATACATGGTTGTTGCTAATATTTTCCAGGCGTTCCAGACTTTTCTGCTTAATAAAGAAGCTCTTCCTGAGAATTTACAGAAAATTCTGGATCAACAATTATTGGCAAAAAATGAAATAATAACAACTTCTGCTTCAACTATCTCAGATAAAAGATTACCTTTCGAACCTAACAGTAAAAAATAGTCTTAATCTTAAATAATGAATTCTTGGTGTAGAAATTTAGAATTACTCATAAAATCAAGAACCTCATTAATTTGGATTAGGACTAAAGAAGAGGAAAGATTAGAAAAATTAGTTAATTTCTCTTGTGAAAGTTTAAATGTAAAAAGATTCGTTTCATGGGATTGTGTCAGCGGTATAAAAGGATTAATAAATGAAGAAGGCAAATTTTCTAACAATCCGTTAGGAGTACTTAATTGGCTTAAAGAACAAAGTTCTGAAGTTTCAACAGTTTTATTAGTTAAAGATTTTCATAAATTTTATGATGATCCATCTATTAATAGAACTATTAAAGAACTATCTTCAGCGCTTAAAAAAACTAGTCATAATTTAATTATTAGTTCTCATTTATTTCCAGCATCAGAAGAGTTGGATGAATTAATGGCAATTGTAAATTTACCTTTGCCTGATCAAAGAGAATTAAAAAATCTAATAAAAAAAATTGCTATCAATACAAATTCAAATCTAGAGGAACAAGATTTAAACGAACTTTCTATAGCTTCAACTGGACTTACAGAAATAAAAGTAAAGCAAGTCACTGCAAAGGCTCTTGCTCAAAGGGGGAAAATAAGTAAAGAAGATATTAAAGATATTCTTGAAGAGAAAAAACAAGTAATCGCCAGAAGTGAAATTTTAGAATTTTTCGATGCCAAATCAAGTCAAGAGGATATTGGCGGTTTAAACGTTTTAAAAGTTTGGCTCAATCAAAGGTACAGGGCCTTTTCTAAAGAAGCTAGAGACTATGGTTTACCAATTCCCAAGGGAGTGCTACTCGTTGGGGCTCAAGGAACAGGGAAATCGCTCACAGCAAAATCAATTTCCAAGAGTTGGTCGATGCCGCTACTTAGGTTAGATGTTGGAAGACTATTTTCTAGCCTAGTTGGTTCAAGCGAGGCAAGAACAAGAGAAACAATATCGAGAGCAGAAGCCATGTCTCCTTGTATACTTTGGATCGATGAAATTGACAAGGGCTTTGGAGGCGATGCTAGAAGTGATGGAGGAACAAGTCAAAGGGTTTTGGCAAGTTTGCTTACTTGGATGGCTGAAAAAGAGTCCGCCGTATTTGTCATAGCTACCGCTAATGCGATAGATAAGCTCCCTGCCGAATTGTTAAGGAAAGGCAGATTTGATGAGATATTTTTTCTTGATTTACCAAATTCTGAAGAAAGATTAAGTATTCTGGATTTGCATTTAAAAAAAAGAAGACCAAGTTACAGTTTTCCTCTTTCCACTATCATCGATAGAACAGATGGATTCTCAGGTGCAGAACTTGAACAGGTAGTGATAGAGGGGATGCATATTTCATTCTCTGAAAATAGAGAACTTATGGAGAAAGATTTAATAAAGGCAGTTTCTGAATTAGTTCCTTTATCAAGAACAGCTAAGGAACAAATTAATTTACTAAAAGAATGGTCTTCTACTGGGCGGGCTCGATCGGCATCATAGCTAAAAAATTTTATTTAAAAATACTCCGTAAGTTAGGAATCATTAATTTAGTTAATTTTTAGTCAAAAATCTCTAATTTTGAATTTAGATTAATTATTTTAATTAAGGTATTAAAAAAAATAGTGTTAGATCAAAAATTAATAAGAGAAAATCCAACTTCAGTTGAAGAAAGTTTATCCCTAAGAGGAAAAGTTTTTAATATTTCCCAAATACAAGAATTAACTCTTCAAAAAAAAGAAATTGATATAGAAATATCCAGTCTCCAATCTGAGAGCAAAAAGTTAAGTAAATTGATCGGTCAAGAAATCAACAAATCTAAAAACAATGATTCTCCAGAAGTAAATAATTTAAAGAAAAAAGGAAATGAATACAGAACCAAAATTTCAGAATTTGAAGAAAAAAAAAGAACCTTAGATAAAAATATACATAATGAAATTTGTAATTTACCAAATTTACCTAGCAAAGATGCTCCTTTTGGAAAAGATGAAAGTCAAAATGTCCAAGTAAAAACTTGGGGAGATCCGTTATTTACAGAAAATGTTAAATCTCATTGGGAGATAGGCGAAAGTCTTAATCTTTTTGATTCTGTCAAATCAACTAAAATTTCAAAAAGTCGCTTTATTACACTTATTGGTAATGGGGCCAGATTAGAGAGAGCATTAATAAATTTTATGCTCGACATGCATACTAGCAATGGTTATTTAGAGTTAATGCCTCCAGCTTTAGTGAATTCAGAAAGTCTTACCGGATCTGGTCAATTACCTAAATTTTCAAATGAAAGTTTTAAGTGTTCTAATGACGACCTCTGGCTTTCTCCTACTGCTGAAGTTCCACTAACTGCTTTTCATAGAAATGATATTATCGATTCCAAGCAATTACCTCTTAAGTATGTTGCATATAGCCCATGTTTTAGGAGAGAAGCTGGAAGTTATGGAAGGGATACAAAAGGTTTAATAAGACTTCATCAATTTAATAAAGTTGAACTATATTGGTTTTGTGATCCAAGTAAATCTATTGAAGCTCATAAGAGGATCACTTTAGATGCAGAAAGTATTTTAAAAAAGCTTAATCTACCTTACAGATTAGTTGATATTTGTACTGGCGACTTAGGTTTTTCTTCAAGCAGAACTTTTGATCTTGAAGTCTGGCTACCAAGTAGCAAATGTTACAGGGAAATTTCAAGTTGTAGCAACTGTTTAGACTTTCAAGCCCGCAGATCATCAATAAGAGCAAAAATTGACAAAAAAAATACATATTTGCACACCTTAAATGGAAGTGGGCTTGCGATTGGAAGAACTATGGCTGCTATTCTTGAGAATGGCCAACAAAAAGACGGGAGCGTAAAAATTCCAGATGCCCTAGTTCCATATTTTGGATCAAATATTTTAAAAACTTCTTAATATAATCAAATGGATGTTTTAACCTCAATTACAGTTCTGGGATTTCTCATTTTTTTTCATGAGATGGGACATTTCCTTGCGGCAATTTTGCAAGGTATTTATGTTGATGGATTTTCAATTGGTTTTGGACCATCAATAATTCAGAAAAGATATAAAAACATAACCTACTCACTTAGAGCCTTTCCATTGGGTGGCTTTGTTTCCTTCCCTGATGAAGAAATAAATAATATTGATCCTAAAGATCCAAATCTTTTAAAGAATAGGCCAGTTATTCAAAGAGTAATTGTTATATCCGCTGGGGTATTTGCTAACTTAATTCTTGCCTATACTATCTTGATTATAAATGTAACTACCATTGGAATTCCATTTGATCCTGAGCCTGGTATTTTGGTTTTGGCTACTCAGCCCGAGAAGGCTGCTTCTCTTGCTGGATTACAAGCAGGGGATAAAATCTTAAAAATTGAAAGCAATACTTTGGGAGTTGGCGATCAAGCAATTTCTGCTTTGGTAAAAAAGATTCAAAATACATCAGAGATTCCAATTTCGATAACAATTGATAGAGATGGAGTTTTGAAAGATTTAACTGTGGTCCCAAAAAACATAGAGGGGAAGGGTACAATAGGAGCCCAATTACAACCTAATATAAAAAAAGAAACTAAAAAGACAAAAAACATATTCGAACTTTTTAAATACACCAATAATGAGTTTTCATCACTTTTGGTAAAAACAATCCAAGGTTATAAAGGATTAATTACAAATTTCTCCTCAACAGCTCAGCAATTAAGTGGCCCCGTCAAAATCGTTGAAATTGGCGCTCAACTATCACAACAAGGAGGAACTGGAATATTATTATTTGCTGCACTAATTTCTATAAATTTAGCAGTTCTCAATTCTTTACCATTACCACTATTGGATGGGGGACAACTTGTTTTCACTTTGATTGAAGGTTTTAGAGGAAAACCAGTTCCAGTTAAGGTTCAAATGGTAGTTACTCAATCAAGTTTCTTTCTTTTAGTTGGGCTTAGTGTGCTACTTATAATTAGGGATACTAGTCAACTTTTAATAGTACAAAGATTATTAAACCAATAAATAAATTTTTAAAATTGTTATCCAACCTGTTAAAATAATAACCAGTTTAAAAAATTCTATTAAATGGCTAAAAAGTCCATGATTGCTAGAGAAGTCAAACGCAAAAAGCTTGTACAAAAATATGCTGCAAAAAGAAAATCATTATTAGATGAATTCAATTCTGCGAAAGACCCAATGGAAAGATTAGAAATACATAGAAAAATACAGGGGTTACCTAGAAATTCTGCCCCAAATAGAGTTAGGAATAGATGTTGGGCAACTGGCAAACCAAGAGGAGTCTACAGAGACTTTGGTCTTTGCAGGAACCAGTTAAGACAAAGAGCTCATAATGGTGAGCTCCCTGGAGTGGTTAAATCAAGTTGGTAGTTCAAGTAAGTTTTTAGTACTTTATTTTGTACTGTAAAAATCATAACTGAAGAATTCTCAATTTATTTTTGAGACATTTTTAAAAATTTTTATAGCTTATTTAAATAATTCTCTCAATATGTACCTATAAAATGTAAGAATAAATTATGTATAGATTTATAATTTAAAAAGTGGAAGGACAAAATAAGTCGATCACGTTTGACGGACGAGAGATACGACTAACTACAGGACTATATGCTCCTCAAGCAAATGGATCAGTAATGATTGAGTGCGGGGATACCTCACTATTAGTTACTGCAACAAAAACTACAAAAAAAGATACTTCTGACTTTCTACCTCTCATATGTGACTATGAGGAGAAACTATATGCTGCTGGAAGAATTCCTGGCGGTTTTATGAGGAGAGAAGGTCGCCCGCCAGAAAGAGCTACTTTAATTGCACGATTGATTGACAGGCCAATGAGGCCACTTTTCCCTTCATGGATGCGAGATGAGATACAAATTGTTGCCTCTTGTCTTTCTCTAGACGAAAGAGTTCCTGCAGATGTTTTGGCTGTTACTGGGGCTTCAATAGCAACTTTGCTTGGAGAGATTCCATTTTGTGGTCCAATGGCTGCGGTTAGAGTTGGTCTCATAGGAGATGATTTTATTTTAAATCCAAGTTATAGAGAGATAGAAAGAGGGGATTTAGACATTGTTGTTGCAGGTTCTCCTGAAGGCATTGTCATGATTGAAGCAGGTGCTAATCAGTTATCCGAGCAAGATACTATCGAGGCGATAGATTTTGGTTATGAAGCAGTAACTGAACTTATTAAATCGCAAGAAGATTTACTTAAAGACTTAGGAATAAAACAGATAAGGCCATCAGAGCCTGAAGAAGATCAAACATTGCCCTCTTATTTAGAGAAAAATTGCACAAAACCGATTGAGTTAGTGTTAAAGAAATTTGATCTTTCAAAGGAAGAGAGAGATCTTGAACTCGAAAAAATAAAAGTTGAAACTCAAGGTAAAATTGATTCTTTGAAAGATGACAACCAATTAAAAGTTCTTCTTTCAGATAATGATAAGTTATTAAGTCATGACTTTAAAAAATTAACTAAAAAATTAATGAGGTCCCAAATCATTAATGATGGGAAAAGAGTTGACGGAAGAAATCTCGACGAAGTTAGAAAAATATCAGCTTCTGCAGGAATTCTTCCAAAAAGAGTTCATGGCTCTGCTCTATTTCAAAGGGGTTTAACCCAAGTTTTATCTACAACCACCTTAGGTACACCTAGTGATGCACAAGAAATGGATGACCTGAATCCAAGCACTGAAAAAACTTATCTACATCACTACAATTTCCCTCCTTATTCAGTAGGAGAAACAAGACCAATGAGGACCCCTGGGAGGAGGGAAATTGGCCATGGGGCATTAGCAGAAAGAGCAATAATTCCAGTATTGCCAGGAAAAGAAACATTCCCTTATGTACTAAGGGTAGTTAGCGAAGTTTTAAGTTCCAACGGATCAACATCAATGGGTTCTGTATGTGGAAGCACGCTTTCATTATTAGATGCGGGAGTTCCTTTAAAAGCTCTCGTAAGTGGTACTGCCATGGGTTTAATCAAAGAAGGGAAAGAAGTGCGAATTCTTACAGATATTCAAGGCATTGAAGATTTTCTTGGAGACATGGACTTTAAAGTTGCAGGTACTGATAAGGGTATAACAGCTTTGCAAATGGATATGAAAATTACAGGTTTACCAGTTTCTATTATTTCTGATGCGATTAAAAAAGCTCGTCCTGCAAGAATACATATTTTAGAAAAGATGCAAGAAGCAATTGACAAGCCTCAGGAATCTCTTTCTCCACATGCTCCCCGATTATTAAGCTTTAGAATTGACCCTGAGCTTATAGGAACTGTTATTGGACCAGGTGGAAGAACTATTAAAGGAATCACTGAAAGAACGAATACAAAAATAGATATAGAAGATGGTGGAATTGTCACTATTGCTTCTCATGATGGAGCTGCTGCAGAAGAAGCTCAAAAGATAATAGAAGGATTAACGCGCAAGGTTCATGAAGGTGAGATCTTCTCTGGAGTTGTGACAAGAATAATACCTATAGGTGCATTTGTAGAAATATTGCCTGGCAAAGAAGGGATGGTTCACATTTCTCAATTATCTGAAGCTAGGGTGGAGAGAGTAGAAGATGTAGTAAGACAAGGTGATGAAGTAACTGTAAGAGTTAGGGAGATTGATAGTAGAGGAAGAATTAATCTGACATTAAGAGGTGTAGGACAAAATAATGGAATGTCTTATCCAGAACCAACCCCAACTCCAGTTGCTCCACTTAATTAAAAATTAAAGAGGATAGATTTCGTTATCCTCAATAATTTTCTTTATTTCGATGCAAATACTTCCGTGAGTTTTCTTGTTATTTGTTGCAACTATAATGCCCCCTTGCTCGAAACCAGCTTTCCCATAGGTTAATTCTTTATTATCTAAATTTGTAATTTCTCCACCAGCTGCTTTCAAAATAGCCGCGGGGGCAGCAAAATCCCAATCTTTTGGGGAACTTTTTCCGGGTAAGCTTAAACATATATAAATATCACTCTCTCCTCTAATAATAGATGTGACTTTACAGCCAATACTTCCCATAATAATTACTTTTTTAAAGTCAATTTTCTGGATCAAATTTTTTAAAGTTGGATTTCTATGATTTTTACTAGTTACTAAGACCATCTCTTTAAGATTTTTATTATGCGGTGGATTAAGTTTAATTAGTGATCCATCTCTTTTCTCACACCAAACTTTCTCAACATTACTTATCCATAATTGATCCTTTTCGGGTATTAAAACAATTCCAATAAATGGTTTATTTTTATAATTCAATGCCAAGTGCAAAGCATAGTTACTTGTTCCTTGAATGAAATCTTTTGTTCCATCAAGAGGATCAAGAACCCACAACCAGTCCGCACTAGGATCATAATTTTCAGACTCTATCTTTACATTCTCTTCGCTCAATATTTCCCAATTAATATCCTTATATTTTTCATTAATTCTTTTAATTATTAAATTATTTACTGTTAAATCAGCTATTGTTACTGGATCTTCATTATTGTTATTTTTTAGAATATCAGTTTTATGTTTTGGATCTTTTAGTATTTTAGAATAATAAAGTAAAACATCTGCAGCTTCCCAACTAAAGATTCTCAAATCTTCAATAAGACTAGTAATTTCTACTCCCGATGGTAATTTAATCACTAAATGAATATTAAACTTACATCTTCTCATAAAAAACAAGAACCTGAAAGTGGTTGTTTATATATCGTTGGTACCCCTATTGGTAATTTAAGTGATCTTTCTTATAGAGCAATAAATGTTCTTAAAAATGTTTCTCAAATTGCTTGCGAAGATACTAGACAAACAGCAAAAATAATGAGCAAGTATAATTTTAAAAATCATCTTATAAGTTTCAATAAAAATAACTCTTATCAGAAAATTCCGAGAATAATAAAAAACCTAAACGAAGGTCAATCATATGCTTTAGTGAGTGATGCTGGGATGCCTAGTATATGTGATCCCGGCGAGGACCTTATCAAAGAAGCTAGATCTAAAGGTTTGCCCGTAATCTGCATTCCAGGACCATGTGCTGCAATAACTGCACTTGTAACAAGTGGTCTTCCATCTTCTAAGTTTATATTTCAGGGTTTTCTTCCAAAAAAGCCTTCTGAAAGGAGAGAAAGATTGTTAGCTATCAGTAGATACGAGAATACTACAATAATTTTTGAATCCCCCCATCGTCTTAAAAAACTGCTTAACGAATTAAAAGAATATTGTGGGGGTGATAGAGAAATACGAGTTTCAAGAGAATTAACAAAAAGGTTTGAACAACATGTTGGGGATAATGTTTACGAAGTTATTGATTTTTTCAAGGAGAAAGAGGTTATTGGTGAAATCACAGTTGTAATTAATGGAATAAATAAATCCAATAATAATTTAGAGTTTGATAGCTTTGAAATAAAAAAAGACCTAAATGATTTAATTAAAGCCGGTTTAACCTTATCAGCAGCCTCCAAATATTTAGCAAAAAAAAATAATCTCCCAAAAAGCATGATATATAATTTGCATTAAAATTTAATTAAATAACTTTTAAAAAATGTTTCGCCCTTTAAAAAAAATATTTTTAACAATTTCATTTAATATTTCTTTATTTTTGATGTTAATGATTGGGATTCAAAATAGTTCAAATACTAAAAAAGTAAATTTAATTTTAAGCGAAACAATTTCATTACCAATAAGTTTCATAATTGGAGTAAGTTTCATAAGTGGTTCATTAACAGGCAGCCTCATAACAACAAATTTTATAAACCAAAAACAATAAAATTTTACAGTGCTATTAATTTGTCACCACTTACAATTCTTGAAATACCTCTAGAAACTAAAATTGGAGCAACGATCTTAAATACATCTGTATTTGGCACTTTTATCACTTTTTGGTCTTTACTACAAAATCTTTTTGCATTTTTAAGGTCATCAAAAATTTGAATTGTTTTTCTATTTAATTCATTCAGTGAAAGAAATTGCCATTCTGCATAATCTTTTAGGGGTTTAGTTTCCAATTCAATTTTTTTATCTACAATCATATAAACAACTTTAGGGAAATCTATCTCTGTTATGGGAACTGAAGATAATTCAGGTCGAGATGAATTATCCATCTCATAATCTACTGGAGCAATTTCAATAAATGACTCTAATGGAACAAAATCTAATACTTTTCTATTTTTTTCAGAATTTTTTAAATCTATAAGATCTTTCTGAAAAACTTCATCATCAGTTTTTTTATCTAGCAGACTATTATTATATTTTTTTTTACCTATATTTTTTTCTTTTGAAGATTTAATTTTTTGGATTAATTCTACATATTTTGTGTCTCCAAGATTTTTTTTCAAATTTCTTGTTATTGTTGATTTCGTACAATCGAATTCTTTTGATAAAACATCAATAGATTTACCAGATTTAAAATTTTCTACTAATTCTTTTTTTTGTTCTTCGGAAAGTCTTTTTGTCAAAATTTGATTTTAATAACATTAATATCCTAAGAAAATTTATAAAAAAAATAAAGTCTCAAAGATATTTAGTAATTTAGGATAAAAAACTTTTTCATAATTTATGTATTTTAAGCTTTATATTTTTATCATATAAAGGTAATGAAATTTGATTGATTAAATTTTTATTAGTTCAAATTTTACAAGAAAAAAATTTTCTTATGAATTGCTTTTTACCAAAATCTTTTAAATTTAAGCAGGCAAAAGATCTTATTAGAATCGGGAAAGATAACGATGGTGGATATTTGATTTCTAAAAAGGATTTATTAAAATCAGATTTTTTACTAAGTCTAGGAATTTACGACGACTGGTCGTTCGAAAACGATTTTATAAAGAAAAATAAAGTACCTTTGCATGCTTATGATGCCTCATTAACTTACAAATTTTTAATAAAATTAAAGATTTCTATAATAGATAAATTAAAAAAAATTTTTTCTTACAAAAATTTTTTCAAGGGTAATAACATCCATTTTAGAAAATTCATTGGTATAAATAACAATAAAGAAGGTTTCTGCACATTATCTTCTATTTTAAAAGAGTTAGAATTTAAAGCAATATTTTTAAAAATAGATATTGAAGGATCTGAGTATAGAATTTTGGATAGTATTATTTCCAATCATCAAAAGCTAAGTGGATTAGTAATAGAATTTCATGATTGTGATATTAACCTTTCAAAAATAGAGTGGTTTATAAAAAACTTTAATTTAAAATTAGTTCATATTCATGCTAATAATCATGGTTTGTTTGATTTAGACAAAAAAATACCTCTCGTTTTAGAACTTACTTTTAGTCAATATTGTGAATTTAATGATCAATTAGATCTTCCTCATCCATTGGACATGAGGAATGATAATAATAGAGAAGAAATAAATTTAGAATTCTTAAAATCATAATGTCAACTAGTTACTCCAATTAAAAATTAATTTTAAAATTTACTTGTTGAGTTTACAGGACTGTTTTAATATAGTTAGGTCATTACGGTTTTGTTTTTAAAAAACTTTCAAAATAAGGAGACATTTAATCTCTGCGCTCTTTTCTGCGACATTTAAGCCGAAAGACCTTAAGCTTCCTTAGCTCAGCTGGATAGAGCAACTGCCTTCTAAGCAGTGGGTCGCTGGTTCGAATCCAGCAGGAAGCGTACTCAAACTATATTCATTCTTGAGATTACAGAGTTACCGAGAACATGGATTGCTTACTCTAAAAAATAAGAATAAGTTTAATTAATGCTATTCTGCGAACGCGAATTCCAAACGGTGACTAATTGGAGACCAAATTTGCAAACACTTAAAAAACTTATGTCGCACTAAATATGCAATTAATAAAGTGTCTTAATCAAAATTTTTATACTTTTGTACATGTCATTATTAAAAAATGTTTAAAAGTAAAACATTAGATCATTTAAATATAATTTTTTCTTTCCTTCCAAAAGCAAGAAAAAAACAATTTTTTTCTCTTGTGCCTCTTGCTATTTTTGCAGGAACTTCTGAAGTGATTGTATTAGGAATACTGGCAAGACTTTTTAGCTTTATTGTAGGAGAACCAAGGAAATCATTACCATTAAATGATTTTTTTAATTTTGATCCAAAATATAAACTTCTTACTTTAATTATCATTTTTGTATTAAGTAATTGGTTTGCTTCATTCATTAAACTTTATCTTCGTGCGAAACAACTCAAACTAAAGGCAACCATTTGGAGAGATTTATCAGAGCTTGCCTTAAAAAAATTACTTTCACAAAAATATGAATTTTTTATTTCTAATGACAGAAATGAATTTTCTGCATCAATTTTAGTAAATATTACTCGTGTAGCAGATATCGTAGTCCTTCCAGTACTACAAACGATAAGTGGAGCATTTGTAATCATTTTTATATCTTGCGCAATCCTTCTCATAGCGAAATCAACAGCACTTTATCTAGTTTTAGGATTATTATTGGGTTATTTAGTGATTTCGCTAACTATTATTCCTTACTTAAGAATCGCAAATAAAAAAAGATTTGATTTAGAAATTCAGTCAAATAATGCACTTCAGGAATCTCTAAAATCTATAGTAGACGTCAAATTAACTAATTCAGAAATTTTTTTCTTTGAAAATTACAAACTTTTAGTAAGAAAAGCCATACCTTTTATTTGGAGAGGAGAAACATTACCCGAAATCCCAAGGGCATTAGTGGAGCCTTTTGGAATTACGCTTATATTTTTTATTGGAATCGTTCCACTATTATTAACTTCTGAAATAGAGAAAATATCAAGTGTAATCCCTTTTTTAGCCACAATTGCTGCTGCATCTTTAAAATTAACACCTCCACTTCAAGATACGTTTAGAGGCTATAACTCCATAAGAGGAGGACTTCCTGACTTGGAAGCAACAACTAAACTAATAACTTCAACGAAGGAATTTAAAGAGGATATAAAATTTACCACTAAGTCAACTTTTAAAAACAGTGATTTTAAATTTCCATCTAACACTATTGCATTAAATAATGTTTACTATAAGTACCCTAATTCGAGTTCATATGTAATTAATAATTTATCACTTAAGATAAAAACTGGTTCTAGGATTGCATTTGTTGGATCAACTGGGAGTGGGAAGACCACAACGGCAAACCTAATATTACAACTTTTATTGCCTCAAAAAGGTAATTTACTATTAGATAATAAGTTATTGCTTAAAGAAGATGTAAAAAAATGGCAATATAATTGCGCCTATGTTCCTCAAACTTTTTACTTAAATAATTCTACAATTTTAGAGAATATTGCTTTCGCTTCCGATGTAAATGAAGTTAATTTAGATGCAGTATGGGAATCTTTAGAGTCAGCAAAATTAACAGAATTTGTTAAAAACATGCCTAAAAGTATCTACACCAATATCAGGGAAAATGGTCTAAAACTATCAGGAGGGCAAAGGCAGAGATTAGCTATAGCAAGAGCTTTCTATCGAAATTCTAAATTATTAGTTTTAGATGAAGCCACTAGTGCTCTTGATAATAAAACAGAATCAGAAGTTATGAGTTCAATTGATCTTGTAAGTAATAACTGCACTTTAATAATAATTGCCCATAGATTAAGTACCGTTATGAATGCCGATATGATTTATGAATTCAATAATGGTCAAATAATACATTCAGGAACATTTAAAGAATTATGTATTAAATCAGATAGTTTCAAAGACCTAAAAGAGTTAGAGAAAAAAATATTGCAATAAAAAATACTTTGGAAATGATTAATTATAAAATCTCGAACTTTCAATACATTTTTAATAAAGAAATCAATATATTCAGAGCAGGATTGTTCATTTTACCTTCTGCACCCGTAATAGCCTTTCTACTTATAATAATTTCACTCTTAATAAATAGCTTCAAGATTAAAGCTGCATACTTTAAGAAAAAGTCAAATTTTTTTATTCTAATAACAGCCATTTTAATGCTAACAAGCTCTATTTTTCAAACATTTTTTATAAACAATTCTTACAGTGACGAACTTAATGATATCTCATCTTGGATTGGACTATTTAACTGGATTCCTTTATTTTGGATTTTTTGTTCTTCACAAGAATTCCTTAAATCGAAAGAGGATAGAAAATGTACTTGTCTCATTTTATGCTTAAGCACAATCCCAGTAATATTTTCCGGAATTGGTCAAACCTTCTTTGATTGGCATGGTCCCTTAGAGTTTTTGAATGGAACCATCATTTGGTATCAGAGACCCATCGATGCCATATCAGGGTTAACAGCACAGTTTAATCATGCAAACTATGCAGGTGCATGGTTTACGTTTATATTGCCTCTTTGTATTGCGCAATCTTTTAATAAGACCTCTAATAAGATTAAAAAGAATTTTTTAAGGATTATTCTTGCTGGAATTATATCTTGTGTTTTTCTTACAAATTCACGAAATGCGTGGGGTTCTTCAATATTGTCAATACCATTAATTTTCGGAACATCCTCATTTCAATGGTTTTTGCCTTGCTTACTATTTACAGTTACCTTAATTTTAGTTACAACCCAGAATTTTTTCGAAAGCGGAATTCAAAATATATTGAGAGAGATAATACCAAATAAAGTTTGGCAAGAATTTTCTAATGAGGGATTTAAAAATTTAGATGTAACAAGAATAGAGATTTTACAAGAAGCCTTTAAAATAATTATAAACAATCCCATATTTGGCACTGGTGCTGCATCATTTCCAATAATATATCAGCTTGAAAAAGGGTTTTGGAAAGGACATTCACATAATATTTTGACTGAATTATCAATTAGTTATGGAATACCATGTACAATAATACTTATTTATTTTGTTGGTAGAATTTTAGTAAAATCTTTTCATAATATATACTTTACAGATAAAAAAAATATATTTGATAGAAGTATTTGGACAGCTGTAATAATTTTTTTATTATCTCAGCAAATAGATATACAATATTTTGATGGGAGGATTAGTTTACTTTTCTGGATATTACTTGCAGGACTAAAATGTATTAATGATGATAATCAGTCTTTGATAAAAAATGCAAATAAATAATTTCTCTTTAAAAAGTAATAAAACGAATTTATTACTTTTTTTGATAATTATTTCTAGTTTTCTGATTGATAAAATTTATCTTCTTAATATTTCATATTTGCCAGCGTGGGACCAAGGTTATCATCTTACTAATTTATTCAAAACATACAACTTATTAGAAAATTTCAGTTTTAATAACCAAGAGTGGTGGCAAAGTTTTTGGAGTATATCAGAAACCTATAGAGGGCCTTTAACCTATATATTTTCATCAATCTTTTTAAAATTTTTCGGCAAGACTTATGAAAGTAGTATTTTATCTAACAATATTTTTTCTATCATCACAATTTTATGTATTTTCAATCTTTGTAAAGATTTAGGATATAAAAAAGCTGGTTTGTGGGGAGCATTTATTTATGCTTTTAATCCATATATTTTTGATCAAAGGGTTGATTATCTAATTGATATTTCTCAGATTTGTTTTTTGAATCTAAATTTTTATATCCTGTTTAAATTCTTAAAATCAAATGGAAGTTATATATTATCTATAATATTAGGCATTTCATTAGGTTTTGTATTTCTTACTAAACCAACTGGTATTTTGTTTTTGGTTTTTCCCTATATCTATTCTTTTTATTTATTAATCAAAAATTATAATTTCAATAAATTATATATAGTAGTCTTTCTTAGCACCTTTATAACAATAATATGGCCATGGCTTAGTACTAATTGGCTTACGATAATTACAAGCATAGCTAATTCTTGGCAATGGGGAATTAAATATCAAGATGGACTAGAAGCTAATACTTTAGAAGGAATTTTTTTTTATCCCAAGACTATTTTTAAATTAGTAGGTCCTCTCTTATTCGGTAGTTTTTTGGGAATATCTTGTTTGAGAATATTTCAAAAATTAAAAAAATCTAGCTTAACAAAAAACATACAGAACTCCTTAAGCAAAAACAATATTTTTCTTTTAAGCTTTCCAATAAATGTTCTAATTATATGTACTTTAATGAGTACCAAAGATTTACGATTCATATTACCTATTTACCCATCATTATGTATATTTTCAGGTTTATTAATAACAAATTTAAAAAATTATAGTTGGGGAAAATTTTATAGGATAATTATTTTTTTAATAATTTTATTTAAACTACTTTTAAATTTATCTATGCAGAAAAATATAATTTTTAAATTTGATAAAACTTCAAAACCTAACTGGCCACATAAAGAAATTATCGAACAAGTTAGTAATTTTTCACCTTATTCAAAATCAGTTATTGCAATCTTACCTGATACAAAGGAATTGAATACATTTAATCTTTCATCTGAAGCAAATATTCAAAATAGTAATATTTATGTAAGGCAAATTATCAGTAATGAAAGATCTTATAAAGATGATTTAGATAGATTTAATTGGTTTCTTTTGAAAGATGGAGAACAAGGAATTATGTCTAATGATTCCAAATTGGCATTATCAAATCTTATAAAGGAATCAAATAAATTTAAAAATTTTAAGTCTTGGGAATTACCAGATGGATCAAAAGCAATACTGTACAAAAGAAAAGTAATGAATGACTCAATATCAATAATTAATAAGAACTTTATACCTTTAAATTTAGATTTAATTTTCAGTTCTAATGGCATTACTGCTAATTTAAAGGGGAGTAATGAGATCATAAACAATAGTAATTTAATTATTAATGCAAGAAATAATGAAAATAAGTATGAAATCAATATTTCTTTTCCAAAAATCATAAATTTATTAAATAAAAATATTGAGATAATTAAAAACGTCAATTTTGAAGATGAATTTAATTTTGATAAACCATTAAAATTTGATTCAATTTTAATAAGTAATAAAAACAAAAAAATACCCGTTAAAATAAATAAAGTTATTTTCGACCAGAAAGCAAACAAGGATAATACAGGTCAATTTCAAATAAATAAAATTAGAGAGCTAGAAAAAATGGCGGAATATCTTAGGATTGGAGAGTTTGATAAATTATTTAATCTTGTAGGGGTAGTTAATCAATCAGATCCTGATCAAGAATATCTAAAAAATGCAGAAAAAATATTCAAATATAGATATCAATTAAATAACAATAATTATGATCATTTATACAAAATTGCTATTTCACAAATTCTTCAAAGAAAATCTATTGAAGCAGCAAATTCTCTTAAAGAAATTATCAAATATGAAAAAAATAATTCAAATTTATATTTAGCAAAATCTATTGTTGATATTTATAATCTTAATCCCAGAGAAGCAGATAAAAATATTCAAATGGCAAGTAAATTAAATAATGACGAAAACTTAATTTCCACAATAAATTCGATACAGTTAATTTCAAATTTTTTGAATTTTAAAATTAGAAATTTAATAAATATATAAAATATGCAAATTTTTATTTAAAATATTATTAATAGAAAATTTTTTAACTTTTCATATAAATGTTATCTAACTATAAAGGGAATGTAGCAATAATCCATGACTGGTTTTCTGGAGAATTTAAAGGGGGGGCGGAAAAAGTTCTTAAAGAAATAGAACAAATCTTTGTTGAAAATAAATCATATTACGAGATTTACTGTTTGGTAAATCACTTAAATAAAAAGCATAAATTTAATCAAGGAAAAATTATTAATACTTCTTTCATACAAAACTTACCATTTAGCAAAAAACATTTTCACAAGTATTTACCACTATTCCCTTTAGCAATTGAACAACTTGATCTTAGAGAATTTGATTTAATAATAAGTTCTAGTCACGCAGTTGCGAAAGGTGTTATTACATCTCCTGATCAACTGCATATAAGTTATATTCACTCACCAATGCGATATGCTTGGGACCAAATGCATGTATACCTAGAGAGTTCTTCATACATGAAAGCAAAAATAAATATTTTACTAAGAATGATCCTTCAAGATTTGAGGAAATGGGATTATTTGAGTAGTGTAAGAATTGACAAATTAGTTTCAAACTCAAATTTCACTGCAAAAAGAATTAAAAAATATTGGGGAAGAAATTCATCAGTTATTCATCCTCCAGTGGACACAAAAAAATTCTCTCCAAGAAAATCAAGAGGTGATTTTTATTTAAGCGTATCGAGATTAGTCCCAAATAAAAGAATTGATTTATTAGTAAAAGCATTTAACCAACTTGATTTTCCATTAATTATTGTTGGAAGTGGTCCAGAGAAAAAAAAACTTATGAAAATTTCCAAAAATAATATAAGTTTTCTAAATTATCAAAATGATCTTTCAATTAAAAACTTAATGGAGACTTGTAGAGCTTTTGTTTATACTGGAATAGAAGATTTTGGAATTGCCCCTGTTGAAGCTATGGCTGCTGGAGCACCCATAATAGCTTTCAAAAAAGGTGGAATATTAGATACTGTTAAATGCATAAATTCCGAGACTAAAATAGCAACAGGAATTTTATTTGACGAGCAAAATGACAAGGTAATTAGAGACTGTATAAACTACTTTGAAGATAAGAAACTTTGGTTAGAATTTTCTAATGAAGATATTAATCTATGGGCTCAAAATTTTAGTATTGATATTTTTAAAAAGAAATTTGCTAATTTTATTTTTAAATCTATAGAAGACTTCAAATAAATAATTTATATAAGAACTCTTTTATAAAAATTGATATTTAAAAATAAAACGATTATTATTGAATAATATTTTTTTACTATTTTGAATTATAAAATTATAAAAAGATTTTTAGATTTTATATTTGCTTTTTTACTGATAATTTTATTAATTCCATTATTTTTAATAATTGGAATTCTAATTAAAATTAGCTCAAAGGGCTCAATTATATACATTCAAAAAAGGATTGGAAAGAATAATACTAGTTTTTCTTGTTATAAATTTCGTACAATGCATCCCCAATCAAAATATCTCTTAAAAAAAATATTAATTAAAAATAAAGATTTCAAAAATCAATTTTCCAAGACCAGAAAAATAATAAATGATCCCAGAATCACAAGAATTGGGAAATTCCTAAGATTTTCAAGTTTAGATGAATTACCACAAATATTTAATGTTTTAATAGGAGATATGAGTTTCATTGGACCAAGACCAATTGTTAAAAGCGAAATAAAAAAATACGGAAAAGAATTTGGAAAAGTTTTTTCTATAAAGCCAGGTATATCGGGTTTATGGCAAGTAAGTGGTAGAAATAATCTTTCTTATGATAAAAGAGTAGAATTAGACATTAATTATTCTGAAAATATTAATTTTCTTCTTGATATAAAAATATTCATTAGGACTATAGTGGTTATTTTATTTCCTTTTGGAAAAGGCGCATCATAATATAATAAAAATTAGTAGATTTTCTTGCATATTTGATCTCCCATTTCATATTAAATTTAAGAAGATATAGATTTATATCTATCAGATTATCTACCATATTTTTTTACAAATCTTTTTATATCATCTTCGCAAAGATAAATCCCTCTTTGAATCTGAATTAAAGTAAAAAAGATTCCTGGTTGGGGTAGATAATCTATGCTTTACCCCTAATGGAATATATGCACTCTCATTTGGACCAATTATTTTCACATTATTGCCTATCTCTATCTTTGCAATGCCGTTCACAACAATCCATGTTCAGATCTATGAAAGTGCATTTGAAGTAAAATAATTGCCCCACAATAAACCTATATTTTTAGTTGCAGATAATTATTGGAATGTAAATATTTTCAAGATTCTCTATTCATATATATTTTTTTTATTCCAAAAACTAAATTTGAGTTTAAATTATCTTGAATCAAAAATATTCAATATCCAAGTAAATATTTCCTATCAACTTACAAAGTTTCCATCATTATCACAATAAATATTAATCTCAATCTAAAAAAAAATTAATATTGAAAAGTTTTAACTAATTTACAAAAGTTTTAAAAATTTAAATATTTTTCAATTTGATCAATTAATCCTGACTTTTATAGCCAATTGGATTTTTCTTTTTCCATTTCCA
Organism: Prochlorococcus sp. AG-347-L02; assembly: GCA_003281255.1. Taxonomy (GTDB): domain Bacteria; phylum Cyanobacteriota; class Cyanobacteriia; order PCC-6307; family Cyanobiaceae; genus Prochlorococcus_A. The sequence continues at coordinate 68,174 of QCCL01000004.1, forward strand.
ACCATCTCTACACATATCTTCAATACTAAATTTAGGCACTATGTTAAATTTATTGATTAATGTAGAATTATCAGCGACTACAGAACAAGCATCACCAAGCCTTCTTTTAGAAAAAACATATGGGACTTTTGTATTATTTACTTTTTCAAAAATTTTAATTAACTCTAGAACTGAAGTGCCGATTCCTGTCCCAACATTTAAATTGATAAAAGTCCGATTATTTTGAAATAGATTCTCTAAAATGTTAATATGCGCTTCTGCTAAATCCATCACATGAATGTAATCTCTTATTGCGGTTCCATCCTTAGTCGGCCAATCATTACCATATATCTCTAATTGCTTCTGAATTCCTAATGCAGTATTTAGGATTAATGGAAAAATATTATTTGGTTTTCCAACTGGATTTTCTCCAATTAATCCAGAAAAGTGTGCACCAATAGGATTAAAGTATCTTAATGAAGCAATTTTCAAATTATTTATTGAAGCTTCAAAAATATCTTTTAATATTATTTCGATTGTCAACTTGGTTTTTCCATAAGTATTAATTGGATCAAGTTCAGAGCTTTCTGTTAAAAGAGAATTTTCTTTTTGAACATATAATGTTGCACTACTGCTAAAAACGAAAGTATTACAATTATATTTTTTCATTATTTCTAATAAGTTAATACTACCGATAACATTAACTTCCCAATATAAAAGGGGATATTTAACTGATTCAGAAACAGATTTTAATCCAGCAAAATGTATAATACCATCTATTTTTTTGTTATTTTTGTGTAAATCAAAGAAAAGATTTTCTAAAAACTTTTTATCACGCAAATCGCCATTATAAATATTTAACTTTGGATCTATTGAAGAATTTTTTAATTTTATAATTTCCAAAATTTTATTAAGTGACTTTGGCGAGCTGTTTACAAAAGAATCCACAACATGTACTTCATATCCTTTCTCCAATAGCAAAAGGCACGTATGGCTACCTATAAAACCAGCTCCTCCAGTAACTAAAATATTTTTCATAAAACTCTAATTAAATATATGAGCTATTGAAAAAATGAGCATGTTTCATACTAAACAAGAAAGGCTCATAATAAGTTAATATTTTAATCTAGAGTCTAGAAATTAACAAAATCATGAAATATAAAATTAATAATATTTGCTGTATTGGAGCTGGTTACGTTGGAGGTCCAACTATGGCAGTAATTGCCGATAAGTGTCCAAATATTCAAATAGAAGTTGTAGATATAAATAAAATTAGGATTAGACAATGGAATGAAGATAATTTCGAAAAATTGCCAATTTTTGAACCTGGCTTAGCTGAAATTATTAAAAGATGTCGAGGCAAGAATTTACATTTCTCAAATTTTGTGGAAGAAAAAATAAAAAAAGCAGATATGATTTTTATATCTGTGAATACACCTACAAAAAAAAAAGGTATTGGCGCAGGCAAAGCAAGCGATTTGAAATGGGTTGAGGCATGTGCAAGAGAAGTTGCTCGTAATGCAATTGGGCATACCATTGTGGTCGAGAAAAGCACCTTACCTGTAAGAACTGCAGAAGTAATAAAGGAAATATTAAATGCGTCACAAAATTCATCTTCAAATGAATCACATCTTTGTTCTTTTGACGTTTTATCTAACCCTGAATTTTTATCAGAAGGTACTGCTATAAATGATCTTATGTACCCGGACAGAGTTCTAATAGGGGGTGAAAATCAAGAAGCCATAGATTCCTTGTCAGAAATATATTCTAGATGGGTACCAAGAAATAAAATTCTTGAAACAAATATTTGGAGCAGTGAACTTGCTAAATTAACTGCAAATGCTTTTTTAGCTCAAAGAATAAGTTCCATAAATTCAATAAGTGCTTTATGTGAAGCTACTGGGGCAGATGTAAGGGAGGTAGCACGGGCAATAGGTTCGGATAACAGAATTGGTTCTAAATTTCTTGACTCCGGTCCAGGGTTTGGAGGTAGTTGTTTTAAAAAAGATATCCTAAACCTTGTTTACTTGGCAGAATATTTTGGATTAAATGAAGTAGCTAATTTTTGGGAAAGTGTAGTTAAGATTAATTCATGGCATCAAAAAAGAATTTCAGAAATTATTGTTAAAAAACTTTTTGGGACTGTTGCAAACAAAAAATTAGTAATTTTAGGATTTGCTTTTAAAGCCAATACCAATGACACAAGGGAATCTGCAGCAATTACTATTTGCAAAAACTTACTTAATGAAGGAGCAAATCTTGTAATTCATGATCCTAAAGTTACTGCCACTCAAATAGAAAATGATTTAAACATAAATCCTGTAAATTCCTTAGGGAATGAGAATTCTTTTTTTAATGCAAAAGCAGGAAACTGGGAACATAGTAAATGTATTAATAATCTTGAAATCTTTAATAATGCATATGCCATAGTAATTCTTACTGAGTGGGATGAGTTTAGAGCACTTAAGTGGACGGAGATAGTAGAGAAAATGGTCCCACCTGCTTGGGTTTTTGATTCAAGATCAATCGTAAATACTAAAGAAGTCAGAGACGCAGGTCTTAGCTTGTGGAGACTTGGTGATGGTCTTGGAGATTAGTAATAATCTAAGTATTTTCCTTGGACTAAAATACAAAATAATAATTGCAGTTATTTAAGGTAAAATTAAAAAAAATTTTATACTCTTATCTAAATTTATTGCAACTTGGTTATTTAGATTTAATCATATTATTTGAGAAATAAACAAATATTTATGAATATAAATTTTGGAGATTAATTCTTGTTAGTCTTTTATAATAATGTTTTTAATAAAAATCTATTCTTAAGATTTATATGTTTAAAAATTAATGTCTAAAAAAGTTTTAATTACAGGTGCTGCAGGATTTATTGGTTTTCATTCCTCAAAACGGTTAATTGAAGAGGGTTATGAAGTCATTGGCATTGATAATTTTAATAATTATTATGATGTTAAATTAAAAAAAGCAAGAATTGAATATATTGAGAAATCAAAAAAATCAATACACAAAAAATGGAAATTTATCAAATGTGATTTACTTGAAAGAACAAAATTAGATGAAATATTTGATAAGTATAACCCTGAATATGTGCTAAATTTGGCTGCTCAAGCTGGGGTTAGATATTCCATAGATAATCCTAGTGAATACATTAATTCAAATATTGTAGGTTTTATGAACTTAATCGAGTGTTGTAGATATAATGAAGTTAAACATTTTATATACGCTAGCAGTAGTTCTGTTTACGGTGGCAATAAAACTATTCCCTTTAAAGAAGATCAAGGAGTTAATCATCCAGTAAGTCTTTATGCCGCAACAAAAAGGTCAAATGAACTTATTGCACATACGTATAGTCATTTGTATAATCTACCTTCTACTGGATTAAGATTCTTTACTGTTTATGGTCCATGGGGCAGACCTGACATGGCTTACTATATTTTTACTTCAAAAATACTAAAGGGAGAGCCAATAAAGATTTTTAATCACGGTAAAATGCTTAGAGACTTTACTTATATAGATGACGTTACAAATGTAATTTCTAAAATAATTCATAAAATCCCTAAATCGAACATTAAATTTGATTTATCTAATCCAGTCCCATCGAAAAGTTGGGCTCCTTTTAAAATTTTTAATGTGGGAAATTCCAATCCAATGGAATTAATTACCTTTATTAAAATTATTGAAAATAAACTAGGATTAAAAGCTAAAAAAGAATTATTGAGTATGCAGTTAGGAGATGTAGAAGCTACATCTTCTGATTTAGGGTTGATTGATGAATGGGTTGGCTTCAAACCTGAGACTTCAATTGAAAAAGGGATTGAAATTTTTATCAACTGGTATAAAGATTATTACAACATTTAAATTACGTTTATAATGAAAAATCAAATTAGCTATAAAAATATAATTAAATAAAGTCAGTTCAAATCAGATAATCTATTTTATATTCTCCCGTAATTATCTTCAAATCTAATAATATCATCTTCACCTAAATAACTTCCGCTTTGAACCTCTATTAACACTAATGTTTCTTTTCCTTTATTGGAAAGTCTATGCTTAGATTCTAATGGGATATAAGTACTTTCATTTTTACTAAGAGAGCTGACTTTACCATCTATTTCAACTTGAGCAGTTCCACTTACAACTATCCAATGTTCTGTCCTATGTTTATGCAGCTGAAGTGATAGAGAACATTCGGGATTAACTGTTATTTTTTTTACTTGCCAGTGACTACCCTCAGCTAAAGATAAATAACTTCCCCATGGTCTAAATACAGTTTTATGAATAGATCCCTCAGGTTGACCCTTAGAATGCAATTGGGTAACTATTTGTTTAATACTTTGAGATTTATTTAGATCTGCTACTAATAAAGCATCCATAGTTTCTACGACTACTAAATTTTCTAAACCAATACCGGCAATTAATCTACCTTCACTTCTTAAATAAGAATTCTTCACATTATCAACAATAATATTTCCAGATATTAAATTTCCGTTTTTATCTTTATCAGAAACAGACCATAAAGATTGCCAACTCCCGATATCACTCCATCCAGCATCTAAAGGAGAAACAAAGCCAAGGTCTGTTTTCTCCATAACTGCTACATCTATTGCAATACTTGGGCAATTCACAAAAGTTTCTTTATCAACTCTAAAAAAATCTAGATCTACCAAGCCTTTTTTAATGGATTCCTCGCAAGTTTTAATTAAATCTGGTTCATACTTTTTTAGTTCTTTTAAAATTGTAGATGCTTTAAACAAGAAAATACCACTATTCCAAAGGTGGTGATTGTCTTCGATAAAAGTCTTTGCTTTATCAAAAGAAGGTTTTTCTATAAATTTTTTTATCCTTGTAGATGGAATTTGGTCAGAAATTTCACAATAAGTTTCTATATATCCATATCCAGTTTCTGGTCCTGTAGGTTTTATGCCAAATGTAACCAAACTACCATTATTAGAAAAAACTAAACTATTTTCAATAGCATTTTTAAAACTTACTTCATCTGCAATTTTATGGTCAGAAGAAAGTATAAGCAAAGTAGGATCATCGTTTTTTTCTAAAGACTTTATTGCTGCCAATGCTATTGCAGGGGCAGTATTTCTCCCCACAGGCTCTAAAATTATTGAATTAGGTCTTACGTTAATTTCTCTCATTTGTTCTGCAACAATAAATCTCTGATCCTCGTTACATATAATTATTGGAGCCGCAAGATTATTAATTTCATTTAATCTTAAATATGTATTTTGAAGAAGTGAAAAATCATTATTATCATCTAAATTTAGATATTGCTTAGGGTAACTAGCTCTTGAAAGAGGCCATAACCTCGAACCACTTCCGCCTGATAGTATTACTGGTATTAAATCCAAGTTGAGAAGAAATTAATTTTAGATATTATTCAAAATATCTAGTTTTTGATTTTTTTTATTATAATCTTTTGGACAAAAATTTCTCAACTAATGTTAAAACTAAAATTTATAAACATTTTTGATTAAATTATCCACTCTTGATTTCCAACTAAATTCTTTATCAATATAATTTAAACCATTCATGGCTAATTCCTCATATAAATGAGGGGAATTCATTAGATTATCTAAACATTTATAGTAATCTTTACTATTATCTGCGATGAGGCAATTAACTCCATCTTGAAGTGATAATGCATCTGCAGCTTGTCTAGAAATTATAATAGGAGTACCTCTAGATAAAGATTCTACTGCTTTATATTGTTGACCACTGCCAGTAAAAATAGGTACAAGACTTAAAAAAGAATTATCTATTATTTGATTCATATTTTTTGGATTTGGTACTAAATATACCTCTTCGTAAATTTCAATATTTTTGATTAAATTATGGCTAGGATTTCTACCTGCAATTGTCAATTTAAACTTAACTTTATTAGCTTTTAAAATAGGTAAAAGATTATTCAATAAAAATTCTATAGCTACTTTATTTGGTTCATATGACAACGTTCCAAAAAATAATAAATTACCTAAGTTTTTCTTGTATTTTACATTAATTTCTTTTATATTTATTTTTACTGGTTGAACACCAATGCCAGATTCAAATATTGGAATATAAGTATTATTAAAATTTCTTTTGAAAGAAAAGTAATTTATATCATTTTTGGAAACAAGTATGATTGATTTCAGGTAATCATATTTTATTATATTTCCTTCAAAATTTTTTGTTCTTAAAAATTCATTTAGAAAAAAAAGTTTTTTAAATGACTTAACAAACTTTAATTTATTTTTTAAATTAAGCGTCATAGAATCGACAAAATCAATAGTGAAACTTTTAGAAGATCTAGAAATTATTTTCCATAATTTATATGTCCTTATTGAATAACAATGAATGAAAATTTCTTTATGACTCTTATCGATAATATTTAAAATATTTATAAATTTTTTTTCTAAAAAATAAGAAGATAAAAAATGTGTTTGTATTGGGAAAAAACTTAAAATTTGATTAAAAACTAATCTACAAAAAATCAGAAAAAAATCTAAGGCATTTATTTTTATAGAATAAACCTCATCAAAAGCCTTTGATATTTTCTCTAAATCTTCTTCATTTCTTGTGATTCTAAAAAAATAAAATTCAACAAGAATTGTTTGATATCCTCTTTGCCTTAATTCTAGACTTCTAAAATAACACAATCTAGATTGCCCAGCATATGGAGGCCAAATAGGCCTAGGTAATATTGAAATAATTGTTTTATTTGTCATTAATATGATTCAAACAATAGGAATTTTTTTAATCTCATTTAAATGTTCCTCAAAAATACTTTTATAGTTCATAATATATTTCTGCAACCTTTTTTTTGAATTTATTGTTTCTAAATTATCAAATTGGAGTTGAAGATATTTATAAAAAGAATTTATAATATCATTTTTGCTATTCACGAGAGAAATATTTTGATTGAATTTTGAATACTTTTTCTTGATTTCTTTATAGACTTGAATATCTGAGCAGACACAAGAGCATCCAAATAATATTGCATCAAGAAAAGGAATCCCAAAGCCTTCTTCAGAAGATGTACTTATATATATATGAGAACTAATATAAGTTTCTATTAAAACTTTATCTTCAACATTAGTTTGAAAATTGGTGATTTTTAAGTTGTTTGAAGATTGAATATTTTCTAAATTTAACTCTGTTCCAAATATAGAAATATTAATTATTTTATCTGGATTTCTAGAAGCTAATTTTTCAAAAATTGGTAATAAAATTTCCTTTCTCTTTGAGGGGGAATTTCCGGTAACGCATATAATATTTAACTGATTTGATTTAATATTTTTTTTTCCATTTATATTTTGCGAAGACTTAATAAAATTCTTAATAACTAATTCATTAAAACTTGGTAAAGGATGTAGAACTATAATTTTTACTTGATTAATTAAATTAATTTTTTTGATCCAATTAAGTAATTTTTTCTTAGTATCTTCACTAATAACTATAAAATAATCAGATTTAACCAATGATTTATTAAATAGAAGAGTATGTATAACTTTTTTCAAGAAATCTATTAAGCCATTTGACTTTAGGATTAAAAATGTAGAGAAAATATTCACAAACGATATACATTGAATAAAATCATAAACAACAATCCCAACAGAAGATCCCTTATTTTTTTTCCTTATCAATAATCTAATAGGTAATCTGGGATAAGTAAAAATTAAGTTTTTGTCTTTTTTACTAAAATTTATAAATAATTCCCAAAAAATCTGAAAAACAAATCTTAGATTTTTTAAAAAAATTTTATTGTATAATTTAAAAGTTTTATATCTACATACATAGTTAATTTTCAGTATATCTAAAAGAGAATTTGAATATCTATGGATTCCTCTATTATTTGGAGTACTTAAAATAATATTTACTTTAGAGATACTATTATTCATATTTATACTTAAGAACTCAAGACGACTTTTACTTTAACTTAAGAATGGAAAATATTTAGTGTTTAGTTAACTAATATAATTTATTTTCAATCATTGACTTTACGATATAATCTAGATCTTTTTCTGCTTTCCAACCAAGATTTTTTAATATCTTTTTGGGATTCATAGCAGAATAAGTAATATCAGCTGGTCTTATAAAAGAATTATCAATTTTAATAAATTCCTCTGGAGTTAAGTCAAAGTATTTAAAAGCTAAATTAACAAATTTTTTTAGAGAATTCGATGATCCAGAAGAAATAATATAATCATCTGGAGTAGAAGATTCAAGCATTAAATGCATTGCTTCAACATATTCTGGAGCCCACCCCCAATCCCTATAAATATTAACATTACCCAAAGAGAGAGAATCTCTTAAACCTGACTTAATTTCAGAAACTTGCTTTACTATTTTCTTGGTAACAAATCTATTAGGTCTAAGAGGTGATTCATGATTTGATAAGATTCCAGTACAACAAAAAAGTCCATAAGCGATTCTATAATTTGCTACTAACCAATATGCAGTTGATTTTGCTACTGCATATGGGCTACATGGCTTGAAAGGATAATCTTCTGTTGCAGATTTATTATATGTATCCCCGAAACACTCTGTACTACCAGCATTAAAAAATTTTATATCTGCTTTTAAGAATCTCAAAGCCTCTAAAAAATTAATTGTTGAGCCTGCTATTGAATCCATACACTCAACTGGTTGATCAAAAGATAGTCCTACACTTGTTTGTCCTGAAAGATTAAATATTTTATCTGGATTAAAACTTGAAATTACTTTTAACACATTTCTAAAATCATTAGGCGCTAAAGAGATTATTTCTATATCATCTAAAACATTTAATTTTTGTAATCTTGATGTATCACAAACCGATGCATCCCTGCTTGTCCCAATTACTTTAAAACCTTTCTCTAAAAGGAACTTGGATAAATATGCTCCATCTTGTCCAGTAGCTCCAACAATTAATACTGTTTTCAAAATTTCTCGAAATGATTTAATTATAAGATAGTAATTCTTAAGCTAAATTTGTTATTAAAATTAAAAACATGTTTTAAATAATATTTAAATCAGCTTTTTAAAAAACATCATCAAACAAATTATAAGTTGCATATACCCCAACAAAAGGAGCTGTGACTTCAGATATAATGGTACTAGCAACATTAAATTTACTTTTGCCAACAGTAATAATATCTCTTTCTCGTAAATAAGGATTCTTTTTCGAACCGTTTTTATTCCTTGTACTATATCTTATCTTCCTTTTATCTAATGAACCATCTGGGTTTATTCTAATTAAAGTAACAGGGCCGCTAAGAATTTTTTTACCTCCGGCAAAAACAATTGCTTCATTTAAAGTAGATGATCTACTTACCTGAATTAAACCTGGTGATTCAACCATTCCACTTACAAAAACATTTATATATTTTGGGTTTAGGTTCGATTTAATAGCTTTTGATAATTGTTCTACAGATTCACTTTCACTTTTTCTAATCGATATAATATCACCATCGTAAATTCTAATATTTTGAGAGTCATCACCATCATTTATTAAAGCTAAGAAATTAAGATTGGTTTGTATTTTACCTCCTCCATTCATAGGACTATTTTTTCTAACAACTCTTATATTTGATAGATCTGAGAAAGGTGTAATGCCTCCTGCTAATCTAATTGCTTCGAAGACAGTTGGAAAATATTCTACATTTCGAGAATTAAAGAAAAGATCATTATTAATTTTTAAGTCTATATTCTTTTTAGTACGAGCAGATTCAATTCTTTTTGCAAAAGCTTCATCTGCATTTTGTTTAATTATTTGTTTTGCTTTTTGATTATTGGGATATATTGATCCAGGCAAAGTGTATAAACCGGAGTTTTGTATCTCACCTTCTATATAAACTCTTATAGGTCTATATTCTGACAATACAGTATTAACGTTAGGTCTTTTTACAAATTCTTTATATTTCTCATTTAATGCAGAATCTAAATCTGTGACAGTTAATCCTTGGACATAAACTTTATTTATTTTAGGAAGATAAAGAGTTCCGTCTCCTTGAACTCTATAACTCCCAACCAACTCTGGCAGTGAATCAGCAATACTAATTGTTAATAAATCTCCTGGACCCAATAAATAATCATCTCTAGGAATTTCATCCAAATAATTTGTCTTTAGAATTTCTTGTTCTTCATTTAAATTTGACTTTAAAGGCTCAATTGAAGAAAATCCAAACAAAAAAAATAAAGTTAATAAAAGTAATCTGATTTTGTTTTTAATTTGCATAATTTTAGTTGAAGAATTTATTGAATAAATCTTGATACTTTCGGCGGAATTGGTTTAATAATTCCTCTCTTTTAAGATAATTTTCTGAAAAAGAGAATGACTCTAAATCAATAATTAATGCGCCAAGAAAACTTGTCTCTTGAAAATTAATATTTTGTTTTAAATTTTTTAATTCAGTCCTTGTAATAGATCCAGGAGATAATAAAATTATTTTACTATTTAATTTTTGTATTTCTAGAAGATCATTAGCAACAACGATTTTAAATTGATTTTCTAAATTTAAATTGTTAACTATTTTATTAATATCCTCGTTAGGAATATCCCCTACGATGAATAACCCTAAATTGTTTATTTTTTCTTTTTGAGATAATTTTAAAGATAAAATTTTAATAGTCTCTTTAAATTTTTCTTGTTTTTGAGTTTGTATATTTAGCTTAAATCCTATATTAATATCTTTAGTAAGCTCCTTGTATGAATAAACGTAATCTTTTATTCTATCTTTTAGATAAATAATTAAGGTTGAAAGAACCAATCCTATCAATAATCCATTTAATAAAATTAATCGTTTTGCAAGACCAATTGGCTTGTCAAAAAGTGTAGGTTCAGTAATTAATTCCCAAGGTTTTGAAGATTTTGCCTGTTCTAGAGAAAGTATCTGTTTTTGCTGTTCTAAGTTTTGTAGAGTAAAATCATCTCTAATACTTTTTCTAGCTAATTCTTTATATTTTGTATATTGAGAATCAGATTTTAAATTAGATTGCAAATCTATCTCACTTCTATTTTTTAATGATTTTAATTCAGCTATGATGGTTTTTACAAATTCAGATTTCATGAAATCCAATTGTAATTGAAGATCTATTATAGATGGATCATTTTCTGTAAAATTAGTTTTGTTATTTAAAAGGTTTTCAGAAACAGTAGAGATAGCTACTAAATCGTTTCTTTTTAATAAAATTTCAGTATCTTCAGACATAATTTCAGCAATACTTTTAGCTAATTCAAAATTTAAAGTGTAATTTTTTAGATTTTCTAAGCTCGAAACATAAAGTTCTAGTGTCTTAATTTTTTTCCTGAGTAAGGAATCTTGTTGCATGCCACTTTGTGAATCAATAAAACTTGACATATCTTGTTCAGAAAAATTTTCACTAATAAAAAATGTATTCATATTATTTTCAGTCGCAAATTTCTGGAATTCACTAAAAGAATTTAGACTTTTTTGTTTATAAATTTCAATTTGATTTTCAATATATTTAATACCACTCTCTAATCCTGTAATTCTATCTTTGTCTGAATACTGTTGATAAGCGGTAGAGATTTTATTAAGTGAATTGAATATTAATTCTTTATTATTATCAAAATATTCAATTTTCAGAACAGTTGTACCATCTATCAGTTCTATACCTAAAGATTTTTTTAGCCACTTGTCGAATCTATATTTTGATATATCTTTTTTTGCATTTAATTTTTCAGCTTTAGCGTATTCAAATATTGGCATCAAAACTGAAGGGCTTTTTAAAATTTCTACTTGAGTATTAATATCCTGCGCTGTTTGAGATCTTACGAAATTACTAATTCTTGAACCTAAAGCATTATTTAGTAATTCCCCAGAAAAAGAATTATTATTACTATTACGATCATTTTTTAGCACTATTTGGAAACTACCTTTGTAAATTTTCTCTCTTGTGAAAGAGTAAAATAAGGCTATTGCCATTGAAAGAAAAGTTATAATTGCAATAAGCTTTTTGTTTAGAAAAAAACTTCTTATTAATATCCTTAAATCAAAATTATCAGAATCTATTTTTTCGTATTCTATTTGATTATTTCTCAACGATTCATTCATAAAATGAAATTAAATTAATTTTATTTTATCAAAATATGTTCTTAATTTTGAAAAGTTTGTAAAATAAAGATACTTAAATAGTAATTTTCTTAATACGATAATATTTAGATTAATATTAGCTAAATAGAACCTAAACAATTTATTTTTTATATTTTTTCTTATTGCCAATTTCATCTCTTTTACTGATACAGACAAATTAGATGAAGTACCCCCTAAAGTGTAAATAGTAGTATATATAGGGACACTCTTGAAATTAAAGCCTTTCAATTTGCATCTCAAAAAAAATTCATAATCCATTGATGATAGAAACTCTTCTGAATAATTCAATTGTTCGTAAACTTTTCTAGCAATAAATGTTGATTGATGCGGTATAGATAATTCATAAGGAAGCTTAAATTTTTTAAAGTGATTTGATTTCCTTTCATTTGCATTTATATTTTTATATATTGAGCCAAATACCAAAATATCATTATGTTTTTGTTTCTGTAATATATCCCTTGTTTTTTTAAAAATATTTAAATCTTGTTTTAAATAGTCACCAGAATGAAGCATTAATATCCAGTGATTTTTAGTAATTGAAATGCCTCTATTCATACTTTTTGCTATCCCTTCAGAACAAAAATCATATTTTATTTCTAATCCTTGAAAAATAGATTTATTTCTCTCTACATATTCCTTAAATAAAGAAATTTCCTTTTTATTAATAAGTACAAATATCCACTCATTTGATATATATTTGATAAATTTATACGATTTCCCAATAGTTTCAAATAATTCACTAGAAAAGTAAGAACCCAAAGTAACAACCGAAGCAAGATTATTCATATTTATTATTTATTTAGAACTTGACATTATAAAATCTTCTCTGATTACAAAATTTATTAAAATACCAAAAAAAATAACTACAGTTAAATAACAATAAAAATAACCTGTAAAAAATCCTAATGATTCTTGAAAACAAAAAACTGGTCCCTTTAGTATTATTGGTATGAAGCAGATAAACTTTGTATCTATAATCCTCAAAGATAGGAACTTCCTCCTTATGTAGGCTCCAAAAATAACAATTGAGGACATAATGAATAAACCTAATATTCTTCCATGGAGAATAGTTGTTTCAAGAAATAAATTTGAATTTGGTGATGAAAAACCATAGTTTCCTCTGCTCCCTTGTCTTAGGAAATCAATATATTTCGGAATAGTATCGAACTTATATTCAATATTGAATAAATTCTTAAATATCGGTTTAAGCCATAACTCAATTATGTTTGAAAATTCATTAACAGGAATATTTGTTAAATCTAACCTGACATCATCACTTTTAATGACATTAAATGCTAAATCATAACTTGCGTCAAACAACCTAAATTTTAAAATCTCATAAGACTGAACAAGATCTAAATTCAGTAGATAATTAAAAGCAATCAAAGAAGAAATTATAATTATCAAAACGACGCTAGAAAGAGAGATAAGTTGTTTAAAAAATTTTTTACTGACTGATAGCATATTAGTATTGATGATTGGTTTAAAATAGATTCCTTTACTCGAAAGAACTTTCAACCAAAATAACCAATCAAGAGCAATAGATAAAAAATTAAGTACCAAAGCTTTACTTGGATTTACAAGACTTAATAGTATATCGAGGATTATCCAGAGGAGAAATATCCTACTAAAAAATTTATAACCATAGTTTCTTGTAATTACAAAAGCAGGAATCGATAATTCTAATAATGAGCTAGCTGCAAATCTAAACGCTGAATTATTAAGGTCTCCTCTATAATCAAATGAACCTGTCATATATACACTCTTACTAAAGTCGAAATTTATCAATATATCTAATATTGTAAAAATTAAACCTATTATTGATACTACTATTAAGACATAAATAGTACTTTTTTTAATAGACTTTGGTTGACAATATTTTGGGTTTGAGAAAGAAACGACTACTAATGTAATCAATAAACTAAAAAGAACTGTATAGTAATCACTATTTTTTGGGAATTTGTCATGTAATAAGAGAAAAGTAATGCCTGCAGGTAATAAATATGTATATCTAATTAATGGATCTTCTAATCCTGAAACTCTTCTAAAAAACAAACTTAAAGAAATAAGGATAATAAACAGCAGAAACATATTAATTTGATTTATTCGGAAGAGAGTTCTTTAAATTCAAAATAGTTTTAATAGTTTTAATAAAAATAAGCAAATCTAAAAAAATCGACATATTTTTAACATAAAAAAGATCATAGCTTAATTTGTTTTTTGAATCTTCAATTGAAGCACCATAAGGATAATTAACTTGAGCCCAACCACTAATACCAGGTTTGATTATTTGTCGAATTTTATAATTACGCATTTGATTATTTAAAGTATCTTCAATTTCTGGTCTTTCAGGTCTTGGTCCAATTAAACTCATATCTCCTTTTATAACACTAAATAATTGCGGCAATTCATCTATTCTTGTTGTTCTTATTATTTTTCCAATAAACGTAATTCTTTCATCATTTATAGTAGACCACTTGATTCCATTTTTTTCCGCATTAACGTGCATTGAGCGTAGTTTCCATATTCTAAAATGTTGCCCTTTTTTACCTACTCTAATTTGACTATAAAAGACTGGACCTCGATCAGTAATCCATATTAAAAAACCACAAATTATTAACACAGGAGATAATAAAGTTATCAATATAATGCTTAATATAATCTCTGTTAAAGTTTTAATTCTTTGTTGATATGAGTATTTCGGAATATAAAAATTGTTCATAAATATATCTTTTTCAACAAGAATATTTGTAGGTATTCTTTGTAAGAAAAGCTCACACCAATTAAGTAAATTAAGAATAGGTTTATTTTTCTTTTGGAAATTTTCTAAAAACTTTAAATCTCTTTTTTTTAAAGAATTAATATCTTCAAAAACCACTCCTTCAAAGTTATCCAATAATAAATTTTCTTTGAAATAATTATCTAATAAAAATATTTTTTTCTTAATTCTTCCTATTTTTGCTTGCTCTGAAATATATTCAAATGTCTCAATGTTCCCTATAAAGATCCATTTTGATTGATTCTTTATTTTTTGACTTATTTTAGCTAATTTTATAAATTGCATAAAGTTGAATATCGAAAGATTTAAAATTATCAGGGTAAAAATTTTTAAAAAATTAATCTCAATATTAAAGATTAAAGAATATAAAAAGATAAATAATAAACATAGAAAAAATACAATTATTGATTTTGCAATATTTAGGATTAATTGATACCTATAGTTAGTTTTTAAATAGTTATACCTTCCTGCAATGTAGCTCAATAAAACAAATAGTATTGAAAGAATAAATGCAATTAAAATATTATTAGGAAAGGCTTCTTCGAAAGCATTAATAGAAAAAATAAAAAATGAAATCAATAATTCAACAAATGATGTGATTGCTATACCTCTCCTAGTATTAAGCCAAGGTAATATTTGCAATAATTTATTTTGAAAAAGAGTTATACGCATCTAAGCAAATATATTTTTTGTCTTTCTAATTAATTTATCTTTAAATGAAGGATATTTTTTTAAAAAAATTGAATATTCTTTATTTAAATCTAATTCTATTGGTTTTGAAATCTCTATTTTGATATTAGAAAAAAGTTCTAGTAATTTTGCTTGTGAAATACTTCCATTTGTTGGCAAGAATTCTTTACAGTTTTCTGAAAGCTCATCACCTAATCCAGTATTAATAATTAATGGAAATTGAGGCATTACATTTAAAAAATTGTTACGAAAACAAAAATTCTGAAATTGATAATCCCAAGTTACTATTTCTTTTTTATTACATAAATCTAAAATTCTCTGAAATCTTCTGGATAGAGATTTATTTTCAAAAATTTTGTGATTATTATCAACTATATAATTTTTTGCATCTAAATGATCAAATTTCTCCCATATTTTCTTCCAAGTTGCCCACCCCCATGAGTGAAACATATAACTGAATCTTGGCAACAGAGTATCAATATTATTTTCATATAAATATTCCGTAAATGCAGTTATAGATGCAATATTTGTGTAACTTTTATAGTATTCAAGACCTAGAGACAAAAACCTTAAGCCCAAAGGTTCAATTTGAATATCATCTTCTAGTATTATCCCATAATTAACATTAGAAAAAAACCAGTTAATTGCAGAAGTAATACTTTTATCAACAGTTAAATGGGATTTAGAAAAATTTATATTTATTTTTTTTTTATATTCCTTATAGTAACTTAGGATTATTTCTCTAGTATTTTCAACAGCTGCCTTATCCTTTTGCAAATCTCTCCAACAATTTGAATAAATATATATATCTTTAAACCCTATTGAAATTAATTTATCTATATGTTTGGAAATATTTTTTGATCTCCTATAAGTAATAAGGAGCACGGGGGTATTATTAATCATCTGTGGTGGGATCGCAGGAAGATAGACATTGTTCACAGTAAGTTTTTAGTTTTTTATCTTTATTTTTGAAAGTTTCTCTTATTTCATTCATCTTTTTTGAATTAAAAAGATGTCCTAATGAATCATCATCTTCTATCATGCCTAGTCTCATTTGGTCACCCCAGAAGGAACAGCAAGGTAGAACACTTTTATCCGCTCTTACAACTAATTGCCTAAATGGATTAGGGCAAAAAGAGGTTCTTAACTTATCATATGATTTCGTATCATCTTCTCTTTTACTATTTGGTTTCATGACGCTAGATTGAAGCGCAACCGCATCAACTAACTCATTCCAGTGATCATAAAAAAGTTTAGTTTCATGTTTATTTTCCGGGAGAGTCAAAAAACTTACTCTTATTTTCGGAAATAACGTATTATAAGTTTTTCTCAGTTCAATAAAATCTTGTATATGCTTTTTTACTTTTTCAAAATCGCCTCCTCTCCTTATTTTGTCATAAGTATCTTTAGTGAATGCATCTATAGATACTTGAATTCTCGATATCAATTTTGATTCTATTAGTTTTATTGAATTTTTATAAGTTAGTAATGATCCATTAGTAGTAAAATAAATATCAACGAATCCGTACTCATGGGCCTTTTTGGCAGTATTTAATATTCTTTTAATATCCAACAAAGGCTCATTAATATAATTAAGTTTTAAGGCCAAAGCTCCTTTTTCAGCAGCGGATTTTAAAATTAGGTCGATATCTTCATCTGTTAATTTATTAATTTTCCTGCCTATTAAGTCATCTGAAATTGGGCATTCTAAACAACGGTAATTACAATTATCAGCCAATTCGAGATCCACTTGTAATAAAGATTCATTTCCTTTACTAGCAGCACTATATTTTAATCGATAATCATTCCATTTTTCTGAGTCAATCCAAGGCGGGCAATTAAAGTAATCTTCTGCTTTAAAAAGTCTAGCCATTCCTCCCAAGGAGGATATTTTAGATTCTTTAGAAACCATTCAAATCTCCCATGGAAGAATTTTTGAGCTAGAGGCCAACTTGTTTAAATGATTATAGTCTCTTAAAGTATCCATGCAATGCCAGAACCCTTTGTGTTTGTAAAAACCCAGATCTCTATTTTCAGAAATTTTACCCAAAATATCCAATTCTAGATTTGTTGTATCATTAAACCATGAATTATTTAGGTAATTTTTATTAAAAACCATAAAACCGGCATTAACCCAATTTTCTTCAAAAATTGGTTTTTCATTAAATTCTGATACTCTATCTCCACTTAAATTTACTCTTCCATACCTCGAAGAAGGATTGACTACTGTCATTGTTACTTCTGCTTTTGTTTGAAAATGACGCTCAAGAAGACTATTTAAATTTACATTTGATAAACCATCACCATAGGTCAGTAAAAACTGATCATTATTTAATAAAGGTAAAACTCTCCCTAGACGTCCACCAGTCATGGTATCAAGTCCAGTATTGATTACAGATATAGTAACTTCATTATATAATTCATTAAAATTATTTTTTTCAAATTTCTCTTCATAAGAAAAAGAATTATTTTTATTAGAAATTTTTAACTCATTTACTTCTCCACAAAATGATCGGAAATAATTCATTATCACTTCGCATTTATAACCACCTAAAATATAAAACTGTTTAAAGCCCTGTTTAAGAAAAATTTCTAAAATATGATGTAATATTGGCTTATCACCAACTCTTATCATAGGTTTTGGTATCAGGTTAGTTTTTTCAGATAAACGCGAACCATAACCTCCAGCAAGTATTAATACAGGTATTTTTTTTTTAGATAACATAAAGTATGGCTATTTTTCTTTATATAAGAATATACCACGCATCCTTTTGTAATGTTTAATTTGTCAAAAATAACATCTAAATGTTTTTATGACTTTATATTTTTTCAGTTTCAATAATTTTTTGATTTTCTATCCTATAAATTTTATCGCATTCACTTAACGAAGTGACACGATGGGCGACCATAATTAAAGTTATGGGGAAATCAAATTCATGAATTGTATTAATAATGCAACTCTCTGTCTTTTGATCCAAAGCACTAGTAGCTTCATCAAGTATTAAGATTTTAGATTTTCTGTAAAAAGCTCTCGCTATTCCAACCCTTTGTTTTTGCCCACCGCTAAGTTGAATGCCTCTCTCACCCACAATAGTTTGATAACCATATTTTGTTTTACAAATATAATCATGAATTTGTGCACATTTCGCAGCTTCTTTTACTCGGTCAAAATCAATTTTTTCATAAGGGATTCCAAACGCTATATTACATAGAAAACTATCATCTAAAAGAAATATATCTTGGGGTACATGAGAAATAATTGATCTCCAATTTAATAAAAGTTCTAAGTCATTTTTTTTATAAAGATTACTATGATCAACTAATATCTCTCCTTCGGAAGGTTTTAATAAACCCATCATCATATCAAGAAAAGTACTTTTGCCACTTCCTGTGGTTCCAATTATTCCAATAACATCTCCTTTATTAAGAACAAAATCAATAGATTCAAGGATATTATTTAGTTTACTTGTATATCTGAAGGAAACATTTTTAAATTTTATTTTTTCAAAATTGAAGTTTTCTACATTTGAAATATATATTTGTTCTGAAAATTTATGAAGTTTTATAATTTTCAAAACTTTTTCAACGCCTGAAGCACAAGCTCTCATATCAGATAAAGAGGCATAACAGCTCTGCAACCCAGGAAGTAATTTCAGGAATGCAAATGTTATGGAGCCAAGTAATGGGATTAAATTATAATTTTCTTGTACACTATTTGTCTGCACATAGGCAACTAATGCAATACAAGAAATACCAAACGCCTCTAACGCATATCGAGGAGATGCAGCTAAAGTTTTATTTTGAGCATGTTTAATCCTAAGATTAAAGTCATATTTTTTATACTGATCGAAATAAAATTTTTGTTGTTGATTCATTATTATTTCCCTAATAGATCCCAAACCTTCTTGAACAACCTGAATATGTTTTTCTCTAGAGAAGACAATAGACTTACTATTATTTGAAATAGTCTTTCTAGAAAGCAAACTTAATGTAAAATAAGCAATGCTAAAAACGATAATCAAGAAACCTGCAATTTTCCAATCTATTAAAATCAGGGATACTAAAATACCTAAACTTATTAAAAAATAAGTTAAAAAATTGAGGAAAGTGACAATAAAATTGGTAGCTTCATTGATTCCAACAGTTGCACTATTAATGATTACATTTGAATTACTATAGATATGTTCTATATATTCTTGATTTATAACTTTATTGAAAAATCTACAGCTAATATCACTTCCTATAAATGCTGATAATCGATAATTAAAATAAAGATTTAATACTCTCAAAAAACCTGCAATTAAAATAATAGAAATTAAAAAAATTGTTATAGAAAAGAGAATATTTTGAGAATTCTCAATATTTAGATATTTTAAAATCGTTAATTCGTTATTTTCATCTTGCAAATAGCTTAAATAGGGAAAAATTAACCCAAGACTGGCTATTTCAGCTATGGAACTGGATATCATCAAGCAAAAAATAAGAAATGCTTGTGTTTTTCTCTTTAAATTTAAACTTGACCAGATATCATTTAGTATGAACAATACAGGCCTATTTAAGCTTTTATCGTTATTTCTCATATTCGTATTGAATTATTATTCCTTTCATCAATAAAAAACTGAATTGTTTTTTTAATACCATCTTTTAATTTAACTTTAGGATCCCATCCTAATTTCATAATTCTACTTACATCCAATTGTTTTTTATAGGTACCATCAGGCTTCTTAGTATTCCATTTTATTTCACCAGTGAATCCTATCATCTCTTTGAGCATATTTGATAATTCAAAAATACTTATATCTTTCCCAGTCCCCACATTTAAATAAGTTAATTTATTCCCATGATCATCTGTTGGGGATTTTTTTTCTTTAGGATCCCAAGTTTCTAAAGCAAAAACAGCTGCATCTCCCAAATCATCAACATATAAGAATTCTCTTAAAGGTTTACCAGTGCCCCAACATTCAACGAATGAAAGATTTTTTTCTTTAGCTTCATAAATTTTCCTTATTAAAGCAGGAAGGACATGACTTTCATTTAAAGTGTAGTTATCATTTTTTCCATATAAGTTTGTTGGCATTAAACTTATTCCATCAAATTCCTTTTCTTTTCTTAAATATTCAATAAGTTTTATACCTGATATTTTTGCTAACGCATAAGCCTCGTTAGTTTTTTCCAGAGGAGCCTGTAATAATTCCTCTTCTCTTATAGGTTGTTTTGCAGATTTAGGATAAATGCAACTACTACCAAGAAATAAAAATCTCTTAACTTTATTTAAATATGAGCTATAAATAACATTGTTTTGAATTCTCAAATTTTCAAGCATAAATTCAACAGGGAATTTGCTATTTGCCATTATTCCACCTACTTTGGCGGCTGCAAGTATTACGACATCAGGTTTATTAACTTTAAACCAATCTCTTACATTTTTTTCGTCAGTCAAATCCAACTCACTTCTATCAACAGTAATTATATTTTCGTAGCCTTTTTTTATAAATGATCTCATTATTGAGCTTCCCACCATTCCTTTATGGCCTGTTATAAATATTTTGTCTGATCTCTCTATTAGCAAAATTTAGCCTTATCTTCTCACTAAATTATCTCATAAAAATGTACTTTTATTTATAATTAAAAGTTTTGGGATTCAATAAACAATCTTTTTTTTGCTTCTTTAAGATCATTATCAATCATTTCCTCTACTAAAGATTCGAGTGATATTTTTGGCTCCCAGCCTAAATCTTTTTTTGCCTTTGAGGGATCTCCCAAAAGTGTATTAACTTCTGATGCCCTAAAATATGAAGGGTCAATTCGAACCACAGGCTTATCTGTATCTTTACGATATCCAATCTCATTTAAACCATCACCTTCCCAATAAATTGCCTCACCATTTCCATTATCCCAACCAAGTTTTTTAGCTGATAATTCAACAAAATCGCGTACAGATACTTGTCTTCCTGTTGCAATCACGTAATCTGATGGTTTGTCTTGTTGCAACATTAACCATTGCATTTCTACATAATCTTTTGCATGCCCCCAATCTCTCAAAGCATTAAGATTTCCTAAATATAAGCAATCGTCTAATCCTAATTCAATACGAGATAATCCTCTAGTGATTTTTCTAGTTACAAAAGTTTCCCCACGCCTTGGACTTTCATGATTAAATAAAATCCCATTACAAGCGAACATGTCATAAGCATCTCTATAGTTAACAATAATCCAATATGCATACAACTTAGCTACTCCATAAGGACTTCTTGGATAAAAAGGGGTTGATTCTTTTTGGGGAATTTCTTGTACCAAACCATAAAGTTCACTTGTACTAGCTTGATAGATTTTTGTTTTATTTACCAATTCAAGAAGTCGAACAGCCTCAAGAATTCTAAGAGTTCCAAGAGCATCACAATTAGCAGTGTATTCTGGAGATTCAAAACTCACTGCTACATGGCTTTGAGCGCCTAAATTATAAATTTCATCAGGATTAATATCTGCAATAAGACCTATTAGATTAGAACTATCTGTTAAATCACCGTAATGAAGATAAAAATTCTTATTTTGTTCATGTGGGTCTTGGTATAGATGATCAATTCTAGAGGTATTAAAGCTACTTGCACGTCTCTTTAATCCATGGACTTCATAACCTTTTTTAAGTAGAAACTCTGCTAAGTAAGAACCATCTTGACCAGTAATTCCAGTAATGAAAGCTACTTTAGTTTTATCAAATGTCATTATTTTTTTAATACTTTTTTCTTCCTAATGGTATTTTAGTTTATTAAACAACATAATTTTATATTAGGTAAGAACTTTTCCAGAAAAATTGTTATATTTGACATTAATTAGTGTTTAATAAATAGAGCACGTAATAAACTAAACATGATTAAAAAAGAGTTTGAAAAATATATTAGTAATTATCAAGACTTTCCTAAAAAAGGAATACTTTTTAGGGATATTCTTCCTATTTTAGCTAACCCAAGGATATTTGATAATTTAATAAATGAAATGACTAAAGATAAATTTCTAAATGAATGTGATGCAATAATAGCGATTGATGCTCGTGGGTTTATTTTTGGAACTGCCATTGCTATTAAATTAGCTAAACCATTAATTCTTGCGAGAAAACCAGGAAAACTACCTGGCGAATTAATTTCCAAAGAGTATCAATTAGAATACGGAAATAATGGTCTTTCATTACAAAGAGAGGCTTTGAAAGGATTTAACAAATTTTCAATAGTTGATGATTTATTAGCAACAGGAGGAACTGTTAATTGTGTAAGTCAAATTCTTATGGAGCAGCAAAAAAAAATATTAGGATTATCCGTGGTTGTTGAATTATTAGATCTTAACGGTTCAAAAAATTTTAAATTTCCTGTAAGCTCTCAAATAAAGTTTTAACTCCAACTTATTTATAAATTTTTGAGTAAACATTCTATAAGCAACCATGATCTTAATTTGTATTTTTTCAAAAATATATCAAAAGAAGTCGCAGCTTCTTCATCTGCACTATCTGAGATAGTTCTTAAAATAACAAAAGGAACTTTCTCCTGATATGCAACTTGAGCGACTGCAGCTCCTTCCATTTCTATAGCCAAAAGATTCGGTATTTGAAGCTTTATTTCTTCTAAATATTCTCGATCACTAATAAATTTATCTCCTGTGGCAATTTTTCCGATATTAATTGTACCGAAATCTCTTAAATTTAAATCTTTCTTTTTAGAGTTTTCTAACGAAGATTGAGTCCATTTTAATAATTTATCATCTATGGAAATGTGATCTTTAGAAATCGCAGGAATTACGAACTTTTCAAAAAAAGGCCTTGCATCAATATCATACTGAATCAACTTTGAAGCTATAACAATGTCCCATTGCCTTAAAGTATTAGAAACTGCTCCAGCAACGCCTGTAAAAATTAAAAAATCTACTTTTTCTCCCAAATATATTGATGAAATAATTCTAGTCGCAGCTCTAGCAGAACTAACTTTTCCCCATCCACTCCAAGCCACAGATATTAAAATTTTATTTTTTCTTTCAACATCATTCCAAGTACCTTGAATAACTTTTAAATCTCCATAAAAAATTTCTTTTTTATCATGAATTTGATTTGTTATTTCCCCAATTTCCTCTGGCATTGCGCCTAAAATAGCTACATGTTTGAAGTTCATAAAATTTTTTTTTCCATTATAAAGTTAATATTTATTAGATTTAGAAATTATTATAAATTTCTATTTTACTCTAAAAAACTTGCAATTTCTAATAAACTTTTAAAGTTTTTTGCAACAAAATTTTGATTAATTACCTAAAAATTTACTTATTAATAAAAATCTTTTTATAAACACTAGCATTTTTTGCAACTATTATATGAGTAATTTTATCTCCCACCATTTTGAAATCAGATAATTCATTTTGATGAACTTGGGCAGCTCTCAATATCATTCCTAAATAAAGTTTTCTGCAAAAACAAACTCTATCTTCAATCTTGTTATGACCATAAGAAAAATGATAAATTTCCACAAAATCTATTCCATGTCTTAACAAATATTTTTTATATATTTCAGTTAATTTATAGTAATTTTTATTAGAAAAAAACCCTCTATAATCCCATACAACACACTTAAATAATAGTGTTATGCAAACTAATACCATTAATGAAATTAGCCACTAAAAAGAGCTTTAATTATTAATGGTTATTTTCAAAATAAATAATCTGATATTGCGTCCATAGATCATTAATCGTAAAATTTAATTGTAGGTGTAAATTTAAGAGTTAAAATTTATATTATTTAAACTAATTTATTTAAAATAAATAACATCAAAAACATTGAATTAATGCAAATATTAATTGCGGGAACAGTTCGGAATTGTGAAAAAACTCTTAGCGATTCTATAAAATATTTAGATGATGCTTTCAAATTTGTTTCTAAAATTGAATATTTAATAATAGAGTCAGATAGTCAAGATAATACAATTGAATATTTAAATTTGATTAAAAATAGCAAAAAAAATTTTAATTTTAAAAGTTTTGGAAAACTTAGAAATATTATTCCAGAAAGAACAAAAAGAATTGCATTTTGCAGAAATGAATATTTAAAGTATTTAAGATCTGAAAAATATTCTGAGATGCAATATCTTGTTGTAGCAGATTTTGATGGGGTCATAAACGAAATTAATGAATCTAAAGTTAAAAGTTCATTTAAAAAATTAGACTGGGATGTTTGTACTGCTAATTGTTCTGATTATTACTACGACATTTATGCACTACGTCATCCCTATTGGTCTCCAAATGACTGCATGATCGCCGCCAAAGAGAATGAAAAACTTGGTCTTAGGAAGTCTCAATCAATTTTTTATTCTGTATACTCCAGAATGATTAACCTAAATAAATATCCATCATTTATTGAAGTAGATTCTGCTTTTGGAGGACTTGCAATTTATAAGATATCCTCAATACCCAAAAATGCAAAATATATTGGCGTGGATAAAAACAATAATCAAACTTGTGAACATGTACTATTTCATGAATTTATAAAAAATTCAGGTGGAAAAATATTTATTAATCCACAGATGATTATTGGTAAAGCACCTCATGAACATGTTAGATATAAAAAACATTTTGGAAGAATTATTTTCTTTTTTAAAACTGAAATAATTTATCTTCTAGAAAAAAATCAATTGATTAAATTAATACTTCGGAATATCAGAAAAATAATAAAAAAATAATTAGAAGAATTAGGAAAAAGTATATTTTAAGGAAAGTTAATAACCTTTTTTCAAGAAATTTTGAAATATAAATTTTTTTATCAAAAATAATATACGATAATATTTGCTGAAAAATAAAAAAATAAATTTTTTAAATTTTATATATAAGGAGAATTTTAATGAATTAAATTTTATAGTTTTCCTTGAGAAAGTATACATTGCAGAAAAAAAATCGAGGGCATTATTTTGCATTTTTAACAGATGTTCTTCATCAACTCCTTGACTTAAAAATTTTTTTAAATCATTAATTGACTTTGGTTTAAATGTACAATTGAAATGATCAAACCAAGTTGGGCCTAAACTGATAGATGGAATTTTCAATAGAGATGCCTCAGCTGAAACCATTGATCCAAAAGATATGCAAAATTCAGATTCAGAGATTAGTAGATAACTATCTAACTTATCTTCAGCAGAAACATAAAAAATATCATTTTTAAAGCAAAATTCTTTTATTTTTTTTTGATAAACCACATCTCTATTTTTTAAATGTGGATGGACCCTAAGGACTAATTTATATTTTTTTGGAAAAATTTGATGTTTTATTAATTTTTCTAAGCAGGAATAAATCGTAACTTCCCCAAGAGGTCTATTTTCTTTGAGGGATGCCCTTTCATGCTCTGATGAAGTAAATAATGAAATAATTGGTTGCGAATTTTTTTTAAGTTTTCGAATTAAATTATTACTTGATAGAGAAACTGATTTATTTAACCTACTAATATGAAAATTAATTAGACTACCAGTATTACCTCCCGATAATCTTCTTCCTATATAAACATATCCTAGATCTCTTCTAAGTTTGTTGGCATAAAAATGTGATCTAATATCTTCGCTTATGGAAGTTATATAATGGATAGGTTTATTAAATAAAATATAAGCTTCTTTGTCTGTTATTGTGCTTTCATAAAAGGCTACTTTTTTGATTCTGTTATTAAGAGCACAATGATATGCAGCAGCATACCTTGGCATTCTTCCGTTGTAGATAATTAATCCATCAATATCATGCTTCTCTATTATTTTTTGAGTATAAAAGTAATATCTAAAATAGTCTTTTAAATTTAAAATAAATAATTTTTTTGGAATATTCTCAGGAATAGTTTCATATAAATGCGTATTCATAAAAGATTTCATAGTGCTATGAATCCTCTCAGTATAAAAATCATCAATATATATTTCCAAATCATCCATATTAGAAATTATTGATCCTAATTTTCTATCAAATAATTTTATACGTTCAATAATTTCAAACTCTAAATCATTTATTTTTAAACTAGAAGTATAAATAAAATTCTGATTTTTTGTTGGTAATAAATGTGATAAAAATTTTGAAACAAATGAAATCGATTTAAGTGTTCTAGGGTTCTTATAAAGATCGGGCTTAATGAGTTTCTGCTGGGGGCAATAATAATGCTCTTTATCACAAATCAATGTATAAGATTTTGTTCCTTCACTATTTATTGAGGCTGCTATGGATTCATTTGTTTTTTCAAAATCCAATATCAGAGGTGCTGAAACTATAAGTTCACTCATATATAAAGAAATATTTTAAAGTAGACAAGCGGACAAAAACCGCTGACACTCTGCATGCCATTAAGGGTTAAAAACAGTTAAGCTCCATTACTTTAACACGCGTCAGAGATTATAACTAAATATAAATTGTGAAAAAAGTACGAGTTCTTGACAGGGTAAAAGAATCATACCAACTACTAAGATATATCCCATTCTATTACTTCAAATAGTCATTGATCGAGGAATATGTCTGCACCTATATATTAACCTTATGTATTAGAAATACTCCTACATATTATATTAATTAATGATATAAATACAAGTAAATTTATTGTACAAAGTATAGATAAATATATTATCTAATCTATCGCAAGTTAAGTTATATCTCAATAAGAACAACTAATATCTCTGCTTGAACCAAAGATTTCTCAAGCCTATAGAATCAATAAGCTTTAGAAGCAGAACAACGCGAAATTAAAATAGATCCAATAACTATATTACATTTTTAATTACAAAAACATAATTCATAAATCTAAAAATAAAAGCAAAATAGAAAGTAATTAAATAGTAAATAAATTATTATTTTCTTATAGTTTTAGAATTCCACACTAAAGAAATTACATTACTTCCTTTTAATTTTAAGTCTGTGATTGTTTTGCCAATATTCATATAAAGCCAAGTCATACTTATTATATTTTCTAATCAATTGAGAATAATTTTCTTTTATAGTTAAATATTTTACTTTTCTTTTATGAGGAACATTATTTATAGTTATATTCAAAAGATTAAAGAAACTCTTGATATCTTCATCATAATTTTCAAAATCAATAGTAAATAAGAAATTATCAAGATTAATTTTTGATTTTTTAAGAGTCATATCATTTGGTTCTTTGTTTATGTCTCCAGAAAAATACCTGCACACCATATTTCTCGCTTCCCAACAATTTTCTAAGAATATTTCTAAACCTTGTTGAGAAAAATTATTATATGGTTGATTTTTAGATCCTTTAACCATTTGATAATAAGACCATACCCTCTGAACTGGATCTCTCATAACAGCAAAATATTTGTATTTCTTAGGTAAACAATTTAAAGAAATTGGTCTATGAATATCTTTACATGTCGCAAAAATACTACCTTCATTATTTTTTTGCATTAAGTCTAGTGTTGATGTTCCTGCAGTTTTAGGTACATGCACAAAAGATATTTGATTTGGTTTAAAAACATATTTATTATTATGCATTCCTAATGTAAGATTTATAAATTTAAATCTCAGATTTCTATTAATTATTCGATCTATGATTCCTAAGGAATGAAAAACTAATCTTTTTGAAAATTTTATCAGTCCTTTAATAAGCATATATTTATTTGTAATAGATTTATTATACCAATAGCGTTTTCCTAAAATTTTAATCCTCAACTTTAATCCAAAATTTAGTCTTTTTAATATTTCAAATCCCTCTATAGACTTTTAAAAGTTTACCTAAAAAAATTACGTTATCTTATTCGAATTTATTAGGTTTATAAGATAAAACTTGGTGCTTTCTTTTTTACTTGTTCGAACAGATCTCTAACTCCAAGAACACCAAATCGTAAAAAGTTCAGCAAATTAAGAACCTGAAATTATAAAGAAAAGAAATTCTGATTCTCACGAAAAAACTTTTGAGAGAAGTGCTTTTATTATGTCAATAAAAAATCAGGAGAGTCTCATTGCCGCAAAAAAGTTTTTTGATTATTGCTAAATGTAACTTACTGAAATTGTTATCAGTTTTTGATAGATTATTATGAAAAAGTATTCATCGAAAACTAGAATTTACCATAAAGAATTATGATTGGATCCTTAAGAAAAGTAAGTAATAATTTATATAAAAAATCTAAAATTTATAAATCCTTAAGATGGATAATTTCATTGCGTTTTTTTCATTTTACTTTTAGATTTCTGATTGCTTCCTTTTTCTTAGATAAATTAGATTCTCATAATCCTTATAAAGGTATTATTTCAAAAAATTTAGGTTTTTATATTTCTTCAGTAAGTAAAGATTGCGTAAAGACTTTGAAAAGAAATTATTACGAAAACTATGAATCTCAATGCAAAGTAAATATTGATAAAACTAATATTAGTGCATTTGATGAAATATTTGGGATCATAAAGAAACCGATTATTGATTATCTCGGAGCAGGAGTCAAACTTGATGGGATATATTATTTTGTTTCTAAAAAAAAAAGCAAGAAAGATATATATGATAATGTCTCAGTAAATTGGCATACTGATAATGTCGGTGCGCGATTAAAGGTATTTGTTTGTTTTGAAGGAGATGGCACAAAACCAACTTTATTTATAAAGCCAAGAAATATTACAAAATCATTAAAAGATAAAATTAAGATTTATTTTTTAGAGGTTATAAGATGGTTTGGGATTGATAATAATACTCCAATTAATTCTCAGATAGAACTTAGGCACAAGGAAAGCTCATTAATAATATTAGACACTCAATTTCTTCATAGAGGTGCATTGAAAAAAAGTATTTCTCAAAGATCAATGATTGCACTAGAGTTTTCAAATCCAGAGAAACATCGATTTTTTGAAAAGGGAATATCTAAAGGTCCTATTGGAACAGTAGCTTCTAATGAATTTTATTTTTCAAATGAATTGTTAGATTGCAAAAATATTTATCAATTCTTTGATCAAAAGAGAATCTCTAAACTTGGAAAGATTTCTAAATATGAAAAAAAATTTTAATTTTTAAGTTATTTTATTAAAATTTAAATTATTACTATAAGCATAAGTTTTTAACAAAGATTTCTAATAACCTATTAGTTGTAAATAGTATTTTATGAGTAAAGAATATAATACAGTTATAACAAATGTTCTTGTAATAGGAGCTGGCGGTGCAGGTCTGAGAGCTGCAATTGAAATTTCAGAATCTGGACTATCTGTATTGGTAATTGGTAAAAGAGATAAAAGCGATTCACATACCTCTCTGGCAGCAGGAGGAATAAATGCTGCTCTTGGTAATATAGATCCACAAGATTCGTGGCAACAACATTTCGCTGATACTTATCTTGAAGGATATTGCATTGGCCAGCCTGAAATAATTGAAAT
Source organism: Prochlorococcus sp. AG-347-L02 (assembly GCA_003281255.1). Classification (GTDB taxonomy): domain Bacteria; phylum Cyanobacteriota; class Cyanobacteriia; order PCC-6307; family Cyanobiaceae; genus Prochlorococcus_A. The sequence goes on from QCCL01000004.1 coordinate 98,079, forward strand.
AATGTCTAAAGAATCGCCTGATTTAGTAAGGGAAATTGATAATTGGGGTGCAAATTTTGATAGAGCAAATAATGGATCTATTGATCAAAGATATTTTGGGGCCCATACATATAGAAGAACTTGCTATACAGCAGATTGTACGGGCAAAACAATATTAAATACTTTACTTAAAAAGGCGAGTGATCTAAATATTCCAATAAAAGATACTAAATATGTTACTGAATTATTAGTAGAAAACAATTCAATATTTGGGGCTTTTTCTTTTGATATCAATAGCGGGGAAAGAACTCTTTATCTAGCTGATGCTGTAATTCTTGCAACTGGTGGGCATACAAGAATTTGGAAAAAAAGTTCATCACGAAAAGACGAAAATACTGGAGATGGCATTTTTTTAGCTTTGAAAGCAGGTTGTGAAGTTGTAGATATGGAAATGGTCCAGTTTCATCCAACCGGTATGTTATTCCCTAATGAAATTGCAGGTACTCTTGTAACAGAAGCAGTTAGAGGAGAAGGAGGAAAGCTTTTTAATAATTTAGGGGAAAGGTTTATGTCTAAATATGATCCTGAGAGATTAGAGCTCTCTACCAGAGATAGAGTCGCTTTTGCAAATTACTCAGAAATAATCAATGGTAGAGGAACAAAAAATGGTGGCGTATTTCTTGACATTACTCACATAAAAAAAGAAGAAATAATCAAAAAATTACCCTCAATTTACAAACAATTTATTGAATATCAAATGTTAGATATATCGAAAGAGATGATGGAAGTTGCTCCTACCGCTCATTATTCAATGGGTGGGGTTTTAGTTTCCCCAGCAGAACATAGTACAAATATTAATGGGCTTTTTGCTTGTGGAGAAGTAGCTGGCGGTCTTCATGGTGCCAATAGATTAGGTGGAAATTCTTTAGCAGAGATTTTGGTTTTTGGTAAAAAAGTTGGTCAGGCTGCTGCACATTTTTCAAAAAATATAAAATCTCATAACAGGTCAATTAACGCCATAAAACTTGCGAATAATAATATAGACAAGCTTATTAAGGAAGGAGAAGAAATTGGTAGAAAATTAGAATTTGAAATTCAAGATCTAATGTGGAATTATTGCGGAGTTGTAAGAGATAGAGAAAAATTAACACAAGGTTTATCAAAATTAAAATCCATTAATGAAAGATTTAGAAAAATTGATGTGAGAGTTAGTAAAAATAATTATAGTGATTTAGTCGTTGCTCATAATATTAAATGTGCTATCTATTCAGCAGAAGCCAGTCTAAAAAGTGCTTTGATAAGAGAGGAAAGTATTGGCTCTCATCAAAGAAGTGATTTCCCAAGTGAAAATATAAAAAAGAAAGTAAATTATATATGCTTCTTAAGTAAAGATAGTGCGATGTCCATTAGAGAGGAGATTTGCCTCCCTCTTGGGAAAGAGCTTGATAATATTGTAAATTCAACAAAAAAAATAAAATCTTTTGTTGGGAAGTTGATTGAATAAAATTAATTTTGAAAAATTAAAATTCTAATATTTTGAATTAATTTTAATTTAAGCTTTAATATTTTCTTTATTTAGAATCTTGTTGTC
>QCCL01000005.1 GCA_003281255.1 Prochlorococcus sp. AG-347-L02
TTAGATTCTTCTACTGTTACTGGTATCGCTAAAAAATACGAAGCTAAAATTTTTGGTCTTTCATTTGACTACGGTCAACGTCATAAAAAAGAATTAAATTCTGCATCAATAATTGCAAAACACTTTGATATCGAAGAATTTAAAATCATTAAGCTTGACTTATCTTTATGGGGAGGCTCATCATTAACTGATACTCAAAAAAATATTCCGATAGAAGGAGTACAAACTAATAAAATTCCTAATACTTATGTTCCTGGGAGAAATACTATATTTATTTCCGTGGCACTAAGTTATGCCGAAGCAATAGACGCTGATTTTATAGGATTAGGAGTTAATGCACTAGATTATTCTGGTTATCCAGATTGCAGACCTGACTACATTAAAAAATTTCAAGAATTAGCAGATTTAGCCAATAAAAGAGGAAGAGAAAATAATCCAATAAAACTATGGACACCACTATTGGATTTAAATAAAGAGGAAATTATTAAATTGGCTTTTGATAATCATGTCCCTTTAGATAAAACATGGAGTTGTTATTCGGGCAATTCAAAACCGTGCGGTAAGTGTGATAGCTGCAGAATTAGAAATGCCGCTTATGAAAAATGGCTGAATAACAATAATAAAAAATGAAAATAAAAAAAATAATTCTAGAAAAATGGATAGATCCAGCACTGATTACGCATCATCTAGCAAAAAAATTCGGAAATAAAGGATTAGCTTGGCTAGACAGTGATGGTAAAGAAAATGGGGAATGGTCAATAATAGGAATTAAACCTAAAAAAAATAATCCAATCAAAAGATATCAATAACTTAGACAAAACTAATAATCCATTTAACAATTTAAAAAATATTGAAAAAGGATTTTGGATCGGGTGGTTAAGTTATGAAGCTGGAGTTTACATAGAACCCAAAAACCCATGGCGAAAATCTAATATGGCAACTTTATGGATTGCATCATATGATCCAATCATTAAATGTAATCTAATAAAAAAAGAAATAATTATCGAAGGCACAAACTTATCTGAACTGATGAATTATAAAAATATAATCAATAACATAAAAAACATTGAAGAAGAAAATATTATTAAAACAAATTTAAATTTTGATTTTTCAAAAATAAATTTGGACGAAATGGCTGAAAAATTTCAGAAAAATATTCTAAAGTTGAAAAAATTAATTTCCCTAGGGGATATATTTCAAGCAAACCTAACAACTAAATGCGAAATTGAATATTCCAAAAACTACAATCCTCTAGATATTTATTTAAAAATAAGAAGGAAATTAAGAGCTCCCTTTGGCGGAATAATAGTAAATAATAATGATAATTATACAGAGGCGGTATTATCTACCTCGCCGGAAAGATTTATAAAAATAGATAATAAAAATTTTGTAGAGTCAAGACCTATCAAAGGAACTAGATCCAGAGATAAGGATTTAAATCAAGATGCACTTAATGCTATCGATTTAATAACGAATGAAAAAGATAGAGCCGAAAATATTATGATTGTTGACCTAATAAGAAATGATTTAAGTAAAGTTTGCGAAACAGGAAGTATTATGGTGCCAGAAATATTAAAGCTGGAAAGTTTCTTAAAAGTTCATCATCTAACCTCAGTAATTAGAGGAAAATTAAAAAAAGGTAAGAATTGGATTGATTTACTAAAAGCGTGTTGGCCTGGCGGCTCTATAACTGGAGCACCTAAATTAAGATCATGCCAGAGACTTTTTGAATTAGAAGAATGTGAACGCGGACCATACTGTGGCTCGTTTTTGAAGCTTGACTGGAATGGAGAGTTTGACAGCAATATACTAATAAGATCATTTTTAATTAAAGACAAAAAAATCAGTATATATGCTGGGTGCGGAATAGTTATTGACTCAAACCCTGAAGAAGAAACTAATGAACTTAAGTGGAAACTTTTACCGTTAATTGATTCACTAAAATGACTGAAAAATTTGGCTGGCACAAGGATCAATGGTTGGATATTGATAGAATATTTATTGCTGCTAATAATAGAGGATTAAAATTTGCTGATGGTATATTTGAAACCATTTTGATAAAAGAAAACAAACCTATTCTTTTTGATGAACATCTGAAAAGGTTAGAAAAAAGTAGCAAGATTTTAAATATTAATCTCAAAATAAATAAATTAACTTTGAGACAACTTGTTCATGATGGAATTAGAAAGTTATCGCTTAAAAATGATCAATTTGCTTCAGTAAGAATAAACTATAGTCGAGGAACTAATGAAGGTCGAACGCTAACAATTGATAGCACTTCAGAGACAAAAGATTTGGATAATTTATGGCTTGAGTTCTATAGAATCAAACCCAATTTTAATCCGATAAGCGTTTGCATTAGTCAAACGGAAAAAATAAATGAATTCAGTCTTATAAGTAAATGCAAAACATTTTCATATAATCAGGCAATACAAGTTTTGACGGAAGCTAATGAAAAATCATTTGATGATTCTATCCTTTTGAATACCTCAGGTGAACTTTGTTGTGGAAGTACATTTAATCTTCTTATTAAAAGAAATAATCAATGGAAAACTCCTAGAAAAGAGAGCGGCTGTTTAGAGGGGATTATGGTTTCTAAAGCTTTAAAATTGAAAATTGTAAAAGAAGAATTAATTCTTCCAGAATTTCAAAATGATGACATAGTAGTTGCAATTAATAGCTTATCTTGCAGACAAATTAATCAAATTAATGATTTAAAGCTTAACCCTAAATTTGATCCAATTTACTTTTGGGATTTATTATATAGTTGAACTTTATTAATATCTGGTAAAGAGACATCAGATACTTTAGTTATATTGTTATTAACCTTAAATTCAACAATTTTTCCAATAATGATAATTGATGGAGCTAAAAACTCTTTATCTTTGATTTTATCTGCGAGGTTATCTAATTTCTCTATCAAACATTTTTGATTTTTTAAAGTAGCTTCTTGAATAACAGCGCATTTAGTATTCCTATCTAAACCACCTAGTATTAATTCTTCAACAATAAATTCAATATTTTTTATACCCATAAAAATTACTAAGCTATCTGATGATTTAGCTAAATCTCTCCAATTAACTGTCTTTTTTTCCTTATCTACACGCTCATGTCCAGTGACGAAAGTTACGGAACTCGCAGCATCTCTATGGGTTAGTGGAATACCAAAATATGTAGGGGCAGCTATCCCAGAAGTAATACCAGGAACGATTTCAACTGAAATTCCATTTTTTTCTAAAATCGATACCTCTTCACCACCCCTAGAAAAAACGAATGGATCTCCCCCTTTAAGCCTTACAACGTTTTTGCCTTCTTTTGCTAATTTCAAAATAAGAGCATTAGTTTCAATCTGAGGGACTGAACACTTTCCAGCTCTTTTGCCTACATGATAAATTTCAGTATTTTTTCCTGCCTCTTTTGTTATTTCATCAGGAATTAAAGCATCATGAACTAATGCGTCACAATTTTTTATTAGGCGTAAAGCTTTTAGAGTTAAAAGCTCAGGGTCACCAGGACCTGCTCCAACTAAATAAACAATGCCAGGCACATTAATCTCCATTAACAAGTATCGTAGTAGAAGTTAATAGCAATGAAGATAAATATTGTGAAAGAAAGTTTATTGAAACCAAATAAAAAATTTACTCTTCTTAGTGCTTTTATCACTCTTCTAAATGATCGCTTAAGTGAAAGTATACTTTTACCTATTTTACCCTCTTTTGTTTTACTATTTGACTCTAAAGCTAGTACATATGGCTTATTATCTTGCACTTACCAATTAGCTCAATTTGCAGCTTCTCCTGTTATAGGACTTATGAGTGATAGATACGGAAGAAGACCAGTCACTCTTTTTTGTATTACTGGTTCAGTAATAGGAATATCAATATTATCTTTTACGGTTCTTTTTAATTGGTCAAATTCAATAGCCTCTATCCCGTTATTTTTATTATTCTTGGCGAGACTAATTGACGGCTTAAGTGGGGGAACTGCAGCAACTGCAACAACTATTCTTGCAGATATTTCAAGCCCTGAAAAAAGAGCAAAAACATTTGGTCTTATTGGTGTCGCTTTTGGTTTAAGTTTTTTCTTAGGTAATATTTTTGTTGTAATTTTTGCAAAAAATACAAATAATAATTTCATTATTCCAGTTTTGATAGCTTCAATCATTCCAATAATAAATTTTCTCCTTGTATTTTTTTACCTACCAGAAACGAAACCTAAAAGTGCTTCTAATAAATCAAAAACTTTGTTTAAAAACCCTTTAAAAGAGCTATTTAAAGTTTTCAAAGAAGAAAAAATTAAAAAATTATCATTAGCTTTTTTTATTTACTTTATTGCTTTTACTGGATTGACCAATATCCTAATATTTTTCCTTCAAGAATCTTTAAACTGGACGACCAAAGCATCAAGCGGAACTCTTGTTGTAGTAGGAGTTATTGCAATTATTGTTCAAGGAGGACTTATTGGCCCTCTAGTAAAGAAATTTGGCGAAATGAGATTAACACTTATCGGATCAGGCTTCATTCTTGTGGCATGTTCACTTTTAATAACTGCTCCAAAAGAAAATGCGACAATTAATATTTATTCAGCTGTTTCTTTTTTAGCCGTTGGAGCAGGGTTAATTACTCCTACCTTAAGAGCACTAATATCAAAGAAATTAGACGTTGACAAACAAGGCTCAATTTTAAGTAATCTTCAGGGGCTACAGAGTCTTGGAGGAGTTTTGGGAATTGCAATGGCCGGGAGAGTTTATGATAGTTTTGGTCCTAAATCACCTTTTATAGCTGGTTCCGTTATTTTACTTTTCATGATATACCTTATTGCAGAGGGTAAAAATAATAATTATTTTAAGAACCAAAAAACAAACGTATTTTAATGAAAAGCCAGGCTGATGTCTTTATTAATAGAGAACTAAGTTGGATTGAATTCAATAAAAGAGTACTACTAACTGGCATGGAGAAGGAGTACAAAATCCTTGATAAAGTAAAATTTTTTTCAATCTTTAGCAATAATCTTGATGAATTTTTTATGGTAAGGGTAGCTTCATTAAAGGCGCAAGTTGAAGCAGGAATTACAAAAAAAAGTATTGACGGACTTACCCCTAAAGAGCAATTAACAAAAATCAACAAGGAAGTAAAAAAACTAACTACTCTTCAAGAAAGCTATGTAAATATTGAATTAAAAAATGCATTAAAAGAAAAAGGTATAATTTTAAAAAAATATAAGGACCTAAGTGAAAATCAAAGAAATTGGTGCAATAACTATTTTACTTCATCTATTTTCCCTTTATTAACTCCATTAGTTGTTGATCCATCACATCCATTTCCTTTTATAAGTAATTTAAGTCTAAATTTAGCAGCTCTAATAAGAGATGGAGAAGATTCAAAAAATCAGTTTGTCAGAGTAAAAATACCAACAAAAAATATAAATAGATTTATACAAATTCCCAATGACATTATTCAACAGGGTGATGAAAGTACATATTTTTTCATAAGTGTTGAAGATTTAATTGGGAATAATATAAATACTTTATTTAAGGGAATGGAATGTATAAATTACTCTTTTTTTAGAGTGACAAGAGATGCAGATTTAGAATTAAAAGAACTTGAAGCTGATGATCTTCTTTTAGCAGTTGAACAAAGTTTGCAAAAGAGAAGATTAGGTGGAGACGTAGTTAGATTAGAAGTTGAATCAAATATGCCAGAAAATATTCTTCAATTACTCATTGAAAGTATCTCAATACAAAAAGAATATATTTACTTTTGCAAAAGTTTTTTAGGCCTTGACGATTTAAATCAGCTTACAAAAATTAATAGACATGATTTAAAAGAAAATCTACTAATTGGGAAAACTCACCCAAAATTAGAAAATTTAGATTTACCTTCAAACAAAAACTTCAATTCAATTTTTAAAATACTTAGAAAAAAAAATATTCTGCTTCATCATCCATACGACTTATTTAGAACTTCAGTTGAAGAGTTTATAAACAAAGCAGCTGATGATCCACTCGTAATGGCTATAAAAATTACCTTATATCGAGTTTCCAAGGATTCGCCTATCATTGCAGCTTTAATGAGAGCTGCAGAGAATGGGAAAGAAGTAATGACTCTTGTTGAACTAAAAGCAAGATTTGATGAAGACAATAATATTCAATGGGCGAAACAACTTGAACAAGCTGGAATTCATGTTGTATATGGAATCATAGGATTTAAAACACATACTAAAATAGCTCTAATAGTAAGAAAAGAAAAAGGACGATTAAGGAATTATTTCCATATTGGAACAGGTAATTACAACTCTAATACTTCAAAGTTTTATACAGATTTAGGATTACTTTCAACTGATCCAGATATTGCATCAGATTTACTTGAGTTATTTAACTACTTATCTGGTTTTTCTAAACAAAAAAGTTATCAAAAGTTATTAGTTTCTCCCTCATCGATGAGAGAGAAATTTATATTTCTGATACAAAGAGAAATTAAAAATGCAGAGGAAGGCAAAAAAGCCGAAATAATCGCAAAAATGAATTCTTTAGTAGACCCAGAAATAATTAAACTTCTTTATTTAGCTTCAGACTCAGGTGTAAAAATTAGCCTTATCATAAGAGGTATTTGTTGCTTGTATCCCCAAAGAAAAAATTTAAGTGAAAATATTAAAGTTATAAGCATTATTGGCCATTTTCTTGAACACTCAAGAATTTTTTGGTTTTGTAATAATGGTGAAAATAAGGTTTTTATTGGGAGTGCAGATTGGATGAGAAGAAATCTTGATAGAAGAATAGAAGCAGTTACTCCGATAGAGGATTTTGAATTGAAATCTAAAATATACTCGCTTTTGCAAACCTACATTAAAGATAATTACTTTGCTTGGATAATGAAGGAAGATGGTTCTTATTCGAAATATAAATTAGATTCATCGAATAATCGTTCGCAAATTGATCTCATAGAAAAATAAAATTAATATTGATTTTTACAACATTTAAAAAAAACTTAAAATTTTAAATTTTTTTTAATTTTTACAAAATCCACTCATTTCAATGGATTTCAAGAAATAAGCGATTTCAAAAAAATTTTTGTCTTTAAAATTTCAACGCAAAAGTAGTTTTTATTTCAATTTCAGTGCTAGCTTTTTAAAAAATCCATTATTTAGGAGGCCAGGGTGATGGGGATCCCTCTGGAATCTGCGAAAAGCTCTTCAGATAATAATTCTGATGAGCCAAGATTACCAAACACTGCGGGCAAGTCTCGTAAATCAAAATCCAGTCTTACGGCAAGACAAAGCCAAAAAAAATCTGGCAGACTCGCATCAGATTCTATTGGCTATTACTTAAGTAGCATTGGTAGAGTACCTCTTTTGACTCCAGCAGAGGAAATAGAGTTAGCTCATCATGTTCAGAACATGAAGAAGTTACTACAAATTCCTGAAACTGATAGAACGAAACCAAATCTTTATCAAATTAAGATTGGCAAAAGAGCAAGAGATAGAATGATGGCAGCTAATCTAAGACTTGTTGTCTCCGTTGCAAAAAAATACCAAAACCAAGGGCTTGAATTATTAGACCTTGTCCAGGAAGGAGCTATTGGCCTTGAAAGAGCTGTAGATAAATTTGATCCTGCTATGGGATATAAATTCTCAACTTATGCTTACTGGTGGATTAGACAAGGAATGACAAGAGCTATTGATAATAGTGCAAGAACAATCCGTTTACCTATTCATATAAGTGAAAAACTATCTAAAATGAGAAGGGTCTCTAGAGAATTATCACATAAATTTGGTAGACAACCTACTAGATTGGAAATGGCAACTGAAATGGGAATTGATCAAAAAGATTTAGAAGATCTAATTTCGCAAAGTGCTCCTTGCGCTTCCCTAGATGCTCACGCAAGAGGCGAAGAAGATAGAAGTACTCTTGGTGAACTCATACCTGATCCAAACTGTGAGGAGCCCATGGAAGGTATGGATAGAAGTATTCAAAAAGAGCATTTAGGAACTTGGCTTTCTCAATTAAATGAAAGAGAACAAAAAATAATGAAGCTCAGATTTGGCCTAGATGGTGAAGAACCATTAACACTCGCAGAAATAGGAAGACAAATTAATGTTTCACGAGAAAGAGTAAGGCAACTAGAAGCTAAAGCGATATTAAAACTTAGAGTAATGACTACACATCAAAAAGCAGCTTAACCAAATTGATAAAATTTACTGTAATTTTATTATATTTATTTTCAATTTTTTTAATATCAATAGTTTTTAAAAAATATAATGACGATAGTGGAGAAATCGTTAGAAAAATAATACATATTGGAATAGGACCTTTGATACCAATTGCTCAATTTTTAAAAATTAATCAAAACTCTGCTCTAATTTTTACAGGAATTGTCTCATTAATGGTTTTCATCAATTACACCTATAAATTATTTCCAACAATTGAGGATGTTGAGAGAAAGAGTTATGGAACGTTATTTTATTGTCTCAGTTTATTTATTTTGATTTATCTTTTCTGGGATAAAGATCCATATGCATTAATTAGTGGATTTTTCATAATGACTTTTGGTGATGGATTAGCTGGGTTAATAGGAAAAAGCTTTAACTCAAAGAGTTGGATTTTTTTTAAACAAAAAAAATCGTTATTCGGTACTATGACTATGTTTTTGACGAGTCTGATAGTAGTTTGCTCAATAGGATACGCCCAACAAAATAGTTTATATTTAAATTACTTTACAATAGCTTTTTTTGCTACTTTACTCGAACAATTTAGTGTTTTAGGAATAGATAATTTCATTGTTCCAATTTCTTCAGCATTATTTTTTAATTTTTTTATAACTAGCTAAGTGAATTATATAAAATAGCGAGTAATTCGTTTGTTGTTTCTATATCTATGCATGCATCTGTAATGCTTCTACCAAACTCAAGATCCTCTTTTTTTAAAAGTTTTTGATTTCCCTCCTTCAAATGACTTTCAAGCATAACTCCTAATATATTTTTTTCACCATTGCTAATTTGAGAAGCTACATTTTTTAGCACTTCTGACTGTTTTCGGAAATCTTTATTGGAATTACCATGACTACAATCAATCATTACTTTATGGGGGAGATTAGATTGCTTCAATTCAGAGGAAATTCGTTTAATGTGATCATTTTCAAAATTTGGGCCATTTGAACCGCCTCTTAAAACAATGTGCCCATCTGGATTACCTGTTGTGTTAACGATAGAAGCCATTCCATTAGCGTTAACACCTAAGAAATGATGTGATTTTGAAGCTGACTGCATTGCGTTTATTGCAGTAGTAAAAGAACCATCTGTACCATTTTTAAAACCTATAGGCATTGATAATCCTGAAGCCATTTCCCGATGAGTCTGACTTTCAGTAGTCCGCGCACCTATAGCTGTCCAACTTATTAAATCGGCAATATATTGAGGAACAATTGGATCTAGTAATTCTGTTGCAGAAGGAATTCCAAGAGTTGCTAAATATGAAAGCAAACTTCTTGCCCTTCTTAAACCAGTATTAATATCATAAGAATTATCTAGATGAGGATCATTTATCAATCCCTTCCAACCAATAGTTGTTCTTGGTTTCTCAAAATATACTCTCATAATTATTTCTAATTTATCTTTATAAATTTCTCGAAAGTTTTGAATATATTTTGAATATTCCTTTGCCGCCTCTAGATCATGAATTGAACATGGACCCACAATGACTAAAAGCTTCTGATCATTATGATGCAAAATATTTTGTATCGATCTTCTTGTTTTAGATACTGTATTAGCAGAGGCGTGATCTAAAGGTATATCATTGTGTAATCTACTTGGAGGTATTAATGGACGAGTTTCAACTACATGTAAATCTGATGTCTTTTCTAAAGCAGAATTATTTGATGATGTCGTCATTGATTAATTAAGAAGTTTGAATATTTAAAAAAGCATTTATGAATACTCTCCTTTTCAATATTAAAAATAACAATAGATTAGGCATTAAACCTTACTAATGAAGAATTTGGAAACATTGCTAAAAGATTATGCAGATCACGTAGCTGAAAGAGCTACCAAAGGTATACCTCCTTTGCCTTTAAATGCTGACCAAACAAATTGTATTACAAAATTATTGGAACAAGATAGTACTTACGATTCATCTTATTTACTTGATTTACTAATCAATAGAGTACCACCAGGAGTTGATGAGGCTGCTTATGTAAAAGCAAGCTGGCTTACGGCTATTGTTAATTCCGAGAAATATTGCAAATCAATAAATCCCGAAAAAGCAATTGAAATACTTGGATCAATGATAGGTGGATACAATGTAAGTTCTTTAGTTGAAATACTTAAAGGAGAAGATAGTTTACTTGCTAAAAAGGCGGCAGAAGTTTTAAAAGATATTATTCTTGTTTACGACTCAGCTAATGAAATTTATGAATTATCTCAAAATAATATTTATGCAAAAGAGGTTGTAAATAGTTGGGCAGATGCAGAATGGTTCAAAAATAAAAAAGTTCTGGAAAAAGAGATTACTTGTTTAGTATTTAAAGTGGACGGGGAGACAAATACAGACGATCTATCTCCAGCTGTACATGCAACATCACGCCCGGATATTCCGATGCATGCATTAGCTATGTTGGAATTTAAAATACCTGATGGACTAAAGATTCTTGATAATTTAAAAAAACAAAATTTACCGATAGCTTATGTTGGAGATGTCGTTGGGACAGGGAGTTCTAGAAAATCTGCTATTAATTCACTCATTTGGCATATAGGAGAAGATATTGCTTTTGTTCCTAACAAAAAAACAGGTGGAATAATAATTGGCAGCAAAATAGCCCCAATTTTCTTTAATACGGCACAAGATTCAGGAGCTTTACCCATAGAAGCTGACGTATCTCATATGAAAACAGGCGATGTTATTAAGATATATCCTTATAAAGGCATTATAAAAAAAATTGAAAAAGATTCAAATACTGAAGAATTAATAAGCAAATTCGACTTGTATCCATCAACTCTTACTGATGAAATTCAAGCTGGCGGAAGAATTAATCTTATGATTGGAAGATCTCTTACTGACAAAATTAGAAACAAATTAAATTATCAACCAAGTGAAATATTTATCAGACCTCAAAATCCAACCGAAAGTACTGCCGGCTTTACTCAAGCTCAAAAAATAGTAGGCAAAGCATGCGGTTTAGATGGAGTTAAGCCGGGAACGACTTGTGAACCAATTATGACCACAGTAGGCAGTCAAGATACTACTGGGCCAATGACTAGAGATGAACTAAAAGAACTAGCTTGTTTAGGATTTACTGCAGATTTAGTGATGCAAAGTTTTTGTCATACAGCTGCATATCCTAAACCAGTAGATCTAGTTACCCATAAAGAATTACCTGATTTCATATCACAAAGAGGTGGAGTAGCTCTTAAGCCTGGAGATGGGATAATTCATAGCTGGCTTAACAGAATGCTTCTCCCTGATACTGTTGGCACAGGTGGAGATAGTCATACTAGATTTCCCCTTGGCATTTCATTTCCTGGAGGCTCGGGCATTGTTGCCTTCGCCGCTGCAATAGGATCAATGCCATTAAATATGCCGGAATCTGTGCTGGTTAAATTTAAGGGTGAATTATCCCCAGGAATAACTCTTAGAGATTTAGTGAATGCAATTCCTCTCTTCGCAATTAAAAAAGGACTCTTAACTGTTGAGAAAGAAAATAAGAAAAATATATTTAACGGGAAAATTATGGAAATTGAGGGATTACCAAACCTAAAACTTGAACAAGCATTTGAACTTACTGATGCCACTGCAGAACGCTCATGCGCTGGTAGCACCATACTTTTATCCCAAGAAACTGTTCAAGAATACTTAAAAAGCAATATTTGCTTGCTAGAAAAAATGATCGAAAGCAGTTATGAAGATTCAAAATCGATTTCAAGAAGAATAAATGATATGAAAAAATGGTTGAAAAAACCGTCATTAATTCAACCTGATTCAAACGCTCAGTATGAAGAAATCATTGAAATTGACTTAGCAAATGTAACACAACCTATAGTTGCTTGCCCAAACGATCCAGATAATGTAAAAGAAATCACTGATGTTGCGAATACAAATATTGACGAAGTTTTTATAGGTTCTTGTATGACAAATATTGGTCATTACAGGGCAGCTGCGAAAGTTCTTGAAGGTGTACAAAACTTAAAAGCTAAATTATGGATTTGTCCACCAACAAAGATGGATGAAGAAACTTTAAAAGCTGAAGGTTATTACAAGATATTCGAAGATTGTGGAGCCAGATTAGAGTTGCCAGGCTGTTCTTTATGTATGGGAAATCAAGCCAGAGTAGATGAAGGTTCTATAGTATTTTCTACTAGTACAAGAAATTTTGACAATAGACTTGGTAAGAATGCACAAGTATTTTTAGGGAGTGCAGAATTAGCAGCAGTTTGCGCACTGCTTGGAAGAATACCTGAAATAGAAGAATATCAGGATATTACTAAAAATAAAATTAATCCATATTCAGAAGAACTTTATCGTTATCTTCAATTTGATGAAATACACGATTTCAGCTTGTCAAAGTAATCATGAACTATGCAAAACCTTATAAAAGATAATATTCGAAAAACAAGTAACAATTCTTCTCGTAGCATCAAAAAATTATTAAAACAAAGATCCTTAGTCGTTGCATTTTCGCTCTTACTAACTGGTTTAGGAGCCTCAATTACAAGCATATCTTTTAAAACTGGAATTTACTTTATTAATAATTGGAGATTAGCTTTATTAGACCAATTCCCATCTATTGCGGTCTTACCTATTTTTGGCGCTCTAGGAGGAGCCATTGCAGGATATTTGATAAAAAATATAGCACCTGCTGCAAAAGGTTCAGGGGTGAGTCAAATCATGGGGTTCTTAAGGCATAAAAAAGTTCCAATGAACATAAAAGTAGGATTAGTAAAGCTCGTATCAGGAATTATTGCTATTGGTAGTGGATTCCCATTGGGTCCAGAAGGTCCATCAGTTCAAATGGGAGGATCAGTAGCTTGGCAAATGGCCAAGTGGCTCAAAGCTCCTACAGCTTTCAGAAGAGTAATAGTAGCAGCAGGCGGAGGTGCTGGGATAGCTGCAGTATTTAGCGCTCCATTAGGAGGGTTTGTCTATGCAATAGAAGAGTTATTAAACTCTGCTAGGCCAGTAATTTTGCTATTAGTAATAATCACAACTTTCATTGCAGATTCATCTGCTGACATTATTCAAGCTCTGGGTTTTGATCCTAAAGCAGGAGGCTTTGATTTTAACCTTGGATTTTTGATCCAAAAAGAATATGACCCATCAGTTTTTTTCTTACCTGTAGATTTTATTTACCTAGTTTTACTAGGAATAATTATTGGAATCTTTGCAGAATTGTACAGCAGATATGTTTTGTTAATGCAAAATATTGGGAAAAAGTGGTATAAAAATAAATTTGTTTTAAAAATGAGTATATGTGGACTCATTTTAGGAAGTATCTATTCTTGTTTACCAAGTACATTTCATAATTTAGATGAATTACAGAAAATAATAGCTGAACAAAATACAAGTATTGGAATTGCTTTATTAGCTGTTTTAGTATTATTTATCACGACAGGTTTAGCTGCAGCATCTGGAGCTCCAGGAGGATTGTTCTATCCAATGCTTACTTTAGGAGGGTCAATCGGACTAATAATGGGGAGCTGGGTGGAAATTGCGACAGGACATGCGCCGAGTACATACATTTTTGCGGGAATGGGAGCTTTCGTAGCAGGATGTTCGCGAACTCCAATAACAGCTATGTTTTTAGCTTTTGCTTTAACAAAAAATTTATTAATAATGAAACCCGTGTTAATCAGCTGCATTGCCAGTTTCTTGATAGCAAGAGCTTTTAATGAAGAATCAATTTATGAAAGACAAATACAAATAGAATTAGAGGACTAAGAAACTTTCTTTAATCAAAAACAGCAGTTTTGCTTTTATAAACAAATATTTGATGATTCAGATGTAATCTAACTGCTCTTGCTAAAGCTATTCTTTCAATATCTCTTCCTTTTCTAATCAAATCATCAACCTCATCCCTATGACTTACATTAACTGTGCATTGTTCTATGATCGGGCCTTCATCAAGATCTTGAGTAACATAGTGAGCAGTAGCACCAATTAATTTAACACCTCTCTTCCACGCTCGATGATATGGTTGTCCGCCCTTAAATGCAGGTAAGAAAGAATGATGAATATTTATTATTGAGGAAAACTTTTTTAAAAAAGAGTCACTCAAAATTTGCATATATTTGGCTAATACAACAAGATCAATTTTATATTCTTCTAGTAAATTTAAAAATTGATCTTCAACAATAGATTTATCAATATTGAAAGTATCAACATAAACAAATTTTGCATTAAAGTCATTTGCAATATTTTTAAGATCAGAATGATTTGAAATTATTAATGGGACTTTCATTTTGAGTTCTCCATTTCTTACTCGCCAAAGTAAATCAATCAAACAATGATTTTGTTTACTCACGAAAATAGCGACATTTGGAATTTCATCAGAATAATTTACGTTAAATTTACCATTTACTTCATCTGCAATTTTTTCAAATTCTTTATAAATTTCCTCTCTATTAAAAGATTCATTGTTACTATTCCATTCAATTCGACTAAGAAACAAACCCGCATCTTGATCTGTATGATGGTCAGAATGTTTTATGTTGCCACCGTAATTTGAAATCCAACTTGTAAGTAAACTTACAAGGCCAGGACGATCGGGACAAACAATTTTGAATATAATTGAAGGGTGTTCCAAAAATCTGTAACTATTAAGTCAAATAAGCGAGTATATCTAATATATCAATGAAAAGCTTAAAAGAAAATTGTCAAAAAGCACACATAGTTATTATTGGATCAGGGATTATTGGAAAATTTAACGCCTTAGAATTATCAGAATTAGGTTTCCAGGTAACGATAATAGATCCAACTCAACTCCAAAATAGTAGCAATGCAGCTCTAGGCTTACTAATGGGTAATATGTATCAAAAAAGAAGAGGTAGAAGCTGGGATCTCAGGAAACAAAGCATTGAATTATGGCCACAATGGATTACATTCTTACAAAAATTTAATTGTAAATTAAATATCGAAAAACCATTAATACAACTAACTACTAATGAAGAAAAGTTTAAAAAATTAGAGAAATTTATTAATGAAAACAATGATCAAAACTTACGTATTTTAGAAAGAGACTCAATATTTATCAAGAATATAAATAAAGCCTTCCAAACAAAAAATTTAAAAGGAATGATCTCCTTCAAAGATGGAAGAATAAATCCTTTTACTTTACTTCAAACCTTAGATAAATATCTAAAGCATAAAAAAATCAATTTTTCAAAAGGAGAAATAATTAAAATCAAAAAATTAAACAATCAATGGATTTCTACTACAAGGAATAATGAAAACATCAAATCTGATATGATTATTTTGTGCAATTCACTTAAAGCAGTTGATTTAATAGATAGCATATCTCACAAGATCGCATTAAAACCTGTTTTAGGTCAAGCTATGGAAATTGAGATAAATGATGCAGAAGTTAATTTATTATCACTGCCGAAACAATTCAGTATAAATGGTAAAAATATAATTCCAAAATCAAAAAATAAGTTAATTATTGGATCAACTGACGAATATAGTATCAAGCCAGAAGAAAATACATTCGAAAAACTCACAAATTTTCTCGATAAAAAACCAACTTGGTTGATTAAAGGAAAGATTTCTAAAAAATGGTACGGAATAAGGTCAAAACCAGATGGTGAGGCTTCACCAATAATGAAAAACCTTGAAGGTGGCCTAATTTTATGTACAGGTTTTTATAAGAATGGTATTTTACTTGCTCCGGCTTGCTCTAAATGGGTTGCAAATGAAATTAAAAATTATCTTTTTTAATCTTTCGTTTCAGTAAAGTCTGCATCAATTACATCATCTCCACCTTTTTCGTTTGAATTACTCTGATCAGAACCACTAGGTGATTCTGGGGAAGGTGGCTGATTCCCAGATTGCTGATAAACAGATGAACCGACTGCGTAAAGTTCTTGCTGAAGTTCTTCCAGAAGTTTTTTCATTGATTCATAATCTTCTTTTGCAGTTGCCTCTTTTAAAGCTTTACTTTTTTCTTCAACTTTGGACTTTGCTGCAACATCGATTTTATCTCCTAACTCGCCAATTTGCTTTTCTGTCTGGTAGACAAGTGTTTCAGCTTGATTTTTTAGATCAATTTTTTCTCTTTTTTCTTTATCTGCAGATGCATTTGATTCGGCATCTTTTACCATTTTTTCAACTTCATTATCAGATAGAGTAGAAGCACCAGTTATAGAAATACTTTGCTCTTTACCACTCCCTTTATCTTTAGCAGTAACACTAAGAATTCCATTTGCATCGATATCAAATGTAACTTCAATTTGCGGAACACCTCTTGGTGCAGAGGGTATACCATCCAATCTAAAAGTTCCTAAGCTTTTATTATCAGAAGCCATTTCTCTTTCACCCTGTAAAACGTGTATTTCAACATTTGTTTGTCCGTCTACAGCAGTTGAATATGTTTCAGATTTCTTAGTAGGTACTGTCGTATTTCGATTAATCATTTTTGTCATTACTCCCCCTAAAGTCTCTACACCTAAAGAAAGTGGAGTAACGTCAAGTAACAATATATCTTTAACCTCTCCTGCTAAAACTCCTCCCTGAATTGCAGCTCCAACAGCTACTACTTCATCAGGATTAACAGTTTGATTTGGTTCTTTACCAATTATTTTTTTAACTAAATCTAAAACAGCAGGTATTCTAGATGAGCCTCCCACCATAACAACTTCATCAATTTCACTAGTAGAAATTTTTGCATCACTTATAGCTCTCTCAACTGGGGTCTTACACCTATCAATTAAAGAAGCTGCTAATTCCTCAAACTTTGCTCTAGTAAGGTTCAAATCCAGATGTTTTGGTCCTTCAGGCGTTGCTGTAATAAAAGGTAGATTTATTTCACTTTGCGTAGCATTTGAGAGTTCTATTTTTGCTTTTTCTGCGGCTTCGGTCAATCTTTGCAAAGCTTGCTTATCTTGTCTGAGATCAATTCCCTCATTTGATTTAAAAGTATTAGCTAAGTGATCTACGATGCATCTGTCAAAATCATCACCACCTAAATGTGTATCTCCAGATGTAGATAGAACTTCAGTTACTCCATCACCAGCTTCAATAACTGAAACGTCAAATGTTCCTCCGCCTAAATCAAAAACAAGAATTTTTTCATTTTCTTTATCCAAACCATATGCTAGAGCCGCGGCAGTTGGCTCATTTACAATTCTAAGAACTTCTAAACCTGCAATCTTTCCTGCATCCTTCGTAGCTTGTCTTTGGGAATCATTAAAATAAGCTGGAACTGTAATTACAGCCTGTGTAACTTTGTCACCAAGATATTTACCTGCATCATCTGCCAATTTTCTTAAAACTTGAGAACTAACCTCCTCAGGAGAGAACTGCTTATCTAAAATTGGACATTTTAATTTGACGCTAGAACCAGATTTTTCAACAGAATAACTAACATCTTTAGATTCTTCATTAACTTCATCAACCCTTCTACCAACAAAACGTTTTGCAGAATAAAAAGTATTTTCAGGATTCATGACAGCTTGTCTTTTTGCTATTTGTCCAACAAGCTGATCTTGATTTTTTGTATATGCAACAACTGATGGAGTAGTTCTGAAACCCTCAGCATTTGCTATTACAGTAGGCTTACCACCTTCCATGACAGCGACACAACTATTAGTTGTTCCTAGATCAATTCCTACTACCTTACCCATGGGTAAATTCTCGATATTTGTTACCCTCCATAATCGGTCATTGACGTCATTATTGTTACTCAAAGACGGGGTGTGGTTCCCGAACAGATCATTACTTTTAAGGCTAAAATTTTAAAAAATCTAAATATGATTTCAAGTAAAACATGTTTTATAGCATTAATTGGCAATCCAGTAAGCCATTCTTTATCACCAATTATGCAAAATGCTGCCCTTCAATATTTAGGCTTAGATTTAATTTATATCGCTGTACCTTGTAAAGATGAAGATCTAGTATTAGTTCTTAATTCTTTTAAAAAGATTAATTGCAAAGGTTTGAACATTACAATTCCACACAAAGAAAAAGTTTTTAACCTTTGTAGTGAAATCTCTCCTATTGCTAACAAACTTAAAGCAATTAATACCCTGAAATTAAATTCTGACAAAGAATGGAGCGCGACTAATACCGATGTCGAAGGATTTATATATCCATTAAAAAATCTAAACTTAGCAAAGAAAAAATCAGTGGTTCTTGGCTCTGGGGGTGCAGCAAGATCGGTTATTCAAGGTTTAATAAATTTAAATCTTTCAACAATTTCAGTAATTTCACGTAATAAATCATCACTAGATGAATTAATAAAAAACTTTGATAATCAAATTCAACTACAGGGTTTATTAAATAATGATGATCACGCTCAACTTTTAATTCGAGAAGCAGATTTGATTGTAAATACAACACCAGCAGGGATGAAAACAACTAAATCTAAAAATAATGTAATGCCATATGGAGAAGCTTTTTGGAAAATCCTTAACTCGCAGACAATTGTTTACGATTTAATCTACAATCCTGCCCCAACTCCTTTATTAAAATTCAGCGCCAAAAAAGGATGCATGACTATTGATGGATTGGAAATGCTTGTTGCTCAAGGAATGAAATCTTTATCATTTTGGACAGATGGTTTAGAAGTACCTTTTCATGTGATGAATGACGCACTAAAAAAATATCTTTAAAAAAATGATCCTATTTTTCAAGAAATTGCCTGTTGTAATGTATCGTAAATAATGAACAGACGCTCATCATATCAATTTATGAGCCAAAGACCTTGTCTGAAATTATGAACAATCAACAATCTTATTACGAAACGATGTATATACTCCGCCCAGACATTGCGGAAGATGAAGTAACAAATCACATTGATAAATACAACAAACTTTTAGAAGAATTTGGCGCTAAAATTCTTGATAGTCAAATGAGAGGTAAGAGAAGATTAGCCTATCAAATAACAAAACATAGAGAAGGTATTTACGTTCAACTAAGTCATCAAGGTGATGGGCAACATATTTTCAAAATTGAAAAAGCAATGAGACTAAGTGAAGATGTTATTAGATACATGACCATTAAACAAGAAGGTCCTTTACCAACGCCAAGACCTTCGAACAAAAGTATATCTCAATCAGAGAATAAAGATAATCCAGATGCTAATGCTGAATCTAAAGAAAAACAACCAGAAGCAAAACCAGATACTTCAACTTCGGGAAA
Organism: Prochlorococcus sp. AG-347-L02; assembly: GCA_003281255.1. Classification (GTDB taxonomy): domain Bacteria; phylum Cyanobacteriota; class Cyanobacteriia; order PCC-6307; family Cyanobiaceae; genus Prochlorococcus_A. Next base: position 19,340 of record QCCL01000005.1, read on the forward strand.
AGATAATGCCGAAACTAAAGAAAATGCAGAACCTTAAATCTTAATCTTTTATTTTTGAATTTAACTCAGCCCATATTTTATTAGACATACCCCACATATAAATAAAACCCTCTGCTAAAGAATGATTAAAGATATCATCTTTGCTATAAGTTGCCAAATCTTCCCTGTAAAGTGAATTATTTTCGGACATTCTTCCAATGACTATTGCATTCCCCTTGTAAAGTCTAATCTTTACTCTTCCATTAACTGAAGTTTGTGTCGATGATATAAATGCATCTAAACTTTCTTTAAGAGGTCCAAACCAAAAACCTTGATAGACTAATTGACCCCATTTTTTTTCCACTATTCCCTTAAAATCAACAACATCAGGGTTTAATGTTATGCTCTCTAATTCTTTATGAGCTTTGATTAAAAGTGAGAGGCCAGGTGTCTCGTAAATCTCTCTACTTTTAATTCCTACTACTCGATCTTCAATCATATCTATTCTGCCAAAACCATGGTTACCTGCAAGATCATTAGCTTTTTGAATAATTTCTACTGGAGTTAAAAATTCATTATTAATTCCAACTGGAAACCCATTTTTAAAAACTATTTCTATATCTTGATGGGAATCAGGTGAATTATCAATTGATGATGTCATCGAAAATATATTCTCAGGTGCTTCTTGCATTGGGTCTTCTAATATGCCTGCTTCAATACTCCTACCTAGTAAGTTAACGTCTATTGAATATGGTGATTTTTTTGATACTGGTGCAGGTATACCAAATTTTTCTCCATACATTATTGCCTCTTCTCTACTCATATTCCACTCCCTTGCAGGAGTAATTATTTTTAAATCAGGACCTAAAGCATTGATTGCTAAATCAAACCGAACTTGATCATTCCCTTTACCAGTACATCCATGAGCTACTGCATCGGCATTAATTTCTCTAGCAATATTCACGAGATTTTCAGCAATTAAAGGCCTAGCAAGAGCAGTAGATAAAGGATATTTTTCTAAATATAATGCGTTTGCTCTAATGGCTGGAAAAGCATATCTCTCAACAAAACTATTAACTAAATTGCCAACGATTGATTTAGATGCGCCAGAATTTAAAGCTTTTTGCCTAATAAGTTCTAAATCCTCGCCTTGTCCAAGATCTGCTACAAAAGTAATCACTTCTGATATTCCATATTCATTCTTTAAATATGGAATACAGACGCTCGTATCTACTCCGCCAGAATACGCTAGTACAACTTTTTTTATCTGTTGCATTTAAATTTGCTCCATAAATTTAAATTTTTAAAGTAATTAAGAATTTGAAAACTTATTAAAAACTAATATTATTGTAACTAAAAGAGCTGGACCAAAAACTAGTAACAAGAGAAGAAAATTATTAATTATTAAAACATTGGGATATAAATATCCAGTAAGTTTAAATGATCCAGCCAGCAACAATGAAATTAGCCAAATAACAAAGTATTTTAAATTTGCTTTATCAAACAAAGTTTTTCGTGTACATCATTATGTATTATCTTATATATAGAACATAACCATTAATGGATTCAAATAAATTAAAAATTAGACTAGACGATATTTCGGAAGTCAATCCTGCTTTAACTTGCTACCACAGAGATGATCCAGCTCCTGTGTTGCCATTAAGAGAAGAACCTGATCTACTATCTTGGCTAGAAACTACAGGTAGACTCGTTACAGAAAAAGATGGAGATTCACAAGAAATCAGTACAATAGAAGAAGAAGAACTTTCAGCACTTATGGGAGAAAAAGAAGATTATAAAACTGAAGAAGATCCTTCAATAGAAGATGATTGGGAAGATTAAAAAGTTTAACTATGAATCTTTATTTATATTAAATACTTTTGCTTTAATAGTTACTTCCTATTTTTTTAATAATTTTATTTTTACGGGAGTTTACGTATTATTTTTCTTTATTTCTATTTTCGCAACGAAATATGGTTTAAAGATTATCAAAAAATTTAATTTACTTCAAAATATTAGAAATGAGGGCCCATCTAATCACTTAAAAAAAAGTGATACACCAACAATGGGAGGGGTTTTTATGATAATCCCTTTTTTAATTTTTCTTTTGATAATAACCATAAATTTAAATTCCCTTAAATTATTTCTTTTATTACTTACTATTTTTGGTTTCTTTATTACAGGATTTTTAGATGATTATTTAAGCATTAAAAAGAAAGAGAACACAGGTTTAAAAACAAAAGAAAAATTTGCCCTTCAAAGTATCATCTCTATAATTTTTATATTTTTAGCTCATAAAAAAAATTTCATAGATCCATTCATTTCAGTATCTGACTCTTGGGGAATAAATATTAATATTTTCATATTGCCAATTTCATTTTTGATACTTGTTGGCATAAGTAATTCCGTTAATTTGACTGATGGTCTAGATGGATTAGCAGCTGGTTGCAGTGGGATTGTCTTCTATGGATTAGGAACAGAAATATTAATGAAAGGACAGACAGAGCTTTTTGTTTTTAGTATTTTATGTTATTCAATGTCCGGCATATGCTTAGGATTTCTCAAATACAATAGTTATCCTGCAAAAATATTTATGGGTGACACAGGATCTTTAACTATTGGTGCAATTCTTGGTTCTGTAGCTTTATTAACTAATAGCATTTTTACCTTATTTATTTTCTCAGGAATATTTATACTTGAATCATTATCAGTAATGATTCAAGTAGGGTTTTTTAAAATTACAAAAAAATTATTCCACAGAGGTAGACGCATATTTTTAATGGCTCCAATGCACCACCATTTTGAACTTAAGGGAGTTAAGGAACAAAAAATAGTTGAAAATTTTTGGAAAATCAACATTTTACTAGTAATTTTAGGTATAGTTTTAAAAATCAATCTCTAAAAATTTGTTATGAGTTTTTTTACATGGAAAGATAATGGATTAACAAGTGACTGCTCAAGTCTTGATGCAATGGCATCGAGATTTGAAGAGACTGCTAACTTAATGAAAAAACTATCTAAGAAGGGTTTCAAACTAAAGAAAACTCATAAAAATCAACTAATTCTTCACCCTGATCCCAAAGTATTTGATCAATGGGGTTTTGTAAGTGAAGAACTCCCTTTTAAACAACTATGTTTAATATCAGAAGAAGAATAATTGTTAGCCCTTGAAAACTCTTCTGTAAGTATTGATAAATAATTGCGTACATGAGTGTTCCAGCTAAAGTGCCTGTTAACACCTTCAATACCATTTCTGCTCCATAATTTCCACTTATTAGTATCAGAAATTCCTTTCTCAAGAATAACTTTCATCGCGTTAATATCAGTAACATCTACGAGAAGTCCATTTTCACATTTTGAGCGGATTTCTTTTGGACCTCCATCATTTGTTGATATTATTGGCAATCCACAGGAAGAAGCTTCAAGCAAGGTTAAACCAAAAGGCTCAGTTAAAGCTGGATTTACAAATACACCCCCTCTGCTAGCAGCCCATCTATACAAAGCTGGGATCTGACTTGGAAGATGCTTTTTAGGATAAGCTACCTTCCCATACAAATTATATTTATCAATCATTTCAAAAATTTTATAAAATACATCTTTTTGTTGAGGGTCAAGTTTTGAAGTGCTATCTCGACAACCCAAGATTAAAATCAAATTAGTTTTTCTTTTTAATTTTTCAGATCTTCCATAAGCCTCAATCAACGAGGGAATATTTTTTCTTCGTACAGCTCTAGAAATAGTCAAAAAAGGTGGTTTAGTAGAATCCTTTAAAAAAGGTTTCATCATATTATCAATTTCGGCTGTCTCGGTTGTGGAGTGAAAATGATGAAATTTCTTATGATCAACACCGGGGGGAATGACTTTGGCTTTGTGAGGTGAAAAAGAAGAATATTGGGAATATTGAATAACTGACTCTTGTTTGGTACTTGTAACAACAATATCTGCGGACTTTAACGCTTTTTCTTCTGCCTCAATTCTTTTTCTTATAAAATAGAGCTTTTCTATTTGATTAGTTGTTAAACCAGTATCAATCAATTTCCTCTTTTTTTCTCTTCCTAAAGAATGACCAGTAAATATTAGTGGAACTTTTAAAGATTTACTAAGTTTAACTCCTACATATCCAGCATCTGCATAATGCGCATGAATAAAATTAGGCTTTTTATTTTTTTTATAGTAAGAAATAAGACTTTCAGTGAAGTGATCTAAATAAGGCCAAAGCAATTCTTTTCTTAAATATTTATTAGGTCCAAATTTAAATCTTAAAATTTTAACTCCAGGTTCGATAAATTCTTCTTTTTGAGAATATTCATTGTCTACTTTAGAGTCGTTGATTAAACGAGTAACTAAATCTACTTGATCGACTTCTGAAGTGTTAGCCAAACTTTTAACTAACTCTAAAACGTATTGTGTTTGTCCTCCTGTATCTGCATCCCTACCTAATTCAAGATTTTTAGAGCGTATAAGACCATGTAAATGTAAATGTAAAAATTTCAACCTCATTCAACAAATCCTCCGATCAACGGGCTTTAATACAAATAAGCTGAATTTCTAAGGGAAATATAAAGAAAGCATTATGTTTTTTTATTTTTTTTTACAAAAATTTAAAGAACAGCAGTGGTAGACTACTTTTATACCCCTTTTAATAAAACTTTCGTTTTGATGAGATAGTGAAAATACAAAGAAATACAACAAAGATTTTCTTATTTTAGAACCTTTTTAAGGTATTTTGCTGTATGACTACTAGGATTTTTAGCTACTTCCTCAGGAATACCTTCTGCAATAATTTCTCCGCCTTTATCCCCTCCATCAGGTCCTAAATCAATGATCCAATCCGAACATCTTATGACATCTAGATTATGTTCAATAACAATTACTGAATTACCTTTATCTACCAAACGTTGTATCACATCCATTAATTTATGAACATCATAAAAACTTAACCCTGTTGTTGGTTCATCAATCAAATATAAAGTTTTTCCAGTAGCTCTTTTTGACAATTCCGTAGCTAACTTAACTCTTTGAGCCTCTCCACCAGATAATGTAGGAGCTGGTTGACCTAATTTGACATATCCTAAGCCGACATCTACCAATGTGGATAATCTATCAGAAGCTTGAGGTATAGCGGAGAAAGTTTCTGCAGCTTGTTCAACAGTCATCTCTAAAACATCAGATATATTGAAACCTTTATATTTAACTTGAAGAGTTTCCCTATTAAAACGAGCTCCTTTACACACTTCACATTGAACATATACATCAGGTAAAAAATTCATTTCAATAACATTAACTCCCTGGCCTTTACAAGCTTCGCATCTTCCTCCTTTCACGTTAAAGCTAAATTGACCAGCCTGATAACCTCTTGCTTTTGCTTCTACTGTGGCAGTAAATATCTGGCGTATAGGATCAAAAGCTCCAGTATATGTAGCAGGATTTGATCTTGGAGTTCTTCCTATGGGAGATTGATCGATAACGATAACTTTATCAATTGCCTTTATACCCTTTAACTCTTCTACACCTTGAGGAAAAGGGACTTTTAATCCTAGAGAATGACACAATGCAGGATGAAGTAATTCATTTATCAAAGTGCTCTTCCCACTTCCACTCACACCAGTTACAGAAACTAATCTTCCTAAAGGAAATTCAACAGAAATATTTTTTAAATTATTTTTTGAGCAATTATTTAAAATTAAACTTTTTTTTATAGATGATCTGCGTTCTTTTGGAGTAGGAATCGACTTCCTACCACTGAGATATGCTCCTGTTAATGACCTTTCTGAATTTAGTACATCTTGATAAGATCCTTTAGCAATAATTTCCCCACCATAAACTCCTGCACCTGGACCAATGTCTACTAAATAATCTGCGGATTTCATAGTATCTTCATCATGTTCAACTACAACCAAAGTATTTCCCAAATCTCTTAAGCTTTTTAATGTTTCTAATAATCTGTCATTGTCTCTCTGATGCAAACCAATACTTGGTTCATCTAATACATATAAAACTCCAGTAAGACCCGCACCTATTTGTGTAGCCAATCTAATACGCTGAGCCTCACCACCAGACAAAGTCATAGCTGGTCTATCTAAAGTCAAATAATCTAAACCTACATTAATTAAAAACTTCAATCGTAAGCGGATCTCTTTTAAAACCAATTCACCTATCTGCTTTTGTTTTTCTGATAAAGATATATTTTCACTTTTTGTCTTACCTAAACCCATGATAAGCTCTACGTGCTTTAGAGTTTCAGAAACACTTATAGAAGTTAAGTCAGTAATGTTGTAAGGACCAAGTTTAACAGCCAAAGCCTCAGGTCTTAATCTTTTTCCAGAACATGTCTTACAAGGGACTAATTCTAGATACTTTTCTAATTTTTGTTTAACTGATTCTCCATTGGCTTCATTCAATTGCCTTTCTAATATTGGCAAAATCCCCTCAAAAGGTCTTTCAAAACCACTAGAAGTTTTAAAACGACTATCAGCTTGAATTAATATTGGTTTATCTGAGCCCAAAAGTAAAACTTTTTTTTGCAAATCACTTAAATCTTTCCAAGGAGTTTTTAATTCAAAACCATAAGCTTGTCCTACAGAATAAAGTAAAGAGAAGTAATAAGTATTATCTTTTTCACTCCAAGGCGCTATTGCAGCATAAACAGGCAATGTTTTATCGGGTATAACTCTATCCGCAGTAAATTTTTTTAAATAACCAATCCCATGACAATCTGGACAGGCCCCATATGGGCTATTAAAAGAGAATAACCTAGGAGATAGTTCTTCAACAATAGAGCCATGTACGGGACATGCATAATTTTCTGAGTACAGTTTTTCTCTCTCTAAGTTAGAAGGTAAGTTTTCTCCTTTTTTTGGAACAACTTCAACTATTGCTAAGCCATCGCCTCTTTTGAGACAAGTTTGTAGAGAATCATTTAATCTTTCTTGTATTCCTTCTCTTGCAATTAATCTATCAACTACTACCTCAATATTATGAACTTGATTTTTATCTAATTCAATACTATCAGCAAGTTCTCTTACCTCTCCGTTGATTCTTACCCTGGCGAAACCTTCAGCAGCTAGTCCACTTATTAATTTTGTATGTGTTCCTTTCTTACCTCTTACAACAGGAGCCAACAATTGGTACCTTGTTCCTTCAGGTAAAAGAAGAATTTGATCAACCATTTCATCAATTGTTTGAGGTGCAATTGGAATACCACAATGGTGACAATGCGGCTCACCAGCCCGACCAAACAATAATCTTAAATAATCTTGTATCTCTGTTACAGTTCCAACTGTTGATCGAGGATTATGACTTGTGGATTTTTGATCAATTGAAATAGCAGGTGATAAACCTTCAATATTGTCAACATCAGGTTTATCTACTTGACCCAAAAATTGCCTTGCATATGCCGAAAGGCTCTCAACATATCTTCTTTGACCTTCAGCAAAAATAGTATCAAAGGCTAGAGAACTCTTACCACTTCCACTAACACCTGTAAAAACAATAAATTTATTCCTAGGAAGGGAAAGGTCAATATTTTTTAAATTATGCTGACGAGCTCCCCTAATATTAATTGAATTATCTTCTTTAAAAATATTATTGTTTTTTTTAACCATGTTTAAATCTAATTTATGATTTAAAAAGGCTATTATAGTAGAATTTTTTCTGTTTTACGCAGCTGAACGATCAAGAAGTCTGGAAGCATATTCGTTTACTTCGCAAGAACCTCCACCTATAAGTTCTATTAATTCATTTTTTCTTTGATTTTTTGTAGTTAGTTTTGCAATTGAAGTATAAGTTATTCCATTAACTACATTTTTATTAACTTTGAAATGAGCTAATCCATTAGCAGCTAAGAAAGGCTGATGTGTAATACATAAAACTTGTTGATTTTTTGAAATTTCTTTTATAAGCTCCACTAAAGAAAATAGAGATTTACCACTTAAACCACTATCAATTTCATCTAAAAAAAAAGTATTAGGTTTTTTAGAAATACTAGATTTAATAGCTAACAAGAATCTTGACATTTCTCCGCCAGAAATAACATTTGATAATGGAGCAAGCTTCTGATCAGGATTAGCCGAAAACAAAAAATTTATATCGTCAATTCCATCACCAGAGGGCTTACATTCAGAGAATTGAATTAAAAAATTTGCATTTTCTAAACTTAGATTGCTTAAAATAGACATTACTGAATTTTGTAAATTTTTAGCAATTTTTTTTCTTTCAGTAGATTGAATAACAAATAAAGAATTTAAATTACTTTGTAAATTCTCAATTTGAGCTTTAATCCTGCAAATCTCATTACCAATATCATTTTGTTGAACATACGTCTTTAATTGATCGCGCTTTTCAATTAGCTGAGGTAAACCCAATGAAAAAGTTCTCTCTAAGTTTTTTAAAAAAAATAATCTTTTTTGTATTTCTGGAAGATCGGACTCATAATTATCTAAATCTTGCAGATATGAGTTTAGTTCAAAAATTAAATCATCAACATCAGCATGAATATTTAATAACTTCTCTCTAAATTTTTGAATATTTAAATCGAAATCTGATGTTTTATTTAAAATTTTTATTGATTGATTTATCAAAAAAGTTACTGACGGCTCATCATCTCTGAAATTATTTAAGTTTTTTAATGATGATTTAATTGAATTATTAATTTCAAGATTATTTACTTGTTTATTTTCTAATAACTCTAATTCTAAAATTTCCTTACTGGAATTTAAATCAGCTTCTTCTAAACTCTTCAACATTTGTTTAATTGCTAAGTTTTGTTCTTCTTGATTCTTAGAAAACTCTATTTTTTCATCCATGAATCCTTTTAAAACTTTAGTTTCTCCCCATATACTTTTTATCCTTTCGCTAGTATCTCTCAGCTCTTGAGAACACAAGTCATCAATAATTAATCTTCTCTTCTCTAAGGAATCAAAGATAAAAGTGTCAGATTGACCTGCAAAATCTATTAAAAATCGTCCAAGTTCTTCTAATGATTTTCTATTAATTGATAAATTATTAAGAGTATATTTAGATAAAATTTTATTATTTTTTTTATAAGATTTTCTTTTAATTGTTAGTTCTGAAGAAGTTATTTCAAAACCATTACTAATTAACCAACTATTAATTTGGGAAGAAGAAGAAAATATCGCCTCGATAATGCAAAAATCTTTTCCTGGACGTATTAAATGTTTTAGAGGTATATTAGTTCCACCAAATAAAGCATTTAGGGAATCCAAAATTAATGATTTTCCTGAACCAGAATCCCCAGTTATGATATTCAAACCTTTTTCAAAATTAATTTCTATAATTTCTATTAAGGCAATATTTTCTATTTTTAATTGTATTAACATGATAAATCTTCCATATAAAAAAATTAACTTCTTTTTAAAAAAAAAAAAGGGTTTAAATATATAAAGTTATGAAAGAAGATTTTACTGATTTTATTGAGATATCTGGACTCTTAAATTATGATCCAGAAACAATTTCTAAAATTTACAAAAAAAATCCTGAAAGACTTTTAAAAAGACTCTGGCAAACGCTAATACCTATTTTTGCTTACATCTTCTCCGTTGGATGGGACAAATTAACTGGAAGATTAAAAAATGAACCACAAGCAAGATTTAGAGCAAAAGAATTAACAAATTTGTTAGTAGAACTTGGACCTGCATTTGTTAAAGCAGGCCAAGCTTTATCAACAAGACCAGACATAATCCCTGGAATTCTTCTAGAAGAATTATCTGAATTGCAAGATCAACTCCCTGGGTTTGATGGAGATAAAGCTATGGAATTAATAGAAGAAGATTTAGGTTACAAAATAGATGAGATTTTTTTAGAAATTGAAAAAGAGCCAATTTCCGCTGCTTCTTTAGGGCAAGTGCATAAAGCTAAATTAAAAAATGAAGAGATCGTTGCAATAAAAGTACAACGGCCAGGTTTAAGAGAACAAATAACCTTAGATCTATACATAGTGAGAAATATCGCTTATTGGCTAAAAAACAATATCAGATTAATAAGAAGTGATTTAGTTGCTTTGATTGATGAATTAGGCAAGAGAGTTTTTGAAGAGATGGACTATCTAAACGAAGCTGCAAATGCAGAAAAATTTAGAGATTTGCATAAACATAACAAAATGATTGCCGTACCAAAAATTTATAAAGAAATTACTTCAAGAAGAGTTTTAGCAATGGAATGGATAGATGGTACAAAATTAACGAATTTAGAAGACGTAAAAAAATTAGGAATTAATCCTGATGAGATGATTGATATAGGGGTGCAATGTAGCTTAGAACAGCTATTAGAACATGGTTTTTTTCATGCAGACCCACATCCAGGTAATTTATTAGCCTTAGAAGATGGAAGATTATGTTACCTAGATTTTGGAATGATGAGCGAGGTTTCAAGAGAATCTAGATCAGGATTAATTCAAGCAGTAGTACATTTAGTAAATAAAAACTTCGATAAATTATCTCAAGATTTCGTAAAATTGGGATTTTTATCAGAAGAAGTTAATTTAGAACCCATTGTTCCAGCATTTCAAGATGTTTTCATTAACGCCGTTGAACAAGGAGTTTCGAAAATGGATTTTAAGAGCGTTACAGACGATATGTCTGGTGTTATGTATAAATTCCCTTTCAAACTACCCCCATATTATGCACTTATAATTAGGTCATTACTTACTTTAGAAGGAATAGCTTTAAGCGTAGATCCAAATTTCAAAATATTAGGCGCAGCTTATCCATATTTTGCAAGAAGATTGATGGAAGACCCTGATCCACAATTAAGGGAAAGCCTTAAAGAAATGCTTTTTGATAATAAAAAATTTAAATGGGACCGTTTAGAAGATCTACTTTCTAACGCTGCAAAGCAAACAAATCTTGATTTAGAAAAACTTTTAGACGAAGTTATAAATCTTCTCTTTTCTCCACATGGAGGATTTCTTAGGAATGAAATAATTGAAGGTTTAACAAACCAGATAGATTTACTTAGTCTAAAATTATTGAAAAGTTTGAATAACTATCTTCCACAATCAATTAAATTAAATACTATTAACGAAAATAACAACTTGAGCGAAATTATAATGTATATTGAACCTTTAAGAAATTTTTTAGAAATTTTACAAAAAGTACCCGGCTATTCAATTGACATTTTTCTAAAAAGGGTTCCGAGACTTATAAATGAGCCCTATACAAAAGAAATGGGTCTAAAGATTGCAAAAAAAGTCACTGAAAAAGGAGTTGTAAGACTTGTAAAGATTGCCGCTGGTGCAAATATCTAAATGAAGTTTAGTAAATTTTTAATATTTAAAATATTTTTTATTTTAGTAATTTCTCCATTATTTTTTAATATTCCAAAAGTTAATGCTGCTGAAGAAATTAAAATTATATACAGCATATTTTCTAGAACAATAAAAGTAAATTCTTTAAAAACTTTTGCTAAAGAAGGTCAATCCACTAGAAATTTAAAAAGAATTTTGAAAGCAACAGGGTCTCCCGAAAAAGAAATTAGAACAGTTTTAAATAAGGATTTTGAAGTTCCTATTACCATTGCAAGCAAACTAGTATATTCTGAAATAGGTAATGTGTTTTTAACAAGACTTTCATCTATTATCCACCCACTCAGAGCAACTGATGAAAGGACAGGAATGTTGGCTCTTAGAGCAAGCGTAATTCAAGGAATTAACATAGGAAGTGGAAAAATAAATCTGATAAATTTTTTTGAAGGATATCCAACTAAAACCGTAGTTTTAGATGTCAGTGCTTTGAGCAAAGTTATGAATAAAGTAGAATCAATTTCAGAATTATTAACTTTTTTCACCAATTCTCCTCTAGAAAAAATCAAAACAAATTAAACAACTATGGTGTTATTAAATAAAATCAAAAATAAACTGCGTATTAATTACAGAAAAAAAAGATGGCCAGGTCTTATAGAAGCTTATAAACAATATCTCCCAGTTACAAAGAAAACTCCTGTTATTTCTTTGAATGAAGGGAATACACCACTAATTCTTAGCGAGTCAATTAGCAGTTTAATTGGAAATGGAACAAAAGTTTTCTTAAAATATGATGGCCTTAATCCAACAGGATCTTTTAAAGATCGTGGTATGACTATGGCAATTAGTAAAGCAAAAGAAGAGGGCCGTGAAGCAGTTATTTGTGCAAGTACTGGAAACACCTCTGCTGCTGCTGCTGCATATGCTTCTAGAGGAGGATTAAAACCTTATGTCTTAATCCCAGAAGGATTTGTTGCACAAGGAAAACTTGCGCAAGCTTTGATGTATGGCGCCGAGATAATATCAATTAATGGAAACTTTGATAAGGCTCTTGAAATTGTTAGAGATTTATCCTCAGAACATCCTATAGAGCTTGTAAATTCTGTTAATCCATATCGAATACAAGGACAAAAAACAGCTGCTTTTGAAATAATTGATGACTTAGGTATTGCTCCTGATTGGCTTTGTATTCCAATGGGCAATGCAGGAAACATAACGGCTTATTGGATGGGATTTAAAGAATATTCAAAAATAAAAAGAAATTTGAAATTACCAATAATGATGGGTTTTCAATCCGAAGGATCTGCTCCATTAGTAAAAAATATAATAGTGAAAGATCCAGAAACAATTGCAACTGCAATAAGAATTGGGAATCCTGTAAATAGAGAAAAAGCAAAAAAGGTAAGAAAGGAGAGTAAAGGAGATTTTCAGTCAGTTACAGATGAAGAAATAATCGATGCTTATAAAATCCTTGCCAAAGAAGGGGTTTTTTGTGAACCTGCCAGTGCAGCATCAGTTGCTGGACTGATTAAAAATAAGAATAGAATTCAGAAAGAATCTACTATTGTTTGTGTACTGACTGGAAATGGCTTAAAAGATCCTGATTGCGCTATAAAAAACAACGATGCTATTTTTAGGAAAAATATTGAACCTTCATTAAAAAATATAACTAAAATCTTAGGATATTAAAATCCAAAAAAAATAGTGTCTGTGGAAATCAATTAAAAACAAATCTCATTTGTTGAAAAGTACATAACAAGAAATTCTATTTGTTGAATAAATTTAAAATTTTCTAAATTAAAAAAAAATATTCAACAAATAAAAAATTTTTTACACATATTCTTTTCTTCGTAAACTAAGTAGACAAGCTGTTTAATTTATGAATTCCACAGTTCCCACAAGAACTACTACTACTAAAGTTTTATTTTTTTTATTTATTTTTATATTAGAAAAAGAGTAAAAAATAAATTTATTGAATTTAATTTACGAAAAAAGTATATTGTATTTGTAAAAAGTTCCAAATTCTGATGGAAATTATTTGTAATCAAAATGAATTAAATTATGCTATACAACTAGTAAGCAAGGCAGTTGCTTCAAGGCCAACGCATCCAATTCTTGCAAACATACTTTTAACAGCTGACGAAGGAACCAATAAAATTAGTGTCACAGGATTTGATTTGAATTTAGGAATTCAAACCTCTTTTGATGGGACTGTTAAAAATAGTGGAGCTATTACTATACCTTCAAGACTTTTATCCGAAATAGTAAACAAATTACCTAATGAAACTCCTGTTTCTCTAGAAGTAGACGAGAATTCAGATAATATCCTAATAAAAAGTGACAGAGGTTCTTTTAATCTAAAAGGGATCCCCTCTGATGAATATCCTAATTTACCATTTGTTGAAAGCGGCACTTCTTTAAATATTGATCCTAGTTCTTTTTTAAAGGCTTTAAAATCTACCATTTTTGCCAGTAGCAATGATGATTCAAAGCAACTACTCACAGGTGTCAATTTTACTTTTAAACCAAATTATTTAGAGTCTGCTTCTACAGATGGTCATAGATTAGCTGTTGCTTTAATTGGTAATGAAGAACATATTGAAGATAAAGAAAACTTATCTTCAAATGTTGATGATTTATCGGTAACTATCCCAACTAGATCCTTAAGAGAAATTGAAAAACTAGTATCTCTGAGAAGCTCAGAAAATTCAATTAAGCTTTTCTATGACAAAGGTCAAGTAGTATTTATATCTTCTAATCAAATAATTACTACAAGAACTTTAGAAGGTACTTATCCTAATTATTCACAATTAATTCCTGATTCTTTTTCTAAAATTCTAAATTTTAATACAAAAAAATTAATTGATGCATTAGAAAGAATTGCTGTTTTGGCTGATCAGCAAAGTAGTGTTGTAAAGATTAAATTAGATGATACAGATTTAGCTTCAATCAGCGCAGATGCTCAGGACATTGGAAATGCAAATGAATCAATACCTGTTTCTTATTCTGGAGAAAATTTTGATATTGCATTTAACGTAAGATATTTGTTAGAAGGTTTAAAAGTTATTGCTTCTGAAAATGTACTTTTAAAATGTAATATTGCAACTACTCCAGCTGTTTTTGTACCAGAAGATAATCTTAATTCTTTTACTTATTTAGTTATGCCTGTGCAGGTTCGTTCTTAATTTGAAATTACCTAAAGAAATTTTATTAAGTGAATTACTAAATTATATTGTTAAGGGTAATATGGTCCTTAATTATGGAAATGGTGAAAATGTTTGGATGCACCCTCCAGTTCATCGGATTCTAGGATGGTACTCTCGTCCTTCAAACTTTGATTTAAAAAGAAATGTTTGGCGATTAAATCAAATTACCCAAATAATAGATAATGAAATTTATGTCAAAGGTGATCCAGCTATTTCTGATCTAGCAACTTTAAATAGGTTCCCAACTTTAATAGAAGCTAATCTTATAAATATAAATGGATCAAAAATAGGAGTTATTGCAGATTTTTTATTTGAAATGAAAACTGGAAAAATTAAATATTATTTAGTTTCTAGATCTAATCCTAATATTCCAGGTTCTAGCAGATGGAAATTAACTATTGATAATATTAATGACCAACAACCAGGATTAGTATTTTGTGAAAGTAATTCTTTAGATGATTTATCTTTAATAAAATCAAGTATTAAAAATGAATTTATGCAAAAAGGGAAAAAAATTTTTGATAGATTTGATGATATGAAAAATATTGCTTCTAATAGATTAGAGGAATGGCTTGAAGAAGATGAAGATATTAGCGAAAACTTAGATTTTAAACAAAAAAGTTTTTATAATAATGACAGAACATCTATACCTTTTAGTGAAAAAAAAGAAGATGACCCTTGGATATAAATAATGATAGATCAAGAAAATAATGATCTATATGATCTTAATGAAGCACTACAAGTTGAAAATTTAACACTTAATGATTACGAAGAAATTTGCAAAAGATTAAAGAGAAAACCTAATAGAACGGAATTAGGCATGTTTGGCGTTATGTGGTCTGAACATTGTTGTTATAGAAATTCAAAACCTTTACTATCTAAGTTTCCCACTAAAGGTAAAAATGTTTTAGTTGGACCTGGAGAAAATGCTGGCGTTATTGATGTTGGAAATAATCAAAAACTTGTTTTTAAAATAGAAAGTCATAATCATCCTTCTGCTATTGAACCTTTTCAAGGCGCAGCAACAGGTGTAGGAGGAATTTTAAGAGATATATTTACAATGGGTGCAAGGCCAATCGCAGTTTTGAATTCATTGAGATTCGGCAATCTTGATAAATCATCAAATGTTGATTTACTACGAGGAGTTGTATCCGGTATTGCACATTACGGAAATTGCGTAGGTGTGCCAACTGTTGGAGGTGAAATTGACTTCGATGATAGTTACTCAGGAAATCCTCTAGTGAACGTTATGGCTTTAGGACTTTTAGAGACCGAGGAAATCGTTTGTTCTGGAGCTAAAAATGTAGGATCACCAGTGTTATATGTTGGTAATACAACTGGTAGAGATGGTGTTGGTGGTGCTAGTTTTGCTAGTTCAGAATTAACTACAACTTCATTGGATGATAGACCTGCAGTTCAGGTAGGTGATCCATTTGTTGAGAAAAGTCTTATTGAAGCTTGTTTGGATGCTTTCAAGACAGGAGATGTAATTGCAGCTCAAGATATGGGTGCTGCAGGTTTAACATGTAGTAGCGCAGAAATGGCCGCAAATGGAAATTTAGGTATATCTATTGATTTAGATTTGGTCCCTTCTCGAGAAGATGATATGTCCTCATATCAATATTTATTATCTGAATCGCAAGAAAGAATGTTGTTTGTCGTTAAAGAAGAAAAAATTAAAGATCTTATTGAAAAATTTAATAAATGGGGATTATATGCCAGTGTTATTGGCGAAGTAATAGGAACCAATGAGGTAATTATTTCTCATAAAGGTAAAATTGTGGCTCAAATACCTACTTCTGCCTTATCTGATGATACTCCTGTAAATGTTCATAATGTAATTAATAATCCACCCGATGATCTTTTAAATAAATGGGAATGGAAAGAAAATAATTTACCAGAAATTCATGAGCAAAAAATATTTTCATTGAAGGAAAATAAGAATTTTTCTTTTTCAGAAATCATTTTAAAACTACTCTCTAATCCATCAATAGCTTCTAAACGATGGATTTATAAACAATATGACTCTCAAGTTCAGACAAATACAGTTTTTAAACCTGGAAAATCAGATGCAGCTGTTGTAAGACTAAGGGAACAAAATAAAAAAACTAAAAGTAAAGTATTTTCCGGTGTCGCTGCTTCAGTTGATTGTAATAGTAGATGGGTTGCGCTTGATCCTTTTAGAGGATCTATCGCTGCTGTTGCAGAGTCCGCAAGAAATGTTAGTTGTGTTGGTGCTGAACCAGTAGCAATTACAAATAATTTAAATTTTTCTTCCCCTGAGAATGAAATAGGATATTGGCAACTCTCATCTTCATGTAGTGGAATTGCTGAAGCCTGTAAAGCTTTAGAAACTCCTGTTACAGGAGGTAATGTATCTTTATATAATGAATCTAAAAATAAAGATAATCTAATTACGCCTATTAATCCTACTCCTGTTATTGGAATGGTTGGAAAGATAGATAATGTCGAAAAAGCTATAAGTAGTGAATGGAAAAATATTGAAGATCAAATTTGGTTAATTGGTTCTTCCAAATCAGAAACAAAAATTGCAGCTAGTTCTTATCTGGAATATTTTCATGGAGAAATTACAGGTCGGCCTCCAAAAATAGATTTGTTGGATGAAAAGTTTTGCCAGAGCTTTTTAAGAAATGCAATTTTAAAAAGTATTGTAGTTTCTTCTCACGATATAAGCGACGGAGGCTTAGCTATAGCTTTAGCAGAGTCTTGTATTTTGTCCGCAAGGGGTGCAACTATAGAATTAGACAAAGATTTAAATAGAGTTGATAATTTATTGTTTGCCGAAGGGGGGTCAAGAATTATTTTTTCAATTAGTAAAATGAAACAAGATGAATGGTTTAATTATTTAAAACAAAATCAAATAAATTTCCCGTCTAGTGTTTATGTAAAAAAAATAGGATATGTATCTAGTGACACGCTAAAAATAAAAATCAATGAAAAAAATATTTGCAATATTAGGGTTGAGGAATTAACCGAAAAATTTAATAATAGTATTTCAGATTACTTTTAAATATGAAAAACATTTCTCAACTATTAATCATTTTAAGATACTAAATTATGTGTGGAATAGTTGGAATCGTCTCTTCAAATGATGTAAATCAACAAATTTACGATAGTCTTTTGCTTTTGCAGCATAGAGGTCAAGATTCAACAGGTATAGCAACAATGGAAAATACTGTTTTTCATATACATAAGGTTAAAGGTCAGGTTAATACTGCTTATAGAACTAGAGATATGAGGAATCTAATTGGCAAAATTGGATTGGGTCATGTTAGGTATGCAACAAAGGGATCAGCAGAAAGTGTAGAAGAAGCACAGCCTTTTTATGTTAATGCTCCTTATGGAATTGTTTTGATACATAATGGGAATTTGACTAATACCAGAGATTTAGAAAAACAGTTATTTAATGTCGACAAGCGGCATACAAATTCTTCAAGTGATACTGAAATGCTGTTAAATGTTTTTGCGACAGAATTACAAGAACAAATTCATAATCAAGAATTAGAACCAGATATTATTTTTAATGCGGTCAAATCTTTACATAAAAGAATTCAGGGTTCATATGCGTCAATTGCGTTAATTTCAGGACATGGTTTATTAGCATTTAGAGATCCTTTTGGTATTAGGCCTTTAGTCATAGGGAAAAGACTTTCGTTAACAACAAAAAAAGAAGAATGGATGGTTGCAAGCGAATCTTTAGTACTTGAGAATAATGATTATGAAGTAGTGAGAGATGTAGATCCAGGAGAAGCTGTTTTTATAAATCTTGATGGAGAGTTTTTCTCTAAGCAATGTTCTGAAAATCCAATGTTATTTCCTTGTGCTTTTGAATATGTTTACTTAGCCAGGCCAGATTCAATTATGAATGGAATTTCAGTTTATAAAGCTCGTTTAAAGATGGGAGATTATTTAGCAGAAACAATAAAAGAAACAATCAATTCTGGAGATATTGATGTAGTTATGCCTATTCCTGATTCTTCTCGACCCGCGGCAATGCAAGTTGCAAGACAGTTAGGGATAGAATATAGGGAAGGTTTTTTTAAAAATAGATATGTTGGCAGAACATTTATAATGCCTGGTCAGCAGAAACGCAAGAAATCTGTAAGGCAAAAATTAAATGCCATGAGTGCAGAGTTTAAAAATAAAAATGTATTAATTGTTGATGACTCGATAGTAAGAGGTACTACTTCAAAAGAAATTGTCCAGATGGCTAAAGATGCAGGAGCAAATAAAGTTTTTTTTACATCAGCAGCACCGCCTGTTCGTTATCCTCACGTTTATGGAATTAATATGCCTAATAGAGATGAATTAATAGCTCATAATAGGACAATAAGTGAAATCGCCGATAAACTTGAAATTGATAACCTTGTTTATCAAAGTGTTGAAAGTTTGCGTAAATCTATAATTGGTGGTTCTCCTATTAAAGGTTTAGAGATGAGTTGTTTTACTGGTGATTATGTAACTGGAACAGTAAATCAAGAATATTTAAATTGGGTTGAAAATGAATATAAATCTTAGTCGAGAAAGTTTTCAAGTCGGAAACAATTTTCGAGGTATTCATCATTATCTAATTTTAAAAAATCAATTAAAAAGTTTGATTTATTGGATTTGAAATTTAATTTATTTAGGTCTAATCTTGCAGATTTGTTTTTATTAGTTTCAATATCAAGGTAATGGTTACTTGCCATTATTTTCAGGAAGTAATCGTTTTTAAGTTGGGTTTTTTCATTCAAATATCCCAAACTGTATTCATTTGAGCAGTAAATCACATTACTATTTATGCAAAAGATTTTTCCTTGTTTAGATATTAAAAAAATATTTTCTCCATCCTGAAATGTACAACAAGAAACGATTTTTTCAGATGGTAAAAGTTTTGCAATTATTAATCCTTGGGACTGTTTAGTGGTTGGGGTTAAAAATTTATTTGATAAATTAAATTTAAAAATTCTTCCTATCGAGGTTAATATTATTAAATCTTTGCTTTCATTAGAAATAAAAGAATCAATTGTTTTTAAATTATTTTTTAATTTTGTAATAGTGAAAGATCTATTGCTTTTAATCATATCTTCATCAAATAAAACTTTTTTAAATCTTCCATCTGAATTTAATATGCATAAATAATTTCTAGTTTCTTTTTTAATTGAATGAAAATTTATTATTTCACTTGGATGAATATTTCCAAGGATTTTATTATCTAATTTATAGTCTTTATTAATGCTTGATTCCCAATCAATGTTAAATACTTTTCCTGTATTCGTGATTCCAATTAATTTTATATTTTTTTCAATATTACATATAAATTTTTGAATATTTTTATTATCTATAATTTTATTTACAACTTCAAATGATTTTTTGTAATTACTTAAAATCATTCTTTTTAAATAAAGTCTATTGTCTATGTATAATTTTGTTTTTTTATTTATAAAGTCATCTAATATCTGCTTATTAAGTGTTTCTAATTCTTCATTTTGATTTATATTTTTAATTATTTTTGTTTTACGTATAACATCGTATTTTTTCTTTAATATTAATAATTCTTTTATAAGTAATTCAAGTAGTAACTCTCTTTCGTTCAATAATTTTTGAAAATAATTCTTTTTCTCTTTTAAATTTTTTATATCGTTATCAATTTGATTTTTTTCTAGATTTGTTAATTTTTTTAGTGGCATATCCAAAACTGAATTTGCTTGTTTTTCACTGAAGAAAAAATTTTCTACTAATTTTGTTTTAGCTTGTAAGGAATTTTCTGATTCTTCAATAATCGAGATAACTTTTTTAATGTTTTTTGTAGCTTTAGATAAACCTTCTGATATTTCTAGTTTATCAAGAGTATTTTTTAGAAAATAAAAAGTTCTTCTCCTAATTGTTTCTTCTCTAAATTCAAGAAAATAGTTGAGATATTTTTTTAGATTTAGTTGTACAGGTTTTCCTTTAATTAAAGCTAAGAATATTGCGCCAAAGTTTGTTTGGAGAGTTGTCTTTTTATATAAATTAGAAATAACAAGTTCAGAATTAGAATCTTTTTTTAGTTCTATTACAATTCTCATTCCATCCCTGTCGCTTTCATCCCTAATATCAGAAATCCCAATAATCTTGCCTGAATTAACAAGTTCTGCTAGTTTTTCAATCCAACCTGCTTTATTTATTTGGTAAGGAAGTTCTGTAATAATTATTGCATTTTTTTTATGTTTCCCTTTGCCTAAATTCACCTCTTCCGTATTTACAACTCCTCTTATCGTTATCGATCCTTTTCCAGTTTGATAAAGTTCTTCTATTGCAGGACTATAAATTAATTCGCCGCCTGTAGGAAAATCAGGTCCTTTGATAATGTTAGAAAGTTTTTTATCACTAATATCTTTATTTTTAACTAAGGCAACTAAACCATCTACAATTTCGCCTAGATTGTGAGGCGGAATATTTGTTGCCATGCCAACAGCAATACCTGATGAGCCGTTTAATAATAAAAATGGTAGTTGTGCTGGAAGAACATCTGGTTCTTTTTGAGAACCGTCAAAGTTATTTGAAAAGTTTACTGTTTCTGATGCAATTTCTTCAAGAAATCCTTTATGAGCTATTGGAGCTAATCTGGTCTCGGTATACCTCATTGCTGCCGGCGGATCATTATCCACAGATCCAAAATTTCCATGACCGTCAAGAGTAGGATATTTAGTTGAGAAATTTTGTACTAGCTTTACTAATGCATCATATACTGCTTGATCTCCGTGAGGATGGTATTTTCCAAGTACATCACCAACAACTCTTGCACACTTTCTAAATGGTTTATCAGGTGTTAAACCTAATTCGTACATCGCAAATATGATTCTTCTTTGTACAGGTTTAAGACCGTCTCTTGCATCAGGCAAAGCACGTCCCACTATTACGCTCATTGCATACTCTAGATATGAACGTTGCATTTCTTCTTGAAGTGAGATGGAAGTGAAGTTTTTCTTATCCATTAGAGTGCAAAATTGATTAATTATTAATTAACTAAATTAAGACTAATACGTAAAACAATATTTACCAGTATTGAACATTAAGATGATTCAATTATTTTGGATTTTGCTTGTAATACATCTTTTTTAAGTTGTTCATTTTGCAAAAGAATTTCTGTAGAGGCTTGTAATTTTTCTCCCCATAACTGTTCTTTTCTATAATCAAAATTGACATATTTGGGGTTTTTAGCCAATGCTTTTTTTGCTAACTGAATTGCTAATTTAGTATCCTTGATATTTATACATGAGGCCAAGCCTAGTAATGGTTCAGCATTTTCCTCAATTGATATTGCACTTTCAAAAAGTTTTATTGAGAGATTTATATTGTTTCTCTCGAAATAAGCTAAACCTTGATTATTGATTGCTTGCCAGAAATCAGGTTTAATTTTTATAGCTTTATCAAACAATTTGATAGCTCCTAAATAATTTTTTTCCATTAACAGAATATTTCCTAATTGAAAAATAGCTTTGTGGTTATTAGGCTCAATCTTTATTCCTTTTTCTAAAGCACTCTTTGCTTTTGTTTGTTCAGAAATTTTTAAGTAAACATTACTTTTTGCAAAATATATTTCGCTAATATTTGAATTTATCTGTTCTGCTTTATTCAGAGAATTTAATGCGTTTTTGTATTTTTTGTTAGCTATTTGTGCTTCAGCCAAAATCAACCATAGTTTTTCATCTCTTGCATTTATTTTTACAGCTAATTTGGCTAAGTTAAGACTGTCTTCATATTGACCAAAATAAAGTAATTGATATGCATTTTTGCCAATATATAAACTTTGTTTTTGTAAATTTTTTATTGTTGGTAAATAATAATAGGGAACTATTGCTTGAACTTTTTCTATTTGAAAAAAGTAAAAACATATTAAGGCGGTCCAGATTATTTTTTTAAAAAACTTTTTCATATTTTAATTTGTTTATTATTTATATTTGCTTGTATGTTTCTCTTCCACATCCATGGTTTAATTCTTTTTAAGGTAGTTCCTTTAAGATTTTTTTGCCATGTTTTATCATCCCAATTCAGGGAGTTAATATTAAGATTTTTAATCCATTCTTTCGGTGTAGTTTCATAATTATTGTTGTATGGCACTGATTTATTCCATGGACATACATCTTGACAAATATCACATCCTGCAACCCAACCACCTAAATTTTTTTCTATTTTTTTTGGGATAGTTTTATCTCTACTCTCTATTGTGTGATACGCAATGCATAGATCTGACTGAATTACAAAGGGTTCTACGATTGCCTTTGTGGGACAATGTTTAATGCAAATATCACATTTTCCACAAAGTGATTGATGAGGTTTATCTGGCAGTAAATCTTTTGTGAGAATCATAAAACCCAAAGTAAACCAAGAACCATTTTTTTTGCTGATTAAATTGCTATTTTTACCTATCCAACCAATTCCGGCCTCCTCTGCCCATGCTTTTTCAAGAAGCGGAGAGGTATCAACACATATTTTCCATTCGCAACCAGGGATTTCTAGGTTGATCCATTTACCAATACTCTTTAATTTTTTGTGAATCACTTTATGATAATCCTCACCTTGGCTAAATTTAGCTACCTTAAGGAAATTGTTTTTATTGTTTTGGGAATTAATGTAAGTAAATCCAACGCATAAAACACTTTTTGCATCTTCAAAGAGTGAGTCTATATTTCTTCTTTTTTCTGCTTCCATCCATTTCATTTCAGCATGGTAGTTATTTGATAACCATCTTTCTAAGGCGTTAGTTCTTAATTTGATTCGCGAACTACCAGGTATGGAAGCTATTCCAGCAATTGAAAAACCTTCAAAAATAGCTCGTTCTTTTAATTTTTTACTTATTTCTTTTTTGTTTTGAATCGTATCAATCATTTCTTTTTTTTTACTAGCACTTCTTTTAAAAGTTTTCTTTGGAGAATAAACTTATAAATAAAATAGATATATTTAAGAAAAATATATCCTAACTTAGTAAAAACGGTTAAATTATTAGTAAAGTTAATATAGTTAAAACGTTATTTTGGTTGAATCTAATCAAAATCAAGATTCGAATTTAGGATCTAGGCTTCAACAAGATCTTAAAAATGATCTTATTGCAGGGTTGTTAGTTGTAATACCCTTAGCAACAACAATCTGGTTGTCATCATTAGTTAGTAAATTTGTTTTAACGTTAGTTACTTCTGTCCCAAAGCAACTAAATCCCTTTATTACTTTAAATCCTTTATTACAGGATTTAATTAATCTCACCCTAGGTTTAACTGTTCCTTTATTAGCTATTTTGCTTATAGGATTGATGGCGAGAAATTTTGTAGGAAGATGGCTATTAGAGTTTGGAGAGGGTACATTATCAAAAATTCCAATAGCTGGAGCGGTATATAAAACTCTTAAGCAATTGCTAGAAACTTTTTTAAGTAATAAATCTAATAGATTTAGACGAGTTGTACTAGTTGAATATCCTCGTGAGGGATTATATAGTGTAGGCTTTGTAACTGGAGATGTAGGACCTTCTCTACAGCCAGAATTAGAAGAAAAGTTACTTAGTGTTTTCATACCTACAGCACCAAATCCAACTACTGGTTGGTATACTCTTGTTCCTGAATCTTCTGTTAAAGACTTGGATATTTCTGTTGAAGATGCTTTTAGAACAATAATTTCTGCTGGGATAGTTAATCCTGATGAGAAAAATAATACCTCAAATCCAACATTTTCAAAATTGTTTTCTCAATTACGAGCTTCCACTAATACTTCTTCTTAATTGATGCATAATAGATCGCTTTCTAGAGAATTATCTTTAATTTCTCTTGGCCTTATAAAAGATAAAGGTGATTTTAAATTAAATAAATTTCAGATAGAAGAAATTTTTGAATCTGCTTTGGATTCTCTAATAAACCATTGCAGAGAGGAATTAGATAATTGCGAATCAGAGTTAGAAAATGCTTCACAAAAAATATTAGATAGTGAATTGCAAGAAGGTGTTGATTCCTCTTATTCAAATGTTCGAGATGATTTAAAACAATCTCTTACAAAAATCGAAACTGTTATGAATACACTCTCTGTCACTTTAGACTTTCCAAAATTAATTGTTTCTAGTGGTCAAATAGATATAAGAGAGGATGTAAGTCAAAGAATTTGTAATATAGTTAATAATCTTAAAAGTATTGATTACGATATTGATCAAGTAATGGATGGCTGGAGACTAAAAAGACTACCAAGAATTGATAGGGATATTCTGCGTCTAGCTTACGTGGATATCAATTTTTTGAATACACCTATCGCTGTCGCTTGTGACGAGGCTGTTAATTTAGCTAATAAATATAGTGATTTGCAAGGAAGAAAATTTATTAATGGAGTTTTAAGGAGATTACAAACAATTTAATTGTTATAAATATTTGATATAAATAAATAGTATTTAGAAAATTTTAATTACGAACTATAGATAATAATGACTAATACTGATTCTGATAATTCTCGTGAATGGGCTGCACAAGCTTATGCACTTTTAAAAAAACGACAGGAAGAGCAAAAGCAAGAATTAGAGAAACAGGAAGAGCAAAAGCAAGAATTAGAGAAACAGGAAGAGCAAAAGCAAGAATTAGAGAAACAGGAAGAGCAAAAGCAAGAATTGATTGATATTTCTAATGAAGAAAAAATTACTGGACAGTCTCAAACTATTGCTGAACCTGAATTAGGAGAATTTGATGATAATTTTACTTGGTCTGCCATGGTATTAGCTGCTCAAGGAAAAAAAATAAATCAAATATCGATTGATGAAATTGATTGGTTATCTAAATTACGGAGAGGATTAGAAGAAACTCGAAAAGGGTTTGTTACTGAATTATTGGATAAATTGGGAGATGATCCTCTTACTCCTGAATCTCTTGATGATTTAGAGACTCTATTAATAAGAGCTGACGTGGGGATTGATTCAACCGATAAAGTTATAAGTTCTCTTAGAACAAAATTAAACGAGGAAGTCGTGGGTGGAGAAGCAGGAATAAAATTCTTGAAGAAGGAATTAAAATTAATTATCGATAAACCTATAAAAAATTCGGGTTCTGATCTTTTAGTTCCCCAAAAGGGTAAGTTAAATGTCTGGTTATTAGTAGGAGTTAATGGTGTTGGTAAAACTACTACATTAGGAAAATTAGCATATTTGTCATCAAAAAGTAATTATAAAACTTTGATTGCTGCTGCTGATACTTTTAGAGCGGCTGCTGTGGAACAACTTAAAGTGTGGGGAGAAAGAAGTAATGTTGATGTTATATCTAATCAATCAAAAAATGCTGATCCAGCTGCTGTAGTTTTTGATGCAATTAATTCTGCAAAAAAAAGAAATGTTGATTTATTACTCGTTGATACAGCTGGTAGATTGCAAACAAAAAATAATTTGATGGATGAATTAGCAAAAATAAAAAAAATTATTGATAAAAAAGTCCCAGATGCAATTGTTGAATCATTATTAGTTTTAGATGCAAGTCAGGGACAAAATGGATTAAAGCAAGCAAAAAGTTTCGCTAAATCAGCAGATTTAAGTGGAGCAATTATTACTAAATTAGATGGTACTTCTAGAGGAGGAGTTTCTTTAGCCGTATCTGAAGAAGTAAATTTGCCTATAAGGTTTATTGGAGCTGGAGAGGGTATAAAAGATTTGAGGCCATTTAATAGTTATGAATTTGTAGAGGCTATGCTTGCAGATAAATAAATATTTAATTAATTTTTTTTAAAAACTTAAATTTAATGTTAAAACATATTTATCTATTAGATTTGTTTTGACTGATAATCAGAAAGAAAAAATATTTTCGAATAAATTTATCCAAAAATTTTTAGATAATGATCCTAAAGTAACTCTAAAAAATAAATATAAATCCGTTGAAATTGCATCCTCCTTAGCATATTACTTAAAATCATTTTCCAACATAAATAAATTACTGGATTATGTCTGCTTAATTCTTAAACATATTTTTTCTGAGAATATAATTTTAATTATTCCTTTAAATTACGAGGGGGAGATATGGAATGAAAATATAAAAATCTCTGTTAATTATCAATATTTTTCAATTCAAGAAGAAATTAATAGTTTTTTGAATCAATTTTATTTCTCAAAAAATTTTAGAATAAAAGAATTTTTAACTTTTGAAAATGCTTTAAAAAATAAATTTAAAGAATATAAAATTGAAACAAAAAAAATAATATCTAGAGGAAAATGTAGAGGATTTATTTATATTTTTAGCAAAGATATTTCTAGAAAGTCGATTACTGAAGATAGTAATTTTAATTTTATTGAAAATTGTCTAGCTGTTGGATTAGAAAATCACTACTTGATACAAGCAAAGAAAAAGCATGAAAATGTTGACAGAGAAATTTCCACTGGTGCTGAAATTCAATCTCAATTACTCCCGGATTATTGTCCAGTTATCCATGGTATAGACTTAGCTGCACATTGTAGACCAGCTCTTCAGCTCGGTGGCGATTACTACGATTTTATGTGCTTAAAGACAAATATCTCTGAAAAAAGGAAAGAAAAATCAAGATGGGCCTTCGTAATAGGTGATGTGATGGGTAAAGGGATTCCAGCAGGTCTTTTAATGACTATGTTAAGAGGAATGCTACGTGCAGAGGTTCTTACAGGGTTGCCTCCAGATAGAATCTTGCATGATTTAAATCAATTAGCAATAAATGATTTAGATCAATCGCATAGATTTGTGACATTATTTTATTCAGATTATGACCCTAGGACTAGAAAATTGAGATTCGCTAACGCTGCACATAATCCTCCTCTTCTTTGGAAAAGTTCAGATCAGAAAATTATTAAATTAGATGCAAATGGATTTGTACTTGGACTACAAAAAGATGCTGAATATCATTGTGGCGAAATCAAGCTTAGTCAAAATGATTTAGTTCTTTATTACACTGATGGAGTAATTGATGCTTCAAACTCCTTAGGGCAAAGATTTGATGAGGAAAGATTAATTAAAACTTTTACAAAATTATGCAAGCAATCTTATACATCCCAAGAAATTTTAAATAAAATATTTAAAAAGTTAGATGACTTTACAGGGCAAAATAGACATCTTGAAGATGATGCCTCGATGGTTATTTTTCAGTTAAGATAAATATTTTTTGTCACCTATATAAAAAAATGCTTTATTAGAGATAATTAAAGTTACTAATTGATATGGCAAAAGTTTGGAGTAAAAGGTTTGATAATGCACTTGATCCTTTTATTGAAAAGTTTAATGCCTCAATTGGTTTTGATAGAAAGCTTATTTTAGAAGATTTAGATTGCTCGATTGCTCATGCGAAAATGCTTGGTAAAACAAAAGTTTTATCCTCTTCTGAAGCTTTGCAAATTATTGATGGTTTAGAGTTAATAAAAGTTGAATACTTGGAAGGTAAATTTTCTCCTAGTCCGCCTTCTGAAGATATTCATTATTGCATAGAAGAAAAGCTGATAAATTTAATTGGTGAAACAGGAAAAAAATTACATACAGGTAGAAGTAGGAATGATCAAGTTGGTACAGATATAAGATTGTGGCTAAGAAAAGAGATTGACAATATTGAAATTTTAATAACCGATTTGCAAAAATCTTTTTTAAATCTTGCGAAATCTAATATTTACACTTTAATTCCAGGATATACCCACATGCAAAGAGCTCAACCATTATCTTTGGCTCATCATTTATTGGCTTACATAGAAATGCTCCAAAGGGACCGTGAAAGGTATAAAGAAGTACGTTCAAGAGTTAATATTTCTCCGTTAGGATCTGCAGCATTAGCTGGAACAAAAATAAAAATAGATAGGCATTTTACAGCCGCAGAATTGGGTTTTAAAAAGATTTATAAAAATAGTATTGATGCAGTAAGTGATAGAGATTTTTGTATAGAGTTTGTTTCTGCATCTGCTTTGTTGATGTCTCATTTAAGTAAAATTTCAGAGGAAATAATTTTATGGGTCACTGACGAATTTTCTTTTGCGAAATTAACAGATAAATGTGCCACAGGAAGTAGCTTAATGCCGCAGAAAAAAAATCCTGACGTTCCAGAATTGATAAGAGGTAAGACAGGAAGAGTGTATGGACATCTCCAGGCATTGTTAACGATGGTCAAAGGGGTGCCACTTTCTTACAATAAGGATTTTCAAGAGGATAAAGAGCCAATATTTGATACTGCAGAAACAATATCTTCTTGTATTAAAGCAATGACTATTTTAATGAATGAGGGCATTGAATTTAGTATTAAAAATCTATCTGATTCTGTAGAAAACGACTTTTCTAATGCCACTGATTTGGCAGATTACTTAGTTGGTAAAGATGTTCCTTTTAGGACCGCCTATCAAGTTGTTGGTCAAATGGTTAAATATTGCCTGGAGAGAAAAATGTTATTTAAAAATCTCAAAATTGAAGAATTTAAAAAATTTCATCCCGAATTTGAGGAGGATGTTTTTGCAGACCTTAAACCCTTTAATGTCGTTAAATCAAGAAATAGCGAGGGTGGTACAGGTTTTGCTCAGGTAGAAAAAGAGGTAAATAGTTGGCAAAAAAGATTGTTGCTTTGAATCACAATTATTTTTCTACAACAAGGGTATGCTTTGAAGTAGAATAATAAGGCAAAGTTTAAGACTACACATTGTAGTTTTTTTAAGGTAAATTTTTTGTTGAGTTTAAAGTGAGTATTTTTGTTGGCAATTTGCCGTTCCGCGCAGAGCGTGAAGATGTTATGCAGTTGTTTGCCCCTTTTGGTGAGGTTGTAAATTGTTCTCTTCCTTTGGAGAGAGATACTGGCAGGAAAAGAGGTTTTGCATTTATTGAAATGGCAGATGAAGCAATTGAGTCAACAGCTATTGATGGTTTGCAAGGCACAGAACTTATGGGTAGACCATTAAGAATTAATAAAGCTGAGCCTAGAGGTTCTGGCGGATCTCGTAGAGGAGGAAGAGGCGGCTACGGAGGTGGCGGCGGTAATAATAGTGGCTACGGAGGTGGCGGCGGTAATAATGGTGGCTATGGAGGTGGCGGCTACGGCGGCGGTAATAATGGTGGCTACGGAGGTGGTGGCTACGGCGGCGGTAATAATGGATCTAGTAGTTCTAGTGCTAATAAATCATCTGGAGCAGAAGGTTGGGAAGATAGAAGTTATGGAAATTCTTCTGATAACTCTGAATATGAAAATGGTAGGAGCAGAAGAAAAAGGGGACTGTCCAATGAGAGTAATGCTTCAAACGAGACAAATTAGTAACCCATTTCTTCAAGCGCTTTCGTTAATTTAAATAGATATTCAATATTTAATTCTTTTTTTATAGATTTATTTGAAATTTGATTTCTCCAAACTTTAGCTTTGGGTATACTTTCAACTAAATTTATAAGATGTTTACAAATATCCCAAGATTTTCCTCCATTACTTAAATGCTCTTCTATGTATGGAATTAAGGAAAATATAATATTTGAAGCAGATTTTGGTTTTTTATTAACTCCATAAATCTTTTGATCAATTTCAGACCACCTCAAGGGATGTTTGTAGATGGACCGTCCAATCATGACCCCATCAAAATCATTCAATGCTTTTAATGATTCGTCGATATTTGTTAAACCCCCATTGATTTCTATTAATAATTCTGGATTTGATTTTTTCAATTTTTTTACTACATCATAATTTAGCGGAGGTATGGTCCTATTTTGTTTTGGATTTAAACCCTTTAATATGGCTTTCCTAGCATGAACTGTAAATCTGTCAGCACCAGCTTTTGCGATAATTCGTACGAAATTATTCAAGTTAACGAAACTATCATCATTGTCGACACCGATTCTGTGTTTGATCGTAACCGGTAAGTTGCAATTATTTTTTAAGGATTCTATGCATTTTGCTACTTTGTTTGGGTCTTTCATAAGTGAAGCGCCAAAATTTCCAGAACAGACCCTTGGACTCGGACAACCAACATTAAAGTTTATTTCGTCATAACCCCAATCCTGGGCCATTTGGGCAGCCTCTTTAAGGATTTCAGGATTGTCTCCACCAAATTGAATCGATATCGGGTGTTCTTCACTATTAAAATCTAAAAAATTTTCTTTTTTATTTGTATAAACTAAACTCTGAGCCACAATCATTTCTGTATACAAGAGCGCTTCAGAACTTATTTTTCTCATTATCATTCTGAAGTGCCTATCAGTACAATCCATCATTGGAGCAATACTTAATTTATGAATATTTTTAATAGAATTAGGCTGAATGAAATTCATTACTTTTTTGTGATTTAAATATATGAATCAATTTCTATCAAGAAGAACTTTTATTTTAATTCCTACTATGTCAATTTTAAAAATAATCTTTCAGCCTATGCAAGTATTGGCATCGTCACTTGCTTCTAAAGAAGAGTGGAATTTATCAAAAGATGAATGGAAATCTAGGTTAAGTCCAGAATCCTACTATATTTTGAGAGAGGAAGGCACTGAAAGAGCTTTCAGTAGCCAATTAAATAATGAGAAAAGAAAAGGAGTTTTTCACTGCGCAGGATGTGATTTGCCACTTTTTCTTTCAGACAAAAAGTATGATAGTGGTACAGGTTGGCCAAGTTTTTGGGATCCAATTGAAGGATCAGTTGCAACAAAGGTTGATTTCAAGTT
Source organism: Prochlorococcus sp. AG-347-L02 (assembly GCA_003281255.1). GTDB lineage: Bacteria > Cyanobacteriota > Cyanobacteriia > PCC-6307 > Cyanobiaceae > Prochlorococcus_A. Next base: position 50,395 of record QCCL01000005.1, read on the forward strand.
AATTGTCCCAAGAACCGAATATCACTGTTCTAGATGCGGAGGTCATCAGGGACATGTCTTTAATGATGGGCCACTTCCTACAGGTAAAAGATACTGTAATAACGGCTTAGCATTGAGGTTCGTTCCTGAGTAAAACTTTGTGCGGCCTTCCGCAACTTGTTTTGTGCATAACTTTATTGGAGAATAGTTTTATTAATTTTTCAGAAAAATGATTGAAAATCAATCAGACAATATTGATATTAAAGAAAATGATGTTTCTAATCAGGATGATGCTCCTGAAGATACATCATCTAGCCAAAATTCACTAACCGAAAATGATGAATTATCCTCTCAAAAAACAGAAGAAATAAATACTGAAGAATTAAAAAATACTATTTCAAATAATGATGCAAGATTAGAACAATTAGAAAAAGAGCATGAAACATTAAAAAATCAATATGTAAGGATTTCAGCAGATTTTGATAATTTCAGGAAAAGGCAGTCTAGGGATCAGGACGACTTAAAAATTCAGCTTGTTTCAAAGACTTTAACTGCAATACTTCCTATTGTTGATAATTTTGAGAGAGCAAGACAACAACTTAAACCAGAAAATGAAGAAGCTCAAGCTCTTCATAGAAGTTATCAAGGATTGTATAAACAATTGGTAGAAGTTTTAAAACAACAGGGAGTGTCACCTATGAGAGTTGTTGGACAGCAATTTGATCCAAATTTGCATGAAGCTGTATTAAGAGAACCTAGTGAAGAGTTTGAAGAAGATTTTATTATTGAAGAATTGCAGCGAGGATATCATTTAGAAGGTAAGGTTTTGAGACATGCATTGGTTAAGGTGTCTATGGGACCTGGTAAACAAAATTCACAACAGGAAGTAGAAAAGGATACAGTTGAAGGGGATATTGATTCAGAGGTAGATACTTCTGAAGATGTATAAATTTCAAATTCTTATTTGAGCATTATCTAATGGCTGATTTTTACCAAATACTTGGAGTTTCAAGAGATGCTGATGCGGATACCTTAAAAAGGGCTTATAGAAAATTAGCAAGACAATATCATCCTGATGTAAATAAAGAACCAGGTGCTGAAGATAAATTTAAAGAAATTGGTAAGGCATATGAAGCATTAGCTGATCCCGAAACAAGAGCTAGATACGATCAGTTTGGAGAGGCCGGCCTTGGAGGTGCTGCTGGAATGCCTGATATGGGGGATATGGGTGGCTTTGCAGATTTATTTGAAACCTTTTTTAATGGCTTTGGAGGACAAACTCCACAGGGCGGAAGAACTCAAAGAAGAGGTCCTCAACAAGGTGATGATCTTAGATATGACCTTAATGTTGATTTTAAAGATGCAATATTTGGCCAACAAAAAGAAATTACAATTCCTCATCTTGAGACATGTGAAGTCTGTAGGGGAATAGGCGCTAAACCAGGAACCGGACCAAAAACTTGCTCAACTTGTGGAGGAAGTGGACAAGTTAGAAGAGCTACAAGAACACCATTTGGTAATTTCACACAAGTAGCTGAATGTCCTTCATGTAATGGAACTGGCCAAATAATCTCAGATCCATGTACAAGTTGTGGAGGTAATGGGGTAAAGCAAGTCAGAAAAAAATTAAGAATTAATATCCCTGCGGGAGTAGATACTGGTACTAAATTAAGAGTTTCTGGAGAGGGAAATGTTGGTTTGAAAGGTGGTCCACCTGGAGATCTTTATGTTTTTATCAAGGTCAAGAAGGATTTAAAATTAAATAGAGATGGTGTGACTATTTTCTCAGAAATATATGTGAGTTATTTACAGGCTATTTTAGGCGACACTGTAAAAATCACTACAGTTGATGGAGATGTTAATTTAAAAATTCCTAGTGGTACCCAGCCAAATACAACTCTTTCACTTGAGAATAAAGGGGTACCTAGACTTGGTAATCCTGTTGCGAGAGGAAATCATGAAGTTTTAGTAAAAGTAAAATTACCAACTCGTATAACTGACGAAGAACGAAAGCTTTTAGAGGGTTTAGCTTCTCAATATTCAGATAAAAATATTAATTCTAGTAGTGGACTGTTTAGTAAATTATTTGGTAAAGAATCCTAATGACTTCCTTAAAGCATTTGGATCTTAAATCTGTTCCATGTCCTTTAAATGTTGTCAAAATTAAATTGGCTTTAGAGAAGTTATCTAAAAATGAACACCTTATTGTTGAACTAGATAAAGGTGAACCAGAAGAAATGGTATTAAACAATTTAAAAGAGATGGGATGTTTGTTTAAACAAATCAAAGAAAATGAAAAATTTATAAAAATAAAAATATTGAATGAAAACTAATAGTAAATATTTAGGTTTAGTTACGAAAAAATTTAATGATTTTTTTTTAGTTGATTTAAAAAATCAACAAAACTCTGATAATAGTCAGAAATTTTTATGTAAGGTTAAGAAGTCTATAAATTTCAAGGATCAATTAATTTATGTTGGAGATGAAGTAGCGATTGAAAAAATTGACTTTAAAAGTAAACGCGCAGTAATAACAAATCTAAAAAAAAGAAAAAATCTTTTAATTAGGCCCTCAGTTGCAAATATTTCTAACATATATGTTACTTTTTCCGTTGAAGAACCAGAGTTAAATTTACCTCAAGTTAATAGGTTTTTGATATCAGCAGAATCAATGGGAGTTGAAGTCTCATTAGTTTTGACTAAGTGTGATTTAATTTCGGATACAAGAAGATCTTTATTAATTGATAAATTTGAGAAATGGGGTTACCAAGTAATAACTTTAAATTTACAGAAATCTGTTTGCTTTAAAAATTTATTAGCCGAGTTAAAGCAAAATGAATGTTCAATTTTTATGGGTCCATCCGGAGTTGGCAAAACTACTTTGCTTAATATGATTATTCCAGGTCTTCAAAATAGTACTGCTCCAGTTTCCAATAAAATTAAGAGAGGAAAAAATACTACTCGAAATGTTGAGTTATTTTCTATGTCGAATCAAAGTTACATTGTGGATACTCCTGGTTTTAATATGCAACCTCTAGAGGTTGATATTAAGTTATTACCAAATCTTTATTCAGAAATCTATAAACAGGTAATCGAAGAAGGAATTAAGTGTAAATTCCGTAATTGCTTACATTTAAACGATGAGGGATGTAATTTAAATAAATCCTTCGAAAGATATTCTTTTTATAAAGAAATGATTGAGTCCTCTAAGAGTCACTATTATCAAAACCAGGAAGATTAAGATTCAACCCACCAGTCAAATCATTCATCCTTTCTTTCATTGTTGTAGTTGATAATTCATGAGCTTTTTGAATAGCTTGTAAAATATTTTGCTCTATTTGTTCTTTATTTGCATTTAAGATATTTTCTTGTACTTCTACTTTTAAAGGAAGTTGGTTTCCACTTATCCAAACTTTTATCATTTCATCATCACTTTTGCCTTCAATCTCCATATTTTCAAGTTCATCTTGTAATTTTTGAGCATCTTGCTGAATTTGTTTAGCTTTTTTAAAAGCTTCTGTAAGTTGTCCAAAGTTAGGAAGTCCAAAACCCGCCATTTTGTAAAAACGTTTCTTTAGTTAGGATAGTCAAAACCAATCATTCTTACTTCCGGTTGCAAATAAATCCCTTTGTTTTGTTGTACTTTTTGTTGAATTACTGTTATTAATTCATAAATATCTTTTGAACTTGCTGAAGAAGTGTTAATTATAAAATTTGAATGCATTGTAGAAATTTCAGCACCGCCAATTTTAAATCCCTTTAAACCCAAATCATCAATTAATTTTGCTGCATAATTGTTTTCAGGATTTTTAAAAACGCTACCAAAACTTGGTTGATGATATGGCTGTGTTTCTGTTTTTAATTTAAGGTTATTTTTGGTTGTTTGAATTAATTGTTCTAGATTTCCATAAGGTTCAAAATGTAATCTTGCACAAATAATTGTTAAATCATTTCTTTGAAAAGAGCTGGATCTATATTCAAAATTGATATCTTTTTTTTCAATTTCAAGTTTTTCATGAGTTTTATTATTTATAACTTTTACGGAAATAAGATTTTTTGCTAACGATAAATTACCTGTGCCAGCATTCATATAAATTGCTCCTCCTAATGTGCCTGGAATTCCGACAGCCCATTCCCCTCCTTGTAATCCATTTTTAGCAAGAGAATTAGATAATGTCGGGAGCATTACACCTGCTTCCGCCTCAACAATTCCTGAATATGGATCTATCTTTAGTGATTTCAATTTTTTTGTACAAACAACTAAGCCTTTTATGAAAATATTATTTATTAAAAGATTTGAACCTGCGCCAATTATTTGACATCTTTCTTTGTTTAAATTAGCCCATTTTATTAGATATGAAAGTTCTTCAATGCTTCTTGGCTCAGCAAAATATTCAGCTACTCCTCCCACTTTTATAGTTGTATAACTACTCAAATCACAGTTTGCAGAAAAAATTTTTTTATTCATAAATTAATTATCTATTTTAATTGTTTTTTATTTAAAATTGACCAGAAATTATGACAATCACCAGCTCCCATATTCAAAATTAAATCCCCTTTTTGAGTTAATTCATAAAAATTCTGTTTAACTTCATAATAATTATTTATGTAACTAACATTTTTATTTTTTTTATAAATAAGATCAGTGATAATTTTCGAAGTGATTTTATCTTCATTACCTTCTCCTGCACCATAAATACTGGTTACATAAATAACATCTGCTTTTGATAATTCTTCAGCGAATTCTTTAGTAAATTGCTTCACTCGAGAGTATCTATGAGGTTGAAATATGGCTATTAATCTACTTTTTTGACATTCATTATTACGTTTTTGCTTAATAAATAATCTTCCTAATTTAATCGTCTCTTTTATTTCATTTGGATGATGTGCATAATCATCGTATAAGCTTCTTCCATCTATTGTGCCTCTGAATTCAAATCTTTTTTTTGGAAGTTTCAGATATTTTATATTTTTCTTAATTTCTTTAAAATCTACACCTATCATTCTTGAAGCTGCTAATGCGGCGGTGATATTAGACAGATTGTGTAAACCGGGAATTGGAATATTTAAATTACTAATAAAATTTCCATTTTCATAATATTTCCCAACTGTGTATTTTGAATTAATTTCAGTCGGGATTATTGCATAAGAAACGTTTTTAGCTGTAGTGTTTGACCATTTACAATTAGAATAAAAATTATTTCTTGAGGTTTCACAATCAAAATTAAGTAATAATTTTTTAGAGTTTGTAGCGAAACTTTTGAAAGAAGATATGACTTCACTTAAATTAGAAAAGTGATCGCAATGGTCAAAATCAATGTTATTGATTATTCCAATATCAGATTTATATTTGTTAATAGTCCCATCAGATTCATCAACTTCAGCTACTAAGTATTTTGTATTTGCTAAGTGACAATTAGAGTTGTAGATAGGAATTATTCCTCCAGTTATTGAAGAAGAATTATGTGTACATAACTCAAGTATCGTAGAAAGAAATGTACTGGTTGATGTTTTCCCGTGGCTCCCTGCTACCGCCAATGTAGTGTAGGTGTCCATTAGCATTGCAAGTATTTCTGAACGATGTTTTATCGATAAATTTTTTTCTCTACAGTATGAAAATTCTTCATTTTCTGGCTTGATCGCGGAACTTACAACAAAATTAATCAATTTGTTGCTGAATTTTGAAATAATAAATTCAATATTTTGTCGAACTTGAGAATTAAAAATTACTGCACCTAATTTCTCTAATTTATTAGTTTCATCGTTTTTAACTAAATCTGATCCTGAGACTGAATAACCTTTTTTAAGTAAACCAATTGCTAATGCTGACATCCCAATACCTCCAATCCCAATAAAATGAAAATGAGTTTTCAATAGTAATTCTTTATCCAATGTTTATCTTTTACTTAAATCAAAATAACTTCTTGGTAAAATTTTGCTATTTTTTCTTAAAAAAAAATGTTATTTTTTTCTTGAATTAATACAAAACTAGACTTATTTGCTTAATAAATCAAAAAAAACTTACTTTATTGCACAAAATTCAGTATGATCAGCAACTTAGGTTAATCATTTAGAAATTATTAGTTATGACTTTGCGTGTTGCAATTAACGGCTTTGGCAGAATTGGTCGAAACTTTATGCGTTGTTGGCTTAGTAGAGGGGCTTACACCAATATTGAAGTAGTTGGAATTAACGTTACCTCAGACCCTAAGACAAATGCTCATCTATTAAAGTATGACTCAGTTCTTGGCCAACTTGATGGTGTTGATATTCAATATACCGATGATACTTTTGTAATTAATAACAAAACAATTAAGTGTTTCTCTGATAGAAATCCATTGAATCTCCCTTGGAAAGACTGGGGTGTTGATTTGGTTATTGAATCTACGGGAGTTTTTAATACAGACGTAGGTGCAAGTAAGCACTTAGAGGTAGGAGCTAAAAAAGTTATCCTAACTGCTCCTGGTAAAGGCGATGGCGTTGGTACTTTTGTAGTTGGAGTTAATGCTGACACATATAAACACAAAGATTATGATATTTTGAGTAATGCTAGTTGTACAACCAACTGTTTAGCTCCAGTAGTGAAAGTTTTAGACCAAACTTTTGGGATTAACAAAGGTTTGATGACTACAATTCATAGCTATACAGGGGATCAAAGAATTTTAGATAATAGTCATAGAGACCTAAGAAGGGCTAGAGCCGCTGCTACAAACATCGTTCCTACTTCTACAGGAGCTGCAAAAGCAGTAGCACTTGTATACCCAGAAATGAAAGGCAAATTAACGGGAATTGCGATGAGAGTGCCAACTCCTAACGTTTCAGCAGTAGATTTCGTTTTTGAATCTTCTAAATCTGTCACAACTGAAGAAGTCAATAATGCTCTCAAGGAAGCATCTCTAAGCTCGATGAAAGGCATTATTAAGTACGGAGACGAACCATTAGTGTCAAGCGATTATGCAGGTACTAATGAATCATCAATTGTAGATAGCGATCTTACTATGTGTATCGGAGATAATCTTGTAAAGGTCCTTGCATGGTATGACAATGAGTGGGGTTATAGTCAGAGAGTTGTAGATTTAGCAGAGATTGTTGCGAAAAATTGGGAATAATTAAAAGTGTTTGAAAGGTTTCTTATTAAATAATTTGTTTTTATTATTATCTTTAAATTCTATTGATGGTTCACCATCAGTAAAAAACCCGATTTCGTTAATATTTTTATCAAGTTTAGTTAAATTATTGGCCCATTTTTTTGGCAATGAGAAAACCAATTCATAATCTTCACCTCCAAAAAAATAATATTCGTCCCATTTATCTCCCTTAGGCCAATCCTCATCTTTAGGTATTTTTTGATAATTTATGATCGCTTTACAGTTGCTAGCTATTGCTAAATCTTGTAGGGCTTGAAAAAGACCATCACTGCTATCAGTGCATCCAATTCTTCTTATTTTTTTATTGGAGCGAGTTTTGAGGAGATTATTTTGAAAATTTGGGTAAACTCTAGGGCGACAAAAATGTTCAATGGACTTAATGATTAGTCTTTCATTAAGAGAAAATTCTTTATCGAAATTAATTTTATTTTGTATCAAAAATCCCAGTTTGCTAAGACCATGAATTCCTGTAGTTAAGATTGTATCTCCTGGTTTACACGCATTTCTTCGTAATTTAAGTTCACCTTGAATTCCAAAGGCCGTAATTGAAATGATTTTTTCATTCCCCTTTGAGCAATCTCCCCCTAGAATCATTCCGCCATATTTTTTTAATGCTTTATTTATCCCTTTGTATAATTCTTCAATCCAAATCCATTCAGTGCTAGCAGGAAGAACTAGGCTTATTGTAATACCTACAGTTTTCTTGCTTCCACTAGATAATAAGTCAGATATGTTGCTAACAACTGCTTTCCACCCAAGGTCTTGAGGACAAATAGTAGCGTCATTGAAATGAACATTTTCAACTAAAGAATCAGTATTAATAAGTAAATTTTCATTTTTAGTTTTGATAAAAGCGCAATCATCTGAAACTTGATTTTTAGGCATAAATTTTCCTAGCCTATTTATTAATTCTTTTTCCCCAATATCTTCTAATAGTTCTTTATGCATTTAATTTGAGGTTTTCAATACCTTCTAAAACATCAATCGAAATTATTGTGTCATCTTTAGTAAGCTCTTCTAATACATCAAATCCATCTACAACGTAACCAAAGGCAGCATTCCTCCCATCAATTAAATTACGACCTGCTGGATTTAATTCTGCTTCATATAAAAAGAAGAAAAATTGCGATGACCCATCATCAACTGCGGTATTTGAATGGGACCATCCTAGAGTCCCAAGTGTAGCAAAGGGTAATGTTGGCGTCTCTGTGTAAAGACCTAAATCTTCAAATGTTTGATTATAAAAAGTATCTTTTTCATCAGGAATTCTAATTTCTAAGGGGACGTGACGTTCTTCCCCTGTTTCAGAATCTATATAACCAATATCTTCACCAATTGGATCACCTGTTTGCAGTACAAAAAATTCTTCTGCTCTGTTGATAGGCAAATCCTTGTAGAAGTTTTTTGAAGATAAATCTATAAATGCTCCTGCTGTAAGTGGAGCGTTAAATCCATCTACAATAGCTAGCATATCTCCTTTGGAGGTTTTTATATTGACTTTTGCTCGGCCCAATAATCTTGGTAAACTATCAAATTCCTGGGGAATAGAGTATGGAAATTCATTTGGTAGAAAATATTCTTCTAATCCACCTATTTTATCTAAAGCTTCTCTTCGGGTCGTTATGAATGAGTATTTATCCTTTGATTTAGAGTAATCTTGAAGACTTTCAAAATTTTCTTTGAGCTCTAAAAATGTTTTTTCACTAATTTTCTTTTTATCGCTTGGCAATTCTTGAATAATTTTATTCTGGTATTTTTTTAGTAAAGATTGACATTTTGTAACAGTTTTCGTAAGAGCGGGCCATCTTCCTCCTCTTATAAGGTCACTAGTTTCTTCTAATTTGTGTTGAAGTTCTTGCAACTCAACTTGCTTTATGGGGAGTGCGTTTCTGAGGATTGCACTAGGATCTTTTACTGCATTTCCAGTGGGTAAATCAGCTAGTACTTGAATCGGTTTTAAGAGAAAAACCTGTAAAATTACGATCGCTAGAATTAAGAAAAGTTTGTTCTGATTTGATAAGAATTTTTGCATAGCACTCTTGCAGGTTTATGATCCTTGGGGATGTAATACAGGAATGATTTCCAGTAACGATTTTCGCACAGGTACTACCATCGAATTGGATGGACAAGTTTGGCGGGTTGTAGAATTTCTACATGTCAAGCCTGGCAAGGGTTCTGCTTTTGTGCGAACAAAATTAAAATCAGTTCAAAGCGGCAACGTTGTTGAAAAAACTTTTCGAGCCGGAGAATCAGTACAGCAGGCTATCCTTGAGAAGTCTAACCTGCAGCATACTTATGTGGAGTCTGGTGATTATGTTTTTATGGATATGACAAGTTTTGAAGAGACAAGACTAACATCTGAACAAATCGGTAAAGGTGCAAAATATTTGAAAGAAGGAATGGAGGTTAATGTAATTTTTTATAATGGTAAAGTTTTAGAAGTAGAACTTCCAATATCCATTACTTTGAAAGTTACAGAGACTGATCCTGGAGTTAAAGGTGATACTGCTAGTGGGGGCACGAAACCAGCTATTCTAGAAACAGGTGCTCAAGTTATGGTTCCTTTATTTATTTCTGTGGGAGAAATGATTAAAGTTGATACTCGTAATGACAGTTATCTTGGACGTGAAAATTAATGGCTATGAAATTAGATCATGATGACTTAAATCGCTTAATAGAGAAAATCTCTACAAGTGATATACAAGAGTTCTCGCTAGAGGGAGAAGATTTTAAACTTGAAATAAAAAGGAATGTATTTGATCAGAACCAAGTTATTAATAATTTAGTTTCTAATACTTCACTTGATAAGCAAACAATTGCTAATCAAAAAACTATTAACGATAATATTCCAGTTGTTAATGAGCCTGAAGCCCCTCAGGTGGCGCCTCCAGGACGTTCTGATCTAACTGAAATTACTTCTCCTATGGTTGGGACATTTTATAGGGCTGCAGCCCCCGATGAGGACCCATTCGTCGAAGTAGGCAATAACGTTAAGGTCGGTCAAACCATTTGTATTTTGGAAGCAATGAAATTAATGAATGAAATTGAATCTGAATTTAATGCTGAAATAGTAGAGATTCTCGTAGAAAATGGAACACCAGTTGAATTTGGTCAAGTTTTAATGCGTGTTAAGCAGTCTTGAATTGTTAGTCATTTCTACGGCAGCCTTAATAGCCTCAATCATGCTTTGAGATTGAGCAATTCCTCTGCCAGCAATATCAAATCCCGTTCCATGATCAGGAGATGTTCTTATAAAAGGTAAACCGATTGTGGTATTGACTGAGTAATTGAGAGCTATCACTTTCATTGGTATTAAACCTTGATCATGATACATAGCAAGAATGCCATCATGCTTTTCAGCATTTTTGTCATTCCAAGCTCTTACAGAAGAATTCCAGCAACTATCTGGTGATAAAGGGCCTAATAATTCAATATTTCTATTCTTTTCATTCCAAGCAATTAATGCATCATTGAGCCAATCTTTCTCTTCATGACCTAAAATTCCTTCCTCGCCGGCGTGAGGGTTTAATCCTGCTACTTTTAAAGTAGGTTTGTCAGTATAGGTGTTACAAAAATCTTTGAAAAGATCCAATTTAGAGTGGATTAATTTTGTAGTTAATTTCTTGGGAACCTCAGAAAGTGCTATGTGAGTTGTAGCTAATAAAGTATTAAATCTCCAACCTGTAATTGGTGATTTAGCTGTGAATAACATCCCAACGTTTTTTACTCCACATGATTTGGCTAGTACTTCAGTTTGACCAGAGAAATAATGACCTGCTAAAGACCATGATTTTTTGCAAATAGGTCCAGTTACGAGTGCTGAGTTGGGAAATTGTTTTACAATTTCTATTGCTTTTGTTAAATATTGGAAACTTGAATTGCCGTAACTTGATTTAGGGTCATTATTTGATGAAGAAATTTCGAGATCATGTATCTTGAAATTTTTTGGATTTGCAAGGTTTTCTAATCCTAATGATTTAAGACATTTATATGTATTTTGTAGATTTTTTTTTGATCCAACTAATATAAAATCAATATTTTTTGGTATCTGATTAGAACAAAGTGCTTTTAAGATTATTTCAGGTCCAATTCCTGACTCATCTCCGACGCTTAATACTATCTTCAATATTTTATTTGTATTTTGAAAATCCATAAAATGTTTCTAATTTATTTTTTAACTTTTTAGATAGCAATTTTTTAACCCTAACTTATAGTTTTTATAAATTAGTTTATATCCGAGTGTTTCGCATAAAAGTTTGTTTGAAACTCTTCTATTTTCCATCCAAAAAGATTGAGCGATAGGTGATAAATCATCTTTTACATCCTCAAATAATATTGGCTTTGGCATTGTTAAACCAAGTAAATCGTAGCAATATTGAATAACTTCTATCTGAGAACAAGGTTCATCATCTGCAATATTAATGATTTGGTGAAACTTTAAACAATCTTTATTTTGTAACAAAAAAATAATCGCATGTGTAATATCAGCAACATGAACTCTTGAAAATACTTGAGCATTTTTTAAGATAACTCTAATTTTTTGATTTTTGATTGCTTCAAAAGTGGACCTTCCGGGTCCATAGATACCAGGTAATCTAAAAATTTGGACGGGCAAACTTGATTCAAGCCATTTTTTTTCGCAATTTAATCTATTATGACTTCTTTTCTGAAAAGGATTAGGTTTATCTATCTCAGAAACCCAACCCCCTTCAGTGTTTCCATATACTCCTGTGGTAGATAAATATCCAACCCATTCAAGGGGTAAATCTTGTAGTTTACTTTGAAGGCTTTCTAGTACGGGATCATTACCATTTTTGTCAGGAGGTATGCAACTAAGAATATGCGTGACTCCATCAAAAATTTCTTCATCAGGAACAACACTGTTTTCACTGTTGAAAATAAAACTATTTGGATCTTTGCTTGCAGATCTTGAGCTTGTTAAAACATTGCAACCCAATTTTCTAATAGTTTTTGCAAAAAAATTACCGCTGAAACCACATCCCAAGATTAAAAATTTATTTTTATTTCCGAGTAAACTTGCAGGTTTCTTCATGGTTGGTTAAAGTAGTACATATGTATTAATTAGTGATGAAGACAGCTTTTGAGCCCGGTTTAAAATCAAAAACTTTCTGTATTAGCAAAAGTTACACCCTTCTTGAAGAGAAAGAAGTAAGTTTATTTAGTTCTAAATTCTATCAAAAGTTATTTGTCTTTCTTATTTCATTTTCGACAATTTTAATATTCCCAGAATCACCGAAAGAATTGGAAAATATATGTGAGAATTATAACTCTAGAAAAATATGCAATGTTTGGTAGTCAAGCTGCTTTATATTCTGATTCATCTTTAATGTAATTTTTATTTTTTACCTTAAAATTAGGATTAGCCCATTGTAGTAATCTAATAGCTAATCTTAAATCTCCTTCTAACCAAGCTCTTATGGCCATTGCTCTTCGTGGATCATAAAATTTTTGCCTTCTATACCAATACAAAGCATTTTCATCTGATTTATCTCCATTACATGAAAGACATGCAGGGACGCAGTTTTCTGTTGTACTTAAGCCTCCTTGGCTTTGTGGTATTACATGGTCAATAGATTCAGATGGTTTTCCGCAATATATACAACTTTTTCCTGTAAACTTATGAATAGATTTTCGCCATTGTCTCAATCTGAACTTAGGACATAAATCCTCTAAAAACACAGCATCATTAATATGCATTCAGAATATTTAGTTAAATAAATAATCGCTTGAATATATTAAAAGTCAACATTTTTTTATTCTTTTTACTTTAAATTTGCCAGTAAAAATACGATTTAGTGTGTTTAGATACAAAATATTATTTATAAAATTTAGAAAAAAATATTATCTTTTGGAAACCTTTATTAATAACTATATCTATCAAGTGTTTCATCACTAAATTGTTCAGTAGCTTCTTCTAATTCTTTTTCTTTCCTTTTTTCTTCTTTTTCTAAATCTCTTAATAATTTTCTATTTGGATGCAGTTCATCTAAATATTCTATGCAATAACTAAGTTTTTCTTTTTCTCTTACAACTGTTTCAGTAATTTGTGCTGCAGCATTTTTAGGTGAAACTTTGAAAAATCCTCCCTTTTGTTTTTTTATATATGCGTAAGCTGCTTCCCAACTACTTTCATGGTCATTTCCGCCATCTCTCATAGTGCAAAAAATTTCTGCTCCAAATGCACCTGCATTTACTTTTGAAGTAGTAAGGATTAGAGGAGTGAAAATTACCAACGCAAATAATTTTATTTTTTTCTCCTTAAATCTTTGCATTAACCTTTATCTTCTAATTAAAAATAACTTTTTTTATGAATATGTCTATAGAAATTTAAGATTTAATTACTCCAAATATATTCAAGCATTTCACAACTAAAGGGAGAATTAAAAGCACAGTAATCAATCTTATTGCATGTAGAGTTGCTACTGCAGCTCCCACTCCGTATTCGGACCCTACAAGACTCATTCCGCTAATTCCTCCTGGTGCAGCTCCTAGAATTGTTGTGATGATATCTATTTTTAGTAATCTGCTTGTCCATAATCCAATTGCTAATCCAGTAATAACTAAAGTAAAAGTTATTAATATGGCTGGCCTCCATAAGTTTTGAATATCAACTAATGATTCTTTTGTTAATGATGTACCAATGACTGTTCCAATTCCGATTTCTAAAATTGTTCTTGTGCCGATTGGCCACTCTGCGATGTCGAATTTGCCACTGATGCTTAGTATGCTTGCTCCTATCAAAGCACCTGCTAGAGGAGCCGCAGGAATACCTGTTTTGAGAGCTAAAGCTCCAAAAATACAACCTGCAAAAAGATAATAGATTAAATTTATGTTAGGCATAAATTTTAAGGATTTTTGAATATAATATTAGAAAAAATTTTTTTTGTTTAAGTTTATAGTCAAATAATATTTTTAGTTTCCTCTCGTAATGTACACTTTTATTGGCATAATATTAATTAAAGCATGAATTTTTATGTCTTCACAAATTTCATACAAAGATAATAAAACCCGCATAAAGAAAAAATTATCTTTTTATGAGGGTGGCCACCAGCTCGAAAAATTAGAGTTTGCTCTTGCAATAGCTCAAACCAACGGCGATGAAAAAAAATCAATCGTTCTTAGAAAAAAGATTGTTGAATTAGGTGGAAATGTTGAAGAGCCAGGCACTTAACTTAATGTCTCTCTAGATACCTTGATACCACAACCAATGCTTCACCAGCTTGTTGGGATGTAATTTTACCGAGCTCAAGAAGTGTATTGCTTATAGCAGAAACTACCGTAATAATATCTCTGTCATTAACATAACCTAAATGTCCGACTCTAAATATTTTTCCCTTTAGATGATCTTGACCACCAGCAAGTAAGATATCGAAATTATTCTTTATTTTTTTTCTAAATTCTTCAGCATCTATTCCTTCTGTTTTTATCGCAGTAATAGAAGGACTTAAATATTTTTCATCAGCAAATAACTTCAGATTTAAAGCTTTTACAGCATTGCTCATCGCTAATTTATGTTTATTGTGTCTGAGGAAAATGTTATCTAAGCCTTCTTCTCTCATCATTTTTAAAGCTTCATCTAAAGCAAAAACCAAATTTACTGCTGGAGTGTATGGATTACTATTACTTAAAAGACTTTTTCTGTAGGATTTCAAATTTAAATAAAATTTTGGTAAATTAGATTTTTCTGTAGCTTCCCATGCTTTTTGGCTCATTGCTATAAAACTAAGCCCAGGAGGTATCATGTATCCCTTTTGTGATCCTGAAGCAACGATATCTAATTTCCATTCATCAACTGGTACATTGCAAGCTCCTAAACTTGTAACGCAGTCAACAATTGATAAAGCTGTGTTATGTACGCGAATATATGAACTAATAGTTTCTAAATCATTAATTACACCTGTTGAGGTTTCAGAATGAGTCAAAATAACTGCCTTTATTTCTTTTTGTTTATCTTCCTCTAATATCTTTTTGAATTCTTCTGGATCAAGTGGGGTGCCCCATTCGGAATAAATTTTTATTACTTCTAGACCAAATTCTTGAGCAACTTTTACCCATCTTTCGCCAAATTTTCCATTTTCTCCACAAATTACTTTATCTCCTTTACTTAAGGTATTTATTATTCCAGCCTCCATCGCGGCAGTCCCACTACCAGTTATTGTTAGAACATCATTTTTAGTTTGATGAAGCCACTGTAAATTTTTAGTTGTACTCTCTACGAGATTTTGAAATTCTTTACTGCGATGGCCTATTGGATGCTTACTTAATGCTTGTAAAACTTTTTCTGGAACTGGTGTGGGTCCAGGAATCATCAATGATAATTTTTGTTGTATGGCCACTTTTTATTAAATAGGTCATTCTTAGATTAGTTCTCATTATATATTTTTCAATTACTTGATTTGAAAAAAGGATTTTCTTTACCTGTGTGGGTTGCTGGAGCTGCTAAGTCAGCATTAAAAAAATTAGTAGGGCTGCCATTTAAGAATTATGAATTAATAAAAATTCCTAATGAAAAAAAAGAAATAAAAATTGAGATTCATTCTGTTGGTCTGCTTAAAGATGACTCGCATGCATTAGGAATTACCTTTGCAAAGTCTGGCTTAGATCTTGACATCACACAAAACTTAGAGATATGGACAATAGCCTCTTTAGAAAAAATATCTTTTAATAATTCTGTTCAAACAATTCCAATAAATATTATTGCAGGATCTGGTGTAGGCATAAAAAAAGATACATCAGAGATATGCATTTCAAATTTTGCAAAAGAAGTCTTATATGAAAATTTATTAGATAGTATTCCTGCTGGATTTAATTTAAAATTAGAAATTATTTTTCCAAATGGGGTTTTTTTAGCTGAAAGAACTAGTAATAAGTCATTTGGTATTGTTGATGGATTATCTATTATAGGTACTTCTGCTGAGACTTATTCAAGTGCTTCACCTGATCAATTAGAAGAGGCTAAAAATAATTTAGCAAAGTTAATTCAAAATGATTTTAGAGGAAAAGTTGTATTTGTTATTGGTGAAAATGGGTTAAATTTGGCCAAAACTTATAATGTTAATTTGCCAATTATTAAAATTGGAAATTGGATAGGACCATTATTAGTTGATGCTGCAATAAAAAAAGTTAAAACTGTAATTCTTTTTGGCTATCACGGGAAATTAATTAAATTAGCAGGTGGCATTTTTCATACACATAATCATTTAGCTGATGCAAGAATTGAGATTCTTGTTTATTTAGCCGTTCAAGAAAAGTTACCACTTGAATTAATAGTTACATTATCTCAGTTAGATAATCTTGAAAATGCATTACAAATTCTTGAAAGATTTAATAAATCTTTAGCTGATAAATTATTCAAAAATTTATCAAATACGATCGAAAAGCGTTCTTTTAATTATGTAAATAGGTATGTAAAAACCGATATAGAAATCGCATCAATCATTTTTGATAAACAAAGGAAAATAAGGTGGGCTGGAATTAACGGCAATAAGTATATTTCTTATTTTCAATGAGTTTAATTTGTGATTCATTATGCTTTTGTAAATAAATTGAGTTAACTTTTATACATGAGTCAAACAATTTTAAAAAAAGAACGAGATCCTTCAATATTGATTTTGGATTTCGGATCTCAATATTCTGAATTGATTGCAAGAAGAATTAGAGAAACTAATGTTTTTTCTCTTGTAGTAAGTAATTGCATTTCAATTGATGAAATTAAAAATATCAACCCTAAAGGGATTATCTTGAGTGGAGGCCCAAATTCTGTATATGAACAAAACGCTCCAAAGTGTGATAAAAAAATTTTTAATTTAGGAATTCCTATTCTTGGCATATGCTATGGAATGCAATTAATGGTCAAAGAACTTGGAGGATCTGTTATTTCAGCAACTAAAAGAGCTGAATATGGTAGAGCACCAATAAATATAGACCAACAATCTGACCTTCTTTCTAATGTAGAAGATAAATCTATTATGTGGATGAGTCATGGCGATTCTATTAATTGCTTACCTGGTGGATTTAATAAAATTGCTCATACCGAGAACACAATACATGCAGCAATTTCAAATGATGTAAAGAAATTATTTGGCGTACAATTTCATCCTGAAGTAATTCATTCAGAATTTGGGATGACGGTAATTAAAAATTTTGTTTATAAAATTTCTCATTGTGCGGCTGATTGGACAACTGAAACCTACATAGAGGAAACTATTCCAAGGATAAGAGAGCAAGTTGGCAATAAAAAAGTTTTGCTTGCTTTGTCTGGAGGAGTTGATTCCTCAACTCTTGCTTTTCTTCTTAATAAAGCAATTGGAAATCAGCTTACGTGCATGTTTATAGACCAAGGCTTCATGAGAAAAGGTGAACCAGAATTTTTAATGAATTTTTTCGATAAGAAATTTCATATCAAAGTTGAATATATTAATGCAAGGGAAAGGTTTATTGCCAAATTAAAAGGTATTACTGATCCAGAACAAAAAAGAAAAATTATAGGTGAAGAATTTATTAGAGTATTTGAAGAAGAAAGCAATAGATTGGGACCTTTTCAGTATTTAGCCCAAGGTACTCTTTATCCTGATGTTATTGAAAGTGCTGGTACTAATATTGATCCTAAGACTGGTGAAAGAATAGCTGTAAAAATAAAGAGTCATCATAACGTCGGTGGATTGCCAAAAGATTTACAATTTAAATTAGTTGAGCCATTAAGAAAACTTTTTAAGGATGAAGTCAGAAAAGTGGGAGATGCTTTAGGTTTGCCCGATGAAATTATAAAAAGGCATCCATTTCCAGGTCCTGGATTAGCTATAAGAATTTTGGGAGAGGTTAATAATGAAAAACTTGATTGTTTAAGAGATGCAGACTGGATAGTAAGAGATGAAATTAAAAAAGCAGGTCTTTACAATGATATTTGGCAAGCTTTTGCAGTATTACTACCTGTGAAAACTGTTGGAGTTATGGGAGATAAAAGGACTTATGCATGGCCAATAGTTTTACGTTGTGTATCAAGTGAGGATGGTATGACAGCTGATTGGTCAAAAATTCCTTTTCAGATTTTGGAGAGAATTGCTAATAGAATCGTAAACGAAGTAGATTTAGTTAATAGAGTTGTTTATGATATAACAAGCAAACCCCCTGGAACAATTGAGTGGGAATGAAAAGTAGGTTATAAACCCAGCCATAGTCTAGATAAATTGGTTTCACATAGGTTTCGCACGAGAAAATATTTAAAATTATCTCTTGAGATGTATTGCTATGACTTGCTTTTTTCTTTCTAAAATTTCAGTACTATAGAGTGGGAATAGTTTCTAAGGGTTGATTGTTAGTCTATTTATTATGTCGAATAGTCAAAGTTAATTATTTTGATAGAATAAAAGTCTTAATAGCGTTGCTTAGTTTCATTGCCCCGTAAGAGGTTAGATGACTATTATCTTTGTACAATAGCGAACGTTGGTCATAATTTTTGCAGTAAGTTTCTGGGCAAAGTATGGAAAACGCATCAAAATAGGAAACTTTTGGATTTGCTAAGAGAAACTTTTGGATCAACGTAATAATCTCATTGTTTGAAGCATACCATTCGCTCTTGCTTACTTGTTTTAAACAGAATTCAGGTGGAGATATCGCCCATGATGGACGGTACCATTCTTCTTGGCAAGTGTATTTTGGATCTCTAACTCCTGAAAAAATTGGGGTTGGGGAAATAAGAATGAATTTCATTCCTAAAGTTTTCGTTTGCTTTAGGAAAGTTTTATATTGCTTTGTCCAGTCGTAACCGTTTTTGTACTGGGACGTGGATGCAGAAAAAATAATGAAGTCCCCTTTTTTGAATTTGTTTTTATATTCTCGAAGAGGGGCAAGGACATATTCTTCTCTACTTTTAGTCAAAAGTTTTAGTCCATCCCCTCTTGGATGCATTACAAAATTGAATTCTTTTTTATTTGCTAAATGAGTCATTGTTGCCCCATAGTGACCAGCGTGACTATCACCTACAAGATAAATTGTTGGTAATACGGGGCTATGAATTATTTTTGTCTTTGCAAATATTTTCATATTCCATTTATTGAACTGATCCCCAATAAATAATTTTCCTTTTAGTAGTTTATCAAGAGCAAAAATACCACTTGATAGTGAAAGTATCACTCCTCCACCAACGATGATTGTCTTCCATCTTTTCCCAAATCGGTTGCCTTTTCGAAGTGGCGTTTCGATATATCTATATGAAGTAATTGCAAGACCTAACATAATTGCAACTTGAAAAGGTATTGACCACCAATGAATACCTATAGTCCAACGACTAATTGATAAAACACCCCAGTGCCATAAATAGAGTGAATAAGAAATCAGACCTATATAGATGATTCTGGGATGTGTAAAAATCTTGAACGCAAACGTTGGTTTTTTCAAAGAGGCAATGAGAGCCAAAGTAAGAAAAACTACTAGAACTGTTGATAGTGTTGCTAATGACATCGGTAGATACATTACTCCAATGATCAGAGTTAGTAAAAGTAGCGGGGGCACCTTCTCAATTGATTGTTCAATAGATTTTCTCTTCTGAAATCCAACAAAGAGCAAACATCCTGATGCCATTTCCCAAAATCTTGTTGGCATTAGAAAATATGCTGCTCGTTGGTTGATTGGATAAAGGTAAAGGAAACTAATCAATGATGCAATCGTTAGTGATCCAACTAATAGAAAAAGATTGCGAGTACCATTTTTTGTTTGGCGTCTAAATCCAGAGAACCAAATTAGAAATGGGAACAGGATGTAGAACTGCTCTTCAATACCTAGAGACCAAGTGTGAGTGAAAACATTCAGTTCAGCAGATTGGGAAAAGTAGTTCGTTGATTGTCTGAGTAGGTAAAGATTTGACAATCCAAACAAAGAAGTAAGACCTGTTCTCAAAGGAAAAAATTCATTTGGATTGAATAAGCAGATCGCAAGGCTCATAATCAAGACAAAAACTGAAAGCGCTGGAACTAATCGCTTTATTCTTCTTTCATAAAATCCACTAATAAAATCTTTGAAGTTTTTACTTGGTCTTTGATAAATAGATGATGTTATGACAAATCCTGAAATCACAAAAAAGATATCAACCCCTAAGTATCCATTGGGGAGTATTTCTTTGTTAAAGTGATTGATAATGACAGAGACTACCGCGAATGCTCTTAGACCATCAATCTCAGGACGATATTGATGTTTTATAAATGATTTATTTTCTTTGGTACCTAATGAAATCAAAACTTAGTAAATAATAGTTATTAGTCTATGACGTATCCTCTAATTTCTTCAACGGTTTACATACCTTTTTGTAATTGTGAGTATTTTCTTTTTATATCTGTCCATCCTACTTTGTTAGATTTTTATCAAAGGGTCCTTTTTAAAATTTCTCTGCGAAGATATCTATTTCATCATACACTTGTCAAACACCAAATTAGTTGTGAAAACAAAGTTTCTATTTTTTTGTGATACTAGTTACTTTCAAGGGTCAAAATATCGAATCTACCAATGGAGCTACTTATTGGGAATAATCCCATAGTTAAAAACCTAGTTACAGGGCAGAAAAACTTTTAAATAAAGTTTTTATTTAATTTCAGTAATATCAGACAATGCTGCTTTAATTGGCAAAACAAATTCTTTATTATCAAAATCCAAAATTGCAACTTGTCTATCACCATATTCATCTTTATGAATAATGGTGAAAACATGTTGATGTTCTACCTTAGTAAATAGTAAACCAATTATTCCAATCCTTTGAGCCAAACCCACATCCATTTTTCTGAGGCTTGAATCTGAATAATTCCAATGAACAATATTTTCATATCGAACTTTATTAGAACGTCCAGACCTTGGATAATTTAATTTCATAAATTTCCTGTAGAAACTTACGTTACAAGGATATTTTGATTTTATATCTGACATACATTGAAGGTCTAAGAATTCCTCAGCAGAATTAATTTTTACAGGAAAGCTTATGAATCCAAGAAATATCAACAGTGAAAAAAGTTTTTTAATTGTTAGGTTCATTCCATTTTGTCGTCTAAAAATTCAACAATTTTATCAATGGTATCGTAAAAAGCTATCCTTGATTGATCTGCTGTCGATCCAGCCGAAAATATTTGTGAACCTGTAATTCCATCTAAAACATTAGCTCTCTCTTTACCTACTAAAACACTTCTTCCTGAGAATGTTTTCGAAGCGATTATATCTTCTTCAAAGGTGTTAATGATATCGATCTTTAAGTCCACTTCAGCATTATTTTCTGTTTTAGTCCTTACCGCAGCACCTCCAAATACCATAACTCCCAATGGGTTAGCAGATGTTGAGGTCTTTGAGTTTGTAGAATTTTTGAGAATTACAGGTCTTACTACGTAGCAAGCTCCTAGCTCTTTTGCTGCCGTAATGAGTTCATTGATATTTTCATCATTCACCTGAAAGTTACCACCACCTGCGGGCATATATGCACCATATATTGACGTTGCATCACTATTATTGGCTTTCATAACTTCTTTTAATTTCTTTGAAACTTTAAACCAAGCGATAGTTTTAAGACCTTCATTTCTGAAAGATTGATTCATTATCTCAGTTGCAAAACCTGTTAAATCAGGTGCAATCTGACCCATGCTATTCATTTGTGGCATTCCATAAACTCCTCCACCAGAATTTGCATTCGTTACTGGCATTAAAACAACTTTTTTAGATGTATGACTCCTAATTCCTCTAAGTGAATCTTCACTAACAGTTTCGGCTAAATTAGTGGATTCATCCTTTGAAATTTCACAAGGGTTAGCTGGTTTTATTACTATTTTTTCTTCTTTTTTAGGTTCCTCAATACTAGGTTTAGTAGAATTGGAAGAGTTTGAACAACCTGTAAGGGGTACAAATGAAGATATAAGTATTAGGCTAAATAATTTTCTTATCACGTTAAGGATTAATTAATAAATTTAGTCGATATACTATACGAAGTGGTATCAAGATGTAAAGAAATTAATAATCCAATTTAAATTTATGAGAATTTTTTTTGTTAGTCACTTGATTTACTAGATATGTTTTTTAAAAGTTCTGGTAATTCTTCACCCATTACAGCAGCGGCTTTCATATTTTTAAATCTTATAAATGCAGTTTTTGTTCTGCCTCTATCTCCTTTGAAGGATACTGCGTAGTCTATAGTTCCTGATTTCTTTTTGACTAAGAAACCTATTAAACCTACTGGGCCAAGTAATAATGTACTAACAGTACCAACAATTAAGTTTGATGATTTTCCTAGGTCTTCATATACTTTGAGATCTAAAAAATTATCTTTATCAACATATAAATAATCAGTTGGCAAATTACTTTCTATATGAGTATTTGAAATAGTTACTCTACAAGGAGAATAACCTGAATAGTAAGCACAGATTGCTTGATGAGTTCCCGCATACAAATTATTAAATAGTAAACTTGCTGAAAAAGCTGCTGTAAGCAAACCTTTTGATGCAAACTTTTTTATATTCATTTCATGTAAATATTTTCAATAAGATTAACATGTTCTTCTATTAATTAAGTCAAATTAAGATAAAAACTATTTCTTAAAATTTTCATGGACAATATTTATCTATCTGTTTCAAATGATTGATAGTCGCTTGTTCTGTTTGTTTAATTATATCGACCATATATTGCTGAGGCATTCCTTCAAAAGATTTTGCAGTGTTTTTTAAATTCTCTTTATTAAATCTAATAGACTCAGGCAATGAGGATAATTTTATCTTACACATAAGTTTTTTATCTATTTTTTCCAAAACTTTTCGTTCAAGTAATTCATCGTTGTCTAAAACATCAATTAATTCAGAAACGGTTTTAGATTTAAAATCTTTTTTGTTTATACCAGCATGAACATCTAAATTCACTATTCCGATACTCATAGCAAGTAAGCTACCTAAGATTGAAAAAGAATTTTTCATAATGAATTTATTAAAAATAAATTAAAAATATAATGTATTATCTTAAATTATGAACTTTATGAAGAACAACCAATTTGAACATAAAGTGAATATGACTGAACATATTAATTGAAATCTCTACTAAATTATTTAAATAAACCATTTCCCTGAGAATGTATGTCATAAATAGATTTACCTTAGCAAAATGTGTGTTATTTTGGGTTCAAAAATGTTGGTATCGCAGCGTTTATGACTACCTTTTTTCTCGATACTATAGAGTGTGAGTTAGTTAACAAATTTTCTAATAAATTCATACATTTTTTTTGTATTAAATATTTTTAAATGAGAAATATATGGTAATGAATAAGGTTATTAAATTAAGTAGATCTACTGTTGAGAAATATCTTAGTTGTCCAAGATGTTGTGTACTTGACAAAAAATATAAGATAAAACCACCATCATTACCATTCACTCTAAATATCGCTGTAGATAATTTGTGTAAAAATGAATTTGATTATTACAGAAAAATTCAGAAGCCACATCCTTTATTTATTGAATATGGTATTGATGCTGTTCCTTTTAAACATAAATATTTAGACCGTTGGAGAAGTAATTTTCAAGGGATAAGATATAAGTCAATTGAACATCATTATGATTTTGGTGGAGCTGTGGATGACATTTGGCAGAAAAAAAATGGTGATCTTATTATTGTTGATGTAAAAGCAACATCAAGAAATAATTTTGATTGGTTAGAGACTTTTAATAAATACGAATATGCAAAAGCTTATAAAAGACAGTTAGAAATGTATCAGTGGTTGTTTAAAAAAAATGGTTTTCAAGTAGCTAAAGAAGCTTATCTTTTATATTTCAATGGCAAGAAAAATGAAGAGTTTTTTAATAATCAATTAAATTTTGATGTACATCTAATTAAATTAGATTGTTCTACTTCATGGGTAGAAAATAAGATAATTGATACGGTCAATTTATTACGTTCGGACAATTTTCCCAAATCTTCATTAAATTGTGAATATTGTAATTATTTAAAGAAGCGCTGGCAGTTATCAATAACTTAATATTCATGAGATAATTTTTTATTTTTCTGGAAAAATAGTGAATAAAAGATAATCTTTAATTAGATTATTAATTTTGACTTTTGATAAAATCGACAAATTCTGAAAGAAAGATAACTAATCATCTGCAAAAAGATGTAGTTAAAGTATCTGGTAAAACAATTTTTATTAATCCTTTTTTATATTGGCGGAGATTTGACGAAAATACTAATAGATGGCTTAGAGAACCTGGCCAAATGTCAGAGGATCAAATTTCACCAAACAGAAACCGTTTTTATCCAGAAATAGAGTGGTCTGATTTAAGTCACGAGCAAAAGCTCATAAAAGATGCAACTGTTGAGATGTTTTTAAAAACTCTTGAATTGATAAGTACATTTCATCCTTATCTTAGTTCCGGACAATTATTAGAAGTTGAGAGAAAAATGGCTGTCATAAAAAAGACTCCTTTCGAAAAGTGGGTAACAAAATCTTTCGCTAAAAAAGCGAGATTATTAGAAAATGAAAAAAGACAATTTCAAAGAGAAAGATTTTTTAGTAGTTGGAGGGAATGGTTTAGCCTTGCAAATACTCAACAAGCAATTATGCCTTTAATCGTCACAATTTTTATTTCTTCGTTTATTGGATGGTCTTTAGGGATATCAAAGAATAGTTGTAATCCTTATTTCGAACAAAATATAGAACAATTAAATTAATTTCTTTTTGATCTTTTAAGTATCTAAGTTAATAAATTTTTGAAAAAATAAATTTATTATTTAGAATTCTATTAGTTGGAATAATTACTTAAAAAGTATAAGTCTTATGAATGAAAATTTAAATTCAAATAATATTGAAAATGATGAGTTTAATTTCATAAATGAAGACAGTGATTATCAAGATTTAATCACTAGACTTATTGAAATAAAATCAACCATTGCTTTATTAGAAAAAACAATATTTAAATAAATTTTATATTTTTGATTAAAACAGGTCCTAATAAAAAAATTATTTCATTAAAAAGACAACCCTTAGTCTTACTTATTTTTTCTTCTGTATCATTTTTATTGATTCTATTTAGGTTAATTTTTTTACAACTTTTAAATTATGAATCTTTTAGGAAGATGTCAGATGAGAATAGGATCAGACTTATTGCTTCACAGCCAATACGCGGAAGAATATTAGATAAAAATGGTTATGTTTTAGCTGATAGTAAAGTTAAATATTCTTTAATAATAAAGCCTCAATCTGTTATTGAAAGCAACTGGGAAAAACATAAATCAGGTATTTCTAACCTATTAAATATTGATAGTCATGTCATCCAAAAAAAATACTCTGATGGTCTAAAAAATCAGAAACTTTCAGTAATTATTCTTGATGATTTAAATGTAGATCAATTAATAAAATTTAAGGAGAACGAAGGTGATTTAATTAGTTTTGAAATTGCTACCAAATTAATTAGAAATTATCCTTATAAATCTCTTGCTGCCCATGTAATTGGTTACACTCAGCCAATTACTGAATTAGAATATAAATCCCTATCTAGGAATGGTTATAAATTAAATGACTTAATCGGTAGAACTGGAATTGAATATGTTTACGAAGATTTTATAAGAGGTGAATGGGGTGGAGAAATGGTTGAAGTAAATTCATTAGGAAAATTTCAAAGATCATTGGGTATAAGACCTCCAGTAAAAGGTAATGATATTGAATTAACTATCGACCTTAATCTGCAATTAGTTGCTGAGGAAGTTCTTAAAGATAAAAAAGCTGGAGCCATAATAGTAATGGATCCAAGAGATGGTGCAATAAGAGCAATGACAAGTAAACCCACATTTGATTTAAATTTTTTCTCAAAGGATTTTAAACCTGAGAAAGAATATAATAAACTTTTTAATTCTCCTGAAAAACCCTTATTTAATAGAGCATTAAATGCCTACGATCCAGGAAGCGTTTGGAAAATTGTAACCGCTTTAGCTGGCTTGGAAAGTGGAAAATTTCCTAGAGAAACTATGTTAGATACTAAACCATGTATAACTTATGGGAGCCAATGTTTTAGAGAGCATAATGATTTAGGCTTTGGGGTAATAGGTTATGAAGATGCTTTAAGAGTTTCAAGTAATACATTTTTTTATCAAGTAGGTTATGGAGTAGGAGTTGATGAAATTCATAAGGTCTCACGAAAGCTTGGATTTAATTCTTTATCTGGAATTGAAATTTCTGAACAAGAAAATATAGGATTAGTAGCTAGTAGTGAATGGGCTAAAGAAGGCAGAGGATGGGGGCAACCAGGAAGAACCCCTTGGGTTCCAGAAGATATTGCGAGTATGTCTATTGGACAATTTGTTGTGCAAGTTACACCTATTCAAATAGCTAGAGCATATGCAGCAATTGCAAATGGAGGTTATCTAGTTACTCCCTATTTAGTTAAAAAAGATGAAGAAAATATATCAGATAAAAAACTGACCAAAATCGATATTGATTCAAATAATATTGAGTTGATAAAAAGTGGTCTCAGGAAAGTAGTAGAGTCTGGCACAGGAGTATCAATTAATTATGGAGTTTCAAATTTACCTCCAGTTTCAGGCAAGACTGGAACTGCCGAAGATGGTGAAGGTGGATTAGATCACGCTTGGTTCGTTTGCTTTACTCCCTCTGAAAAAAGTGAATTACTTGTAGTTGCTTTTGCACAAAATACTCCTGGTGGGGGGTCTGTTCATGCACTGCCTATGGCTAGAAAAATTTTGAAAGTTTGGAATGAAAAAAAATGAATTTTATTAGGTTTTAAATGTTTATGTTTTTAATTTTTTCATTTGTAAAAGTCTTTGAATAATATCTTCAATAGTTTTTGTATCAATAGGTTTACTATATGAGGACAAAAGTTGTCTCCCTAATACTTGACTTCCTAAATGCACTAATTGAATGCGTAATGAGGTCAGCAGTTCTAATCCTATGCCACCAGAAAATGTTGCAATTGCAATCGGTTGACCATTAAATAAATTCCTAAAGTCATCTCCCGAAATAGAAAGCCATGCTATGAAGTTGGAGAGAATGGGAGGTATAGATCCATTATATTCAGGCGCGCAAATCACCCACTTTTCAATCTTGAAAAGCTTTTTTTTTAATTCTTTTATTTCATTTGGAATATTGTCTTTGCTGTGAATTCTTGGATTAAATAATGGAATATCAAGAGTTGTAAGATCTAAAATTTCAGAACTTATTTTAAGTTCATTACTTTTTTCAAGAAATTTTTCAGAAAGTTCTAGATTTTTACCACAGCTAGCAGTAATTATTATTAGATCTTTTGTTTCAGTCATAAATTAGATACATAAATTTAATAGTTAGCACCTGTTTTGCGGTGATGAACTGCCGTTAGACTATCGGATTTTAATATATTACCGTGTTGTACTTCGGCGTAAATTACATAATGATCTCCACATTCCATTCTCTCTTTTACAGAAGCATCTAACCATGCGAGTGACTCAGGAATGATTATCTGTTCATTAGGAGTTAATTCAATATTCATTCCTTCAAATCTATCTTCTCCAGGTGCAAAGGGCTTTGTGAATCTTTTCAAAGGTTCTTTAAAATCTTTTTCACTAAGAATATTTAATGCGAATGAATCTCCTATTTGCAGAAGAGACTCTACCGATCTATCTTTTGCTACTGCAATACTTAACCCGGGCGGAGAAAAACTTGCTTGACTAACCCAAGATGCAAGCATAGCTCCTTTAATATTATTCTCATCTTTGCCTTTAGAAGCTGTCAGGATACAAAGTGAACCAATAACTCTTCCAAGAGCTTGTAGCTTTGGATCCGTTTTGCTTGTAATCATTCCAGTATCTGAATTTCTGGGTTTTTTCTTTGCTTTTTTTATAATTTTTCTTCCAAAGTGAGTTCCTATTTCTTCTAGCTCTTTAATTTTTGGTTTATTAGGGCTGAATTTAATCCTTATAGGGTCAAAACTAAATTTAAAACCACCGTCTTTTAATTTTGTTTCAAGTAAATCTATAGCTTCGCCGCTCCAGCCAAAACTACCAAAAATTCCCACTGGCTTATCTCTATTCCCCTCTGCTAACAATGTTCCTAGTGCACTAACTATCGGAGTTGGGGCGTGACCGCCCAATGTGGGGGAGCCTATTAAATATCCATCAGCATTTTGGATAGATTTTACAATTAAATCATTAGGTGTAAATTCACAATTAATACTTTCAACTTCTACAGAAGTTCTATTTATTCCCTTAGCCAAAGCATCTCCAATTGAGGCTGTATTTCCATACGCACTTGCATATATCAAAGCTATCTTAGGATTATTTGTTGAGAGATTATCTCCCCACCTAATATAGTCATTTAAAAAGCTTTTTAAGCTATATTCGATTGCGGGACCATGTAATGGTGCAATAGTTTTAATGTCATAATCTGCAATTTTTTCAGTTATTGATACTACTTGATTAGACATTGGTGCCATCAAGCAATCATAAAAGTGTTTCCTATCAATTTCTGTACTAAGTCGATTTGTTTCAGACCAATCAGCAGAAGCAATGTGAGCAGAGAAAATTTTTTCACTAAGAAGTATTTCTTGATTACGTTCATAAATTATCAGGCCACCAGGCCAACGTGCTGTTGGGATAGGAATTAACTCTAGTGAAATGTTATCTAATTCTAAATTAAGTTCTTTTTTGATTATGTTTATTTCAGGTAATTGAATTTCAATAAAGTTTTCTAAGGTAGGATTTCTTTGATTCCAAAGTTCGCTAATAAGTTTATAACCTGGATTAGAGCAAGTAATAGTTGTTTTTTGAAATTGGGTACTTATATTTTTTATAGTTTCAATAATTTGGGGATTAATATGACCAGAAATGAAGTTGATTTTATCTAATTTAAATTGATCGCAAAACCTAGAAATTACTTTATTAAATGAATTTAAATATTGTTTCTCAGGAGGATAAATAATAAAAAGTTCTTCATGACTTCTAATGAAAAAAGTATTAAAAGAGGTTCCTCGTTCAAGGTTAAATTCAAGTTCAAATCTTTCTTTATTTTGGTCTAAGAATCTTACACAAGAAAAATTTTCGGTAATTTCAAATTCTGATAAGTTTTGATTTTCTGCAAGTATGCCTATATTAATATCTGTCATTTTAAAGACTTATTCTTTAATAGTGATTAGCAACTTTTCTGTGATGAACTGCTGTTTTGCATGATAAGTCAGAAACATTACCATTTTCAACAATTCCGTAAATTATCCAATGGTCTGGAGTCTCCAGTCTGGAACTAACTTTACAATCTAAAAAGGCGAGTGAATCTGAGAGAACTGGTCCACCTTCAGCGATGTTGCTAATTACATCTACATCTGCAAATCTATCAGCTCCAGGGG
Source organism: Prochlorococcus sp. AG-347-L02 (assembly GCA_003281255.1). GTDB lineage: Bacteria > Cyanobacteriota > Cyanobacteriia > PCC-6307 > Cyanobiaceae > Prochlorococcus_A. The sequence goes on from QCCL01000005.1 coordinate 79,867, forward strand.
CAAATCTTTTTAAAAAATGTCTGAACATTTTTTGATAGTTATCTTCTCTCAAGATATTCACAACAAAACCTTTCCCAACTTGCATATATGACTCAATAGCTCTATCTTTTGCTACTGCAACTGTAATACCTGGTGGAGAAAAGCTTGCTTGACTAACCCAGCTTGCTACCATTGCACTTTGTCTAAATGTCGAACCTTCCCCTTGGCTCGCTGTAACTACATATAATCCTCCACTTAATCTACCTAACGCTTTATCTAGATTTGAATCAAGGCTCTTCATAGAGGCAATGTTCTTCTTTTTATTGATTAATTGACCCAAGTCAGTTCCAGCTTCTTCGAATTGTTGATAAACAATGGGATCTGGAATATTTTTTACTCTTAAAGGGGAGAAAGCTTCTTTTTGACCAAGTTCTCTTAATTTATTTGCTAAGGAATCTATTGGTTCGTCATTTCCACCAAATGCATCATAGACAGCAGTAAATTGTTTTGGTTTTAGTGCTGCAAATAAAGTACCGAGTGATTCTTTCAATTCATTATCTGAGTCTACTGGCCATGTAGGAACGACTACTGCTTTTGATTCGGAAATTAAACTTGTCAATTCTTGCGGGTCAGAAGATCTTAAATCAATTAGTTGAACCTGTGCATCTGCTTTACTTATGCCATGAGATATCGCTTGACTTAGTCGATCACAATAACCATAGTCGCTTATATAGCAGACTGATACAAAATCATTACCTTTGCTTTTATTGCTACTCCATTCTAGATATTTTCCTTTCCAAAAATTGACCTGATTATGCAGCAACGGCCCATGACCAACAGCTATTGTTTTTAATGCAGGTAGCTTATCTATTCTTTTAATTGCTTGTAGAACGCTTCTAGCGTTTGGACCCATAAGGCAATCGTAATAAAAACGGAAATCATCGTATATTTCTTTTTGGTCGTTGTCAAAAAATTCGTCAGAACAATAATGGAGTCCAAATGCATCGCATGTATATAGAACATGTGTGCTGTGATCATATGAAAAAATTGTATCTGGCCAATGTAAATTTGGTGCACTTATAAATTCAATATTATGTTCTAAACCGCTATTAGGATTAGTTCCGAGATTTAAAAAATCTCCACTCTTAACCTCTAGACGCTTAAAGGGAATATGTATTTGATCTTCTATAAATTTAAGGGCTAATTTTGATCCAACAACTGTAATATTTTGGTTAAATTCTAAAAGATTACTTATTAAACCAGAATGATCGGGTTCTGTATGGCTTGTAATTAAATAATCAACTTCTTGTGGATTTACTTTTTTTAGTAATTCTTCAAACCATAATTTTTCGAACTTTGCGTGACTAGTATCAATAATTGCTATTTTTTCTCCTCTAATAATAAAACTGTTGTATGTAGTTCCATTTCTTAAACCGAATTCAATATCAAATCTACTGCGATCCCAATCTAGAGATCTTATGGCGCAAGAATCATCACTGAAGTTTTGAGATTGGACTGTCAATTTGTTATTTATTTGTGCCAATTTAGAATTACTTGTCTGGGCAGGGGCTATCATAGAATAATTCGCTTTATAAATTTACTTTAGTTATATAGAATATAGATCCGCGTGATCATTTTTGCGAAATAACCGAAATTACGCTTTTCTTTAATTTTTATTCTTCTTTATTCTGGGTAAATGACAACTCAAATAATTAAAAAAATAGTTACTGGAGATGAGATAAGAAATGCCTTTTTAAAATTTTATAGTGAAAAATTCCATAAAATCATTCCAAGTGCATCTTTAATTCCAGATGATCCTACGGTTATGCTCACAATTGCTGGAATGCTACCTTTTAAACCAGTTTTTTTAGGTTTAAAACAAAGACCATCAAAAAGGGCTACATCTAGCCAAAAGTGCATCAGAACAAACGATATAGAAAACGTTGGAGTTACAGCTAGACACCATACTTTTTTTGAAATGCTTGGTAATTTCTCTTTTGGAGATTATTTCAAACGAGAAGCTATTCAGTGGGCTTGGGAATTAGTTACTAATATTTATCAACTTTCTGTTGAAAATATAATTGTGAGTGTTTTTTACGAAGATGCAGAGTCTGCAAAAATTTGGAGAGATGAAATTGGTATTCATCCAGATAGGATAGTGAAACTAGGTGAGAAAGATAATTTTTGGTCATCTGGGAAAACAGGTCCATGTGGACCTTGTTCAGAACTTTATTACGATTTTTATCCTGAAAAAGGTCTTCAGAATATTGATTTAGAAGATGGAGATCGTTTTATTGAATTTTATAATCTTGTTTTCATGCAATATAATCGTGATCCTAGTGGAAAATTGACAGATTTAAAATTTAAAAATATTGATACTGGAATGGGCCTTGAAAGGATGGCTCAAATATTGCAAAAAAAACAAAATAATTATGAGACAGATTTAATTTTTCCTATCATTCAAAAAATTTGTGAGATTGCAAATATTGATTATTTTTCTTCAGAAGATAAAAATAAAATTTCTTTAAAAATAATTGGAGATCATACAAGAGCTGTTATTCATTTAATTTCTGATGGAGTAGTAGCAAGTAATCTAGGCAGGGGCTATATATTAAGAAGGCTTATTAGAAGAATGGTAAGACATGGGAGATTATTAGGCATAACAAATGAATTTTTACCTCATATTGCTACTGTCGGTATCAATTTAATGCAAAATAATTATCCTGATTTAAAAAATAATAATGATTTAATTTTGAATGAAATAAAAATTGAAGAAGTAAGGTTTAGGGAAACTCTTGAAAGAGGAGAGAAATTGCTAGATGAGTTAATTTTTTCAGGGCAGAAATTAATTTCTGGTTTTAAAGCTTTTGAACTTTATGATACTTATGGATTTCCTTTAGAACTTACTGTAGAAATTGCTGAAGAAAATGGTATCAGTGTAGATGTAAAGTGTTTTGAAGAAGAAATGAATGCACAAAAAGAGAGAGCTAAAGCTGCTTCAAGTAATATTGATTTGACATTAGAGGGATCATTAGAGCGAGAAATAGATCTTTTTAACAAAACTGTTTTTAATGGTTATGATTCACTTCTTTCGGAAGCTGAAATAATGGGTATATTTTTGGATTCAACGTTAGTTAGGCAAGCAAGTAAAGGTCAGAAAGTTTTAATTGTTCTTGATCAGACAACTTTTTATGGAGAATCTGGCGGCCAAGTTGGTGATATTGGAACGATATTTTCCAAAGATGTAGAGGTTTTGGTTGATAATGTTATTCGAAAGAAAAATGTTTTTTTACATTATGGAACGATCAGAAAAGGAATATTAATTATTGGACAAAAAGTTAAGACCAATGTTAAATCCTCTAATAGAGCTAAGGCTGCTGCAAATCATACAGCTACTCATTTATTGCAATCTGCTCTCAAATTAATCGTTAATGAAGGTGTTGGACAAAAAGGTTCATTAGTAGCCTTTAATAAATTAAGGTTTGACTTTAATTCTTCAAATCCTATTTCTAAAGATCAAATTTCTAAGATTGAGACTCTAATTAACTCTTGGATTATGGAAAATCATATCCTAGAAATAAAAAATATGTCTAAGAGTGAGGCTCTTCAAAAGGGAGCAGTGGCCATGTTTGGAGAAAAATATGATGATGAAGTGCGCGTTGTTAATGTGCCAGGGGTTTCAATGGAACTTTGTGGCGGCACGCACGTTAAAACTACATCCGAATTAGGTTCTTTCAAAATAATTAGTGAGGAAGGAATCTCAGCCGGAGTTAGAAGAATCGAAGCATTGTCAGGCCAATCAGCATTAGACTATTTCAGTGATAGAAATGCTCTAGTAAATCAACTAAGTGATTTGTTAAAAGCAAATCCTAATCAACTTTTTGAAAGGGTTAATAATTTGCAAGCAGAGCTTATTAATAAGAATAAAGAGATACAAAAAATGAAAGATGAAATTGCATACTTTAAATACTCTTCTATAAAATCATCAGCAGAAATAATAAATTCTTTTTCAATTTTAATAAATCAGATTGATGGCTTAGATGGAAATTCTTTGCAATCTGCAGCACTTAATTTAACTGGTCATTTGGGAAATAAAGCAATAGTGATTCTTGGGGGAATACCAAATCCAGAAAATAGAAAGTTGTTATTTGTAGTTTCTTTAGGTGATGATGCAGTAAAAATAGGATTGCATGCAGGTAAATTAATTAATGAGATTGCAAGAATTTGTTCGGGAGGTGGAGGAGGAAAGCCTAACTTTGCTCAAGCAGGTGCTAAAGATATTGATAAGTTAAGTGATGCTTTAGATTATGCTAAAAATCATTTGCAAAAAATATTAGATAGTCATTCTGATAAATAACTACTTTTTCTGAGACTAATTTCGATTTGATCTATTAATTTCCTTGCTTCTTCAATAGTTAAATTTTTTTGATCAATTGATGATTCGGTATTAATTCTTATAGATTCAACCAAAGAAGCTGAACTGTAATCTAATAATTGTAATATTTCAGATTTACTGTCCTCTTTAATAATATTTTTTACCTTATATGAATTATCTTGATTTATATCTATATGAACAACGTTTGTACTGCCAAATAAATTGTGCAAGTTTCCTAATGCTTCTTGATAGGCTCCAGTCATAAAAATTCCAATTAGATAATCTTTATCTTGCACTGGTTTATGTAAATTTAGTAATGATTTAATTTTTCCATCATCAATAAAATTATTTAGTTTCCCATCTGAATCACAAGTTAAATCTGCAAAATTGCCTTTGCAAAACGGCTCCTCTAAGTGCCTATGTATTGGTACTATTGGAAAAATCTGATTTATTGCCCAGCTATCGGGAATAGATTTAAAGATAGATAAATTTGCATAGTAAGTTGATGCAAGAGTTTCTGTAATTTCAGATAAATCAGGGTGATTGATTTCATCATTATTCAGGTTATTAGAAATTTCTTTTGCGCAAGCCCAGGTCAGTTCTTCGGCATAAGCTCGTTCTGCTAAACTTAAAAATCCCAATCTAAAGGCAACTAAGCAATCTTCTTTAAACTTTTTTGCATCATTCCATAGTTCAATTATTTGAGATAAATTTATTTTTTTATTTTTAATTTTTTTTAATTCATAGAAAGTTTCCAGTAAATTTGAAATGATTAATTTTTGATTTTTTTTATCAAAAATTTGTAGTTTGGAACTGACATGGCTTGTTCCTAAAACATTAAAAATTAAAACTGAACAATGACTAATGATTGCTCTTCCACTTTCTGAGATTATTATTGGATGCTTGATATTATTTAATTCACATGAATCTTTAATGGTTGCGATTACATCGTTGGCATAATTTTGAAGAGAATAATTAGTAGAGGTGTTGGAGGAGGTTTTAGTTCCATCAAAATCTATCCCTAATCCTCCCCCTACGTCGATATATTGCATTGGGGCTCCTAGTTTGCATAGTTCAACATATATTTGACTCGCTTCTTGTAATGCGTCTTTGATCACTGCAATATCACTTATTTGACTTCCTATATGAAAATGGAGCAATTTCATTTCGTTTATAAGATTTGCTTCTTTAAGTTCTTTTATTGTCGACATAATTTCTGGGATTGATAATCCAAATTTGGAATTATCTCCAATAGATTTGCCCCACCTACCACTACTTTTACTTGATAACTTTGCTCTAATGCCTATCAATGGAGTCGCGTTAAGTTCTTGAACTGCTTGAATAATTCTTTTTACTTCATCTCGTTGTTCAATAACTATTATCGGATTTTTGCCGAGTTTTCTGGCCAAAGTAGCAATCTCAATATATTTTTTATCTTTATATCCGTTGCATATCAATAATGAATTTTGGTTTTCAAGAAGTGCAAGACCAATTAATAGTTCTGATTTACTTCCTACTTCTAAACCAAAATTCCATTGGCTACCAAATTCTATTATCTTTTCTAGGACATTTTTCTGTTGATTACATTTGACAGGAAAAACGCCTTGATAAATATTCTTATATTTATAAGTTTTAATTGCTTTTAAAAAAGAGTCATGTAATGCATTTATTCGGTCTTTCAAAATATCATTAAATCTTATAATTAATGGAGGATTTATTTCTCTACTTTTAAGTTCTTTGACAAGCTTAAAAAGATCAATCTTATTTTGAGATTTTATATCTTTAGTTATTGATATGTTTCCTTTGGAATTTATAGAAAAATATTTATCTCCCCATTTGTCTATGTGGTAAGTTGAAATACTATCTTCAATAGTCCAAATTTTCTTTAATTTTTTCGGCTCAAAATTGGTCAATTTATCTCTTAGTGATTAATAAATGTTTTTGAAAATAACTCAAAACAATATCTTTTATTTTAATGATTACTTGCCAAGTTACCACCCAAAAGTTGAATATACATAGAGTGATTATTAACTAAATGACCAAAGAGAGAACCTTTATTGCAATTAAACCAGATGGAGTTCAAAGAGGATATGTTGCTGAGATTATTGGCAGATTTGAAAAAAAAGGATTTAAACTGGTTGGTTTAAAGCAATTAATCCCCTCAGAAGATCTTGCTCAAAATCATTATGGTGTTCATAGAGAAAGACCCTTTTTTGGTGATTTAGTAGACTTTATTTCAAGTGGTCCTGTTGTAGCAATGGTGTGGGAAGGAGCAGGAGTTATTTTGAGTGCTAGAAAACTAATAGGTGCAACAAAACCTCTTGAAGCAGATCCTGGAACAATTAGAGGTGATTTGGCTATTGATATTGGGAGAAATATTATTCATGGTTCTGATGGAGAAGATACCGCAAAATTTGAAATCGATCTATGGTTTAACGAAGAGGAATTATGTGATTGGGAAACTTCTGATGCCAAATGGCGATCTGAAAATTAAAATTCAAATCTCAAATCTATCTAAACTAAATTTTTCTAAAAAGCTTTTTTCTATTTCTTTGAGACCTTTATTTTGAACTATTTTCAAAAGAAGATCACTTGTTATTGCAGAAAATAAAACCCCATTTCTGTAATGTCCTGTAGCTATAAAAAGGTTTTCAATTTTTGATTTTCCTATTATTGGTTTAAGATCTGGTGTGCAGGGCCTAAATCCCCACCAATGTTCCATTTGTGGCCAATTAATAGCTTCTGGTAATAAGGAGAGAATGCCTTCTTGCAGTTGTTTAATGCCATTAGGAGTATTACCCTGATTAAAGTTTGAATCTTTTTCAACTGTCGCTCCAACGATAATAAGTCCATCATCACGGGGAACTAGATAAGTTTTTGGACCGAAAATAACTCTTTTCAAAAAATTTGTTGGACCTTGTATTGATAGCATTTGCCCCTTTACAGGAAAGACTGGAATCTTATTAAAAATTTTTTTACTCCAAGCACCACTGCAAATAATCGCTTTTTCGCAGTTAATTTTTTTTAGTTCCCCAGTGGCACATAAAACTTTTGCACCAGTAATTTTGTTTTTTTCTAATATCAAATCCTCTACTTCTGATCCTTCTTGAAATTCGACTCCCTGCAAAGAGCATGCTCTCTCAAGAGCACGCATCAGTCTTCTTCGGTTATCTATTTGACCATCTTGTTCAAATAGTAAACCATATTTCCAAATAGAATTCATGCCATTAATTTCTGTTTGAAGGTCTTTATGATTTAAATATTTTCCATATTCATAAGTTGGAAACTTTTCAAGATCTTCTTTATTTTTAAAAGGAACTACTATTCCACATTTTTTTAAACCGCATTTAATACTACTATCTTGTTCAATACTTTGTATCCACTTTGGAATTAGACTTTGACTTTCTTGGCCAAATTTTAGTAATTCATCTTCGAGCCCTTCGGCATGAGTAGCTAACATTCCTGCAGCAACAAATCCAGCTGATTCATTTCTGTTTTTGCTTAAAACTAAAACTTTGAAATTATTTCTAGCAAATTCATAAGCAATAGATAAACCTAAAAGTCCACCGCCAATAATTAATATTGAATTTTTTGTTTCTTGTGTCATTTAATAATAAATATTTTTATTTATGTTTTGGTCCTCTTTTCTTTTATATCCAATAATATTAATAAAGAGACTTTTGATAATGAAAAATTTGGAATCTTGGGAAGCTGTGATTGGTTTGGAAACTCATGTACAGCTTAATACTAAAAGTAAAATATTCACATCTGCGTCAACAGCTTTTGGTGACGCCCCTAATACGCATATAGATCCTGTAGTTTGTGGGTTACCAGGAACTCTTCCAGTTTTGAATGAGACTGTCCTTGAGTATGCTGTAAAAACTTCTTTAGCATTAAATTTAAATGTTGCAGAACATTGTAAATTTGATAGAAAACAATATTTTTATCCTGATTTGCCCAAAAATTATCAAATTTCACAATTTGATGAGCCACTAGCTGAAAATGGCTGGTTAGAGGTTGAAATAATTGAAAAGGACAAAGAATCTTATATCAAAAAAATTGGAATAGAAAGGCTTCATATGGAAGAAGACGCAGGAAAACTAGTCCATTCAGGTAGTGACAGGTTAGCTGGTTCTAAGTATTCTTTAGTTGACTACAATCGTGCCGGAATAGCACTTTGTGAGATTGTAAGTAAACCAGATATTAGATCAGGTAAAGAGGCGTCTGAATATGCTTCAGAGATTAGAAGAACAGTTAGATATCTAGGTGTATCAGACGGAAATATGCAAGAGGGTTCATTACGCTGTGATGTCAATATTTCAGTTAGAAAAGGACCTAAAGCTCCTTTTGGTACCAAAGTGGAAATAAAAAATATGAATTCATTTTCTGCAATTCAAAAGGCTTGTGATTATGAAATAGCCAGACAAATAGAAGTTTATGAAAAGGGAGGAAAAATTTTCCAAGAAACAAGGTTATGGGATGAAGCTAAGCAATTAACTAAAAGTATGAGAATGAAAGAAGGCAGCAGTGACTATAGATATTTTCCTGATCCTGACTTAGGACCAATTGAAATAACAAAAGCCCAACAAGAAATATGGTTTAAAGAACTACCAGAATTACCCTCAAAGAAAAGAAATAAATATGTAAGTCAATTTGGGTTGTCTGCATATGATGCAAGGGTCATTTCTGATGAAATAAGCATGGCAAACTTTTTTGAAGAAACAGTAGCAAATGGTGCCGAAGCAAAACTAGCTTCAAATTGGGTAACAAGTGATATTGTGGGCTATTTAAAATCCAATAAACTAAGTTTTAGTGAATTAAAGCTTAGTCCTGAAAATCTTGCCGAAATGATTAGCATGATTTCAAAAAATATAATTAGTGGAAAAATTGCAAAAGAAATTTTACCTGAACTTATTCAAAAAAATATTTCTCCGAAAAAATTAGTTGAAGAAAAAGGGTTGGCAATGATATCTGATTCTTCAAGTATTTTACCAATAATTGATGAAATTATAAATGAACATCCAAATGAAGTTCAAGCATTTAAAAATGGCAAAACTAAGTTACTTGGTTTTTTTGTTGGTCAACTTATGAAAAGAACCAAAGGTAAAGCTGACCCGAAACTTGCAAATAAACTTCTTATGGAAAAATTGAATAGCTAAATCTTAAAGAAGCTCTTTTATCGTGTTGATCCATTTATTTTGATCATCCGAATTATCTAAGATAATATCTGAAAATTTCCTTTTTTCTTCAAAGCTTAATTGAAAATTTATCAATTTATATGCTTCTTTTTCGCTAATTTTATCTCTTTTGATAAGTCTTTTTTTTTGTATTTCTTTAGGACATTTAACTAACCATATTTCAGTGCAAATATCTTCAAATTTTGCTTCAAATAATAATGGAATAACCAATACTATGGTTTGATTATTTTTGTATTGACTGCATTCTTCTATCATTTTTTCTTTAATTAAGGGGTGAAGTAGTTTTTCAATCCATTCTTTGCTTTCTGAATGTTTAAAAATAATGTTCCTTAAAAGTTTTCTGTTTATTTCCCTTTCTGAATTGTTCTTATTATCAATAATTTTATTTCCAAAAAAATCTAAAATTTTCTTATATCCATATGTGTTTGGTTTGATTAATTCTCTTGATAAATGATCTGCATCTAATATTGGAAAATTTTTATTTTTTCTAATGTAATTAGTTATTGTGGTCTTCCCACTCGCAATACCTCCTGTTAAACCAATTCTTCTTTGGTTGTTTTTTGATTTTTGAAGAATATCCATATAATTAATAATAATCTAATTACTTAGTTTCTTTAGTATTAAAGAGCAGTTAGTATGAATTAAAATACCAAAAAGTTTGAGCCAGTTAGATTCCAATTGGTCGTTTATTGATGACAGTAAGGTAACACCTAAGGGGTTTCTTTTTGCTGGGATATCTGCTGGATTAAAAGCTTCTAATAAAAAAGATTTGGCACTAATACTTGCTCCAGAAGGAAGTATTTTTAGTGGGATGTTTACCCAGTCAATAGTGCGCGCTTCTTGTGTGGATATTTGTGAAGAAAGGATTAAAACAACTGCAGGTTTTGTACGTGCAATACTAATTAATTCTGGTCAAGCGAATGCATGTACAGGAAATCTTGGTATTCAACATTTTCAAATTGCTACAGGAAAGATTGCGGAACTTTTAGGAATAAAAGAAGAAGAAGTTTTAATGTGCTCAACTGGAGTAATTGGTGTCCCAATTCGAATAAATGATTTAATAAAAAATTTACCTAATTTAGTTAGTGATTTAAAGAGTAATAATTTTCAAAATGCAGCAGAAGCAATTTTAACTACTGATTTGACTTTGAAAAAAGTTTTAATAGAGACGACTATTCAAGGTAGAAAAATAAACATAGCAGGATTTGCAAAAGGTTCTGGAATGATTTACCCCAACATGGCTACAATGCTTGCTTTTCTAACCTGTGATGCGGGTATTCAAAAAGACGAATGGGACAAAATGATTGCTATTGCGGTTAAAAAATCTTTTAATGCAATATCAGTTGATGGAGAGACAAGTACAAATGATTCTTTTATTGGAATAAATGCAGGAGAGAAAATTGAAAAAAGATTTTTTCCAATTATCCAAAAAGGGATTGATATTGTATGTCAAAACTTGGCAAAAAATATTGCAAGGGATGGCGAGGGAGCAAATTGTTTATTAGAAGTTATGATTCAAGGTGCAAAAAATACAGATGATGCAATTATGCTCGCGAAATCTATCTGTAATTCTGCCTTGGTAAAAACTGCAATACATGGCTGTGATCCTAATTGGGGAAGAATCATTTCTGCTGCAGGTAATTCTGGAGTTAAATTCAACTTAAATGACGTTGACTTGTATATAGGAAACGCTCAGATTTTGGAAAATGGCAAGTTAAATAAACATGATCCACAAAAAGTCACTGATTATATTAGGTCCAGAATGAAAGGTAGATATTTAGTAGATGATATTGTAAAAATTACGATTAATCTAAATTCTGGCGAATCGAAAGGCACAGCTTGGGGGTGCGATCTTTCTAAAAAGTATGTTGAAATAAATAGCGAATATACTACTTAAGTTTTAGTAAATCTAATGGTAGATATTCATTTATATAAAGAAACAGTATTGTTAAAGTTCCAATTACAGAGCCTATAAAACCTCCAAAAAAATTAACGAATAATCCAGATTGTCTAATTATTGTTTCTTCGTTTTTTTCTTCAAAATTTGGAGAATCAACTACTTTTAAGCGCTGACTGGATTTTGGTTGTTTAAGTTGTTGATGTCGGATGAGGGCTTCGAAATCAGGCATGGAATTTGTGAGGCAATTGAACAATAAGCAGACCAGCCCGTCATTCGACGAGGATCTGATCTGCCTAAATCGTCTACAGCTTCAAATACAGCATTCCCAGAGGCTTCTGCTTTATCAAAAGCTGAAAGTAAGGGTATAAATGTATCAAAAACATATAAGCCAAAATTTTCTAGAGCTGCTTTGGCTTGTTGCGCGGCTTTTTGCTGCCTAAAATCAACTTTTACTATTACTACTGCATGGTTAACTTTTAAGTCACTTAATAAATTAGCTAGCTCAACAGTTAATTCCACTGATCTTGCTTTTGCAGTTGTAGGTAAGATAACTAAATCTGAACCATAAGCTAAGTGTTTAAGTTCTTCTTGATCACTGCTAGCCTGGCCATCAGTTATTACAATTTCTGATGACCTTGATGTTTTAGCAGCTGAACTGACGGGGAAAACTGGAAATGGAAGATTACCTCTTGATGCGTATGCTAATGCAGATCTATTCTTATCGGCATCGACTATGCAAACTTTTTTACCTTCAGAATGCCAAACACTAGCAAGGTGAATACTTGTGCAGGTCTTGGCCACACCCCCTTTTTGTCCGCAAACAGTAATGAACAATTTTTTATTTTTATTTCTCTTACTTTGGAGAATAATTTCTTAATGTCAAGAGAAATTGATTTTTAATGCTTTAAAACTTATTTTTTGAAATATTTTAAAGAAGTTAATTTTTTAGATAACCTTAAAAAGTTATTTATTTAAATGGGCTAGTGAAGAAAAGAATTGGATTAGGTACTTGGTCATGGGGAAATAAGTTTTTTTGGAATTACCAATCTACAAATGACGATGATTTACGTGAGACATATAATGAAGCGTTACGAAGAGGTTTTGATCTAATTGATACTGCAGATTCTTACGGTACTGGGAATCTTCAGGGTAGAAGTGAATTATTGATAGGCAAATTTCTACTAAATACATCTTCAGCGAAGAAAAAAAGAATTCAAGTGGCAACTAAACTTGCTCCTTATCCCTGGAGAATCGGTGACAGAGGTTTTAATAAACCTTTTTTGAAAAGTTTAGAAAGACTTAATAACAAATTAGATATAGTGCAATTACATTGGTCAACTGCAAAATACAATCCTTGGCAAGAATTAGGGCTTTTGAATAATCTTTGCGATTTAAAAGATCAAGGCTTTGATTTTCAAATCGGCTTATCAAATATAGGCCCTAAAAGATTGACGAAATTAATTAATTTCTTGGCAACAAGAGATCAGAGCCTAAAAAGTGTTCAGATACAGTTTTCGTTGCTTGCTCCAGATTTAGGAAAACAATATCAGGTAAAAAAAATTTGCGAAGAAAATGATATTGATTTCTTTGCTTATAGTCCTTTATCTTTTGGAATACTTTGTATTGATCCAGATAAAGAAGAAAATAAAGAAAAAAGTTTTATTCGTAATGCTTTATTTGAAAAATATAAAAAACCAACATATGAATTGCGGAGGTCTCTAAAAAAAATTGCGCATCAAAGATCAGTTTCCCAAGCGCAAGTTGCAATCAATTGGTGTTGTTATCAAGGAACTATTCCACTTGTTGGAATGCGAAAAAAATCTCAAGTTATAGATGTATCGAATGTATTTAATTGGAATT
>QCCL01000006.1 GCA_003281255.1 Prochlorococcus sp. AG-347-L02
GAATCAAAAAAACTGGATTTAAATAAATTCAGACTTAATAATATTTGAGCATCTTTTGCATAATTTTGTATTTTGGATTCCTTTAAAAGTATCTTTTTGATAATGCCAACATCTATCACATTTTTGACCTTGAGCTTTTTTTATTTGAATTTTGCCAAGTGCATTATTATCAATAATCAGAGAATTTTTTTTCAAATCAGATACCACTTGGAAGTTCGATACTATAAGCCAGTCCCTAAATAAATCTACATCTTGATTACCAAATTCTTTTAGCCAATTAAGTGAATCTTTTAAAACTTTATCTTCAGGTAAATAATTAACTTCAGTTTCTAAAGCTGCTCCAATTATTTGCTTGTTCCTACATCCTTCTATAGCCTTGTTAATTTCAACTCTCAAATTTCTTAAATTTGCAATGTGCTCATTAAGTATTTGATTTTTCCATGACTGCGAAAATATTGGCCATCCTCTTTGAAAGACTGATTTTTCTTTAGTTGAATATGGAATATTTTGCCAAATATCTTCAGCCATATGACAAAGCACTGGAGAAATAAGTACGGCTAAATTTTCAACAACTTTTGACATGACGAACTGACATGTTCTTCTCCTAAATTGTGATTTAGAACTTACATATAACCTATCCTTCGCAATATCCAAATAAAAATTTGAAAGATCTACAACGCAAAAACTTTGCAAGATTTGGAAAAATTTTGAAAATTCATAATTTTCATAAGCATTTGTTATTTGATCTGTAACCTCAACTAATCTGCCTAACATCCATTGATCTAAGAGAGGCAGTTGATCAATTTCAAAACTATCAATTTTAGGATCATAATCATGTATATTACCTAGAAGATATCTTGCAGTATTACGAACTTTTCTGTATACGTCTGAAAGTTGCTTGAGTATATTTGAACCAATTGGAACATCTACTGAATAATCTACAGAGCTTACCCATAGCCTTAAAACATCAGCACCATAAGCAGGGTCAGTTTTTTTATTATTACCACCATTAATAATAATATTTGGATCAACAACATTTCCTAAAGATTTGCTCATTTTTCTTCCGTTTTCATCAAGTGCGAAACCATGAGTCAAAACTTTCTTATATGGAGGTTTATTATTGACTGCAACAGATGTTAGCAAAGAAGACTGAAACCATCCTCGATGTTGATCTGAGCCCTCTAAATAAAGATCTGCTGGATACTTTAATTCATTTCTTAGTTCACATACTGCGGCCCAGCTAGATCCAGAATCGAACCAAACATCCATTGTATCTGTTCCTTTTTTCCATAGATCCGATTCTTTTGCATAATTTTCTGGCAAAAGATTCTTAACCTCCCAATCCCACCAAATATCTGCTCCATGTTCACTAAAAAGTTCTTGAATATGATTAATTATCTCGTTGTTAAGGAGAATATCATTACCATTTTTTTTATAAAAAACTGGAATAGGGACTCCCCATGACCTTTGTCTGGAAATACACCAATCTCCTCTACCAACAACCATAGAATAAATTCTTTTCTTGCCAGTCTCTGGCATCCACTCAACATCTTCGATTGCCTTTAATGCAGTTGATCTAAATCCATTTACAGATGCAAACCATTGTTCTGTTGCCCTAAAAATAGTTGGTTTTTTGGTTCTCCAATCATAAGGATATCTATGCTTATAATTTTCTTGTAATAGAAGCAAATTATTTTCTTTTAAATATTGAATAATTAAATCATTTGCATCTTTCAGGACATTCGATCCTTTGAATTGACCAGAATATTCATTTAAGTTCCCTTTTTCATCAACGACACATGTTATTGGTAAATCATATTTTTGACCCACATTAAAATCATCTATCCCATGACCAGGCGCAGTATGAACAATTCCAGTTCCTGATTCTGTAGTAATGTAATCTCCTCCAATTACAATTCTGCAATTTTTATTCTTAGAGGGATGTTGATATTCAATATTTTCCAATTTAGAGCCTTTAACCTCTAAAAGCACCTTGAAATCTCTATTTAATTTCTTACTTATTTCAAAAGATAAATCCTTTGCTAAAAGGTAAATTTTTTTCTTTTCATCAATAGCAAAAACGTACTTTATTTTTGGATTTACTGCAACAGCTTCATTTGCAGGTATAGTCCAAGGAGTCGTGGTCCAAATAGTTATGAAAGAATTATTTTGAAAAAAATCTTTTTTGATATTAAGATTATCTTGGATGAAATTTAATAGAATTTTCTCAGGTATTTTAGTGATTTTTAACGAAACATAAATACTTTTTGAATAATGTTCATCAGGATATTCTAATTCTGCTTCTGCAAGTGCAGTCCTTGAACTTGGACTCCAATGCACAGGTTTAAGACCACGATATATATAGCCATTTAAGAACATTTTCCCAAATACTCCAATCTGAGCAGATTCATAACTTTTCTTAAGTGTTAAGTAAGGGTTATTCCAATCTCCCCATATGCCCCACCTTTTGAAACCCTCCTTTTGATTATTAATTTGAATATGGGCATAATCTGTTGCTTTTTTTCTTAGATTTAGAGTATCAAGATTCTTTCTTTCATCAGATTTTAAATTCTGAAGAACTTTTAATTCAATAGGTAATCCATGACAGTCCCAACCAGGTACGAAATGAACCCTAAACCCTCTTAAGGTTTTGTACTTATTTATTATGTCTTTTAAAACTTTATTAAGGGCATGACCCATATGAAGCGCTCCATTTGCATAAGGAGGGCCATCATGTAATGTAAATATTTCGCCTGAATTACTTGAACCTAATTGGAAATCAATATCATTGTTAGCCCAAAATTTCTGAATCTCGGGTTCTCTTACAACTGAGTTAGCACGCATTGAAAAATCAGTTTTTAGTAAATTTAAAGTCTCTTTATAAGAAAAATTTGATTTTTGTTCTTTGCTATTTTGAGATTTCATACGACGATATTAAAGAATATTGGTGATCAAAAGAATTATTTAAATAAATCTAATTCATTATATTCTTAATTGACCTGTAGTTTTTTTGAGATGTTTCAAATGACCAATATATTTGATTTCAGACTTTTATATTATCATTTTTATCATTTCTTACCCACTTTTTTTGGGTTGCATTTTTATTATTACTACCAAAATTAAAAAAATTTGAAGGTTTCGTTAAATCACCAAATACAAAATTAATAGATTCTAATATTTTCGAAAAGTTATTTTTAAACGCCAAAAAGGTAGTTAATTTTTTCTTTTCATTATCTGTCAATTGGTACCATCTAGATAAAAAAAGCTCTACTAGATAAAAAATAACAAGTACCGTTAAAAAAAGGAGAATTATAAAAAATGACCCATCTAATGTTTTATTTTTAATTATTAATATCAAACCTATTAATAAATTTAAAAAAGCTTTTATTAAGTCTTTTGGTTTGCCAAGTTCAAGATAAATTATCGGTACAGTTAGAAATATGGTCCCAATTACAACATAAAAAGTTCCTAAATAAAATATAAAACTATCCATTAATTTAAATACTTAATTGAATTATAAGAGTGGATATAGATAAGCAAACTATCTATCAGAATTCCCTTAAGTGCGGTCGGGGAGACTTGAACTCCCACACCCGAAGATACGAGTACCTAAAACTCGCGCGTCTACCAATTCCGCCACGACCGCTCAAATAAAATAATAATTGAAAGAGGTATATTTTAAAAATTTTTTTTCTTAAGATGATTAATTTGACACATTAAATTAAATTAAAAATTTCTTAAAAGAAATTTTTTATGTTTGAGCATGCAATCATCTTAAAATATTAGTTATATTATTTAAAGAATAAAAGAAACGATTTCAAACCTAACCAATAAAAATACAACGACAAACACTAATTCTTCAAAAACAATTAATTGGCAAAAAGAGATTAAAAATTACGTAGATCCGCCAAGTTTTTGGAATCCAACATTAGGTTTATTCTTTGGTGGTTATTTTCTTGCTTTTCTTAGCATATGGCAATGGTATAGAGGTATTTGGCCTTTACCTTTACTTGTAGCCACTGCATTTTTAGCTTTACATATTGAAGGTACTGTTATTCATGATGCCTGTCATAAAGCTGCTCATCCAGTTCCTTGGATAAATCAAGCAATGGGTCATGGCTCAGCAATTCTATTAGGGTTTAGTTTCCCAGTTTTTACGAGAGTACATTTACAACATCATATTCATGTAAATCACCCCAAAAATGATCCAGATCATATTGTCAGTACTTTTGGTCCAATTTGGCTAATTGCTCCAAGATTTTTTTATCATGAGGTGTTTTTCTTTCAAAGAAAACTCTGGCGAAAATATGAATTACTACAATGGGGAATTGAAAGATCCATATTCATATCAATTATCTTGGCAGGTTTGAAATTTGACTTTATGAATTTAATTTATAATTTATGGTTTGGGCCAGCATTAATGGTGGGGGTCACTTTAGGAATATTTTTTGATTATTTACCCCATAGACCATTTCGATCTAAAAATAAATGGATAAATTCTCGCGTTTATCCAAGCAAATTTATGAATTTATTAATAATGGGACAAAATTACCATCTCATTCATCATCTTTGGCCTTCGATTCCTTGGTTTGAATACAAAATAGCTTATGAAAAAACTAAGCCCTTATTGGATAAAAAAGGCTCCCCTCAAAGGGTTGGGATATTTGAAAGTAAAGAAGACATTTTTAACTTTATTTATGATCTATTAATAGGTGTAAGGAGTCATAGCAAAAAGAGGGGGAAAATAAGAAAAATCATAAATTTATATCCAGGCTTTAAAATAAAAAAATTTTTATTAAAGATAGTCAACAAAACCTTTATTGGAAGCAACTAACTTAGTTAATCATTAATAATTTTTGGTACTTTAAAATATTTATCTTCTCTCAATGGACCCAATTCTAAAATTTCTTCATTGCAATCAGAATTTTTCTTTTCGTCTTTTCTAAATACATTTACAACCTCTATAGCTCTAGTTGTAGAGGGGACACCATCTGTATCAATTTTTTCAAGTTGTCTTATATAATCCAATATCTTTTCTAATTGTTCTGCATGATTATTAATTTCATCCTCGTTAAGTTCTAATCTCGCTAAATGAGCAACTTTTTTAACTTCCTCTTTAGTTATTTTTGTCATACCTTTAATTTCTTTCTTACTAAATAATAGTTTATTAATGACAACTTATTTACGTATCCTTTGAATTTCAAATAATTTAAAAAAATAATAACATCTTTTTGAAAATCAATATCAATTAATAGCCTTAATTATTTTTCTCAGCTAAATATGTTATTAGATAGATATTGAAAAATAGAAGAAAAATTATTTCCAAAAAATTTTTTTTATCGGCACTCTAAACTTGTTGCTCCTGATTTAATAGGCTGTCACCTTATAAAAAAAAATAATGAGATAGATCAAGTTAAAGGGGTTATTGTTGAAACTGAAGCTTATTCACAGGAAGAGGAGGCCTGTCATGGCTACCGCAAAATGACTGAATCAAACAAATCATTATTTGGCAAACCTGGCACATTTTATATTTACAAAACTTATGGCATACATCATTGTTTAAACATAGTTACTGATAAAGAAAATTTTGCGAGTGGTGTTTTGATAAGATCAGTTTTTATCCCTAATAAGAATGAGAGATTCGCTTCTGGACCTGGCCTAGTAACTAAAACATTCAGTGTAGATATTTCATTTAACTCACTTGAAGTTCTTAATAAAAAATCTTTATGGATTTCTCCTAGAGACTCCACCCTAGAAGAAAAAGATCTTATTCAAACTACGAGAATTGGCATATCAAAGGCAAAAAATATAAAATGGCGTTGGTATCTCAAAAATAGTAGGAGTGTGAGTAAAAGATTAAAAGGTGACAGAACACCTAAATTTCAATAATCATTTATTTATTTAAGCGTAATGCAAATTTGGCCTCATAAACATATCCACACACTAGCTAATTTTTCAATTAAAGATTATGAGTCAGTATTTGAATTAGCTAATAGATTTGATGCACTTAAGAATGCAGGAACAAAAAAGATACCGGCCTTACAAGGAACTTTGGTAACGTCTTTATTTTTTGAAGCTAGTACAAGAACAAAAAATAGTTTTGAGCTTGCAGCAAAAAGACTTTCTGCTGATGTCCAAACGTTTGCGCCATCCTCCAGCTCTTTAACAAAAGGTGAAACAATAATTGATACAGCAATAACTTATTCTGCTATGGGGGCGGATACATTAGTTATCAGACATTCATCAAGTTACATAACCTTTGAGATCGCAAAAAAACTTGATGCAATAAATTCCAAGACTTCGGTTCTTAATGCGGGAGATGGATTACATAGTCACCCTAGTCAAGGATTGCTTGACATTTATACATTGATAAAATTCTTTTCCCAAAAAACACTGACTCCAGAGGTTTTAAATTCCAAAAAAATTTTGATAATCGGAGACGTTAATCATTCAAGGGTTGCCAGGTCAAATCTTTGGGCTTTGAGTGCATTCGGCGCCGATATAATCTTATGTGGTCCCAAGGCATTAATACCTGATGAATTTATCAATTTTTTAAAAACCCCCGCGCCAAATCAAATAGAAGATCCTGTTAAATCAAGAGGTTCCATAACAATTTCTAGATCATTGGAAGAATCAATAAAAATTGCAGATGCGATTATTGTTTTAAGACTCCAGAAAGAGAGAATGATGGGAAATTTACTAAGTAGCATTGATTCATATAGTTTGGATTATGGCTTAACTCCAGAGAAATTATCTTTAAATAATAAAGAAATTCCAATTCTACATCCTGGTCCCATTAACAGAGATATTGAAATAAGTAGCAAAGTGGTAGATCGATATCCTAATTGCTTAATTAATAATCAAGTTGCAAATGGTATCCCTATAAGAATGGCTTTGCTTTATTTATTACAAAAACACAACAAGTAAATTTATAGTAACTTAAGACTTTCAGTAAAGAAACCATAAAATAATCCCAATCTTAAAGAATCTAATAAAAGTACTAAAAATTTCTTTTTCCTTTCAAATCTAAAATTTCTTCTTAGAAATATTAAAAACTCAATAAAAACTACTGATAAAAAAGCAGCTACAGGATCCATGAGTTCCACGACGGCACTTACCATACCAAGAGAACTTCCAAAAAAGTATCCTATTAAAAGTGTAATCAATGATATTGAATATCTTCGCCATGGATTATTAGCCCAAATACTTAATGTCTGAATATTTTCCACAATTTTTAGCTGAAATTTTGTCTTTTGAGGTTTAACAACCATTTTGCACTAAACTAAGCTGCTTCAGAGTTTGATTGAATTTTAGTATTTCCTTCTATTAATTCAAGTAATGCATCCAACTGAGCCATTAATCCTCTTAATTCGCCTGGGTCAGGGAAAAGGTCATCTTCTTTAATTCCTAAATGCATTTCTCTGAGCTCTTGCCTTAAATAGCGTATGTGACTAATGGCTTGCTCTCTTTTGGTTTGCGACATGATATAAATTTTTACAGTATTATTTTAAAAAAAAATATTTTTGAAAAGGAGAGTTTGCATATTTATGACTGAGAATGAAGATAAATGACCTAACAACAATTTGAAAAGATCATTAAAATTGAAACTTATCATATCCTTGAAAATACGTACTTAATTCTTATATCAATTTTAAATAATTAAATTCTTATATCAATTTTAAATAATTACTTGAGGCTTTATTATTAGAGTATATTGACTCTACTCAATATGAAATTCATTTCTGAAAATAAAATAAGTGAGGAACTAGTAAATTCTTTTGATGAAGAAATGACCCTTGAGCTCGCTAAAAGGCTAGAGGAAGATAATTATAATACTCCTTTTGATGGTTTAAAAGACTGGCACTTACTGAGAGCTCTTGCAATCAATAGACCTGAATTAACTACTAATTATAGCCATCTCCTCGATCAGGAACCTTTCGATGAAAACTAAAAGTAAAGACTCTAAAATAAAGGTTCTTTTATTAATAACTGGGAGTATTGCAGCTGTAAGAATTCCGTTACTAGTTAGCCAATTAGCGAAAGAAAATTATGAAATAAAATGCGTTTTATCAAAAAATGCAGAAAAATTAATAAAGCCACTTTCTCTTTCTATATTAAGTAGAAACCGGTGCATTTTAGAAAATGATCAATGGTCTGATAGTCAATCAACACCTCTTCACATAGAACTAGGTAACTGGGCTGATATTTTAATCATCGCCCCTTTAACAGCGACAACATTAGCAAAATGGGTAACTGGAAATGCAGAGGGATTGATCCCGAGCATTTTAATAGCAAATATAAAGCCAATCATTGTTGCACCAGCAATGAACACACAAATGTGGCTAAATAAAGCTGTCCAAAAAAATTATGAAAATTTACATAATTACGAAAATGTTTTGTCTTTGCAACCAAGTGAAGGCCTCTTATCATGTGATGCTATTGGCATCGGTAAGATACCTCCAAATGATCTAATCCAATTAGCTCTTGAATTTATAGCTTCATACAAACAAAATGAATATCGCAAAGATTTACTTAATAAAGAAATTTTAATAACTGGAGGGTGTACCTCAGAGAAAATTGACGCAGCAAGACACATTACTAACAAAAGTTCTGGAGCTATGGGCCTACTTCTTTCTCAAGTAGCAAGGTTTAGAGGAGCACAAGTAAAATATGTTCATGGGCCTCTGAAAATCGATAAGAATCTTACTGATGGAATAAAAAGATATGAAATTGAAAATAGTGTTGATTTAATTAGGGCAATTAATAGTGAAATATCAAATTGCGATTATTTTTTCATGAATGCAGCAGTATCTGATTTCAAGATAACCTCTAATACTTCAGCTAAAATTCCAAAAAATCAAATTAATGCTCATTTGAATCAAAACTTTGAGCTAGTCCCAGATATATTAAAAACAATTAGTAAATCAAAAAAAGATAACCAAGTTTTTGTAGGTTTTTGTGCTTTTACAGGATCTATCGAAGAGGCACGAATGACAATTAAAGAAAAGATTATCCAAAAGGGTTGTGATTATCTATTCGCAAATCCAATTGATCTTGAAGGCCAGGGATTTGGCTTTTTGGCACAAAATGAAGGCTGGCTATTTGATACTAACAATATGGAACAATACATTCACAAAACATCAAAAATTGATTTAGCAAATAAATTAATAACCCAAATTATTTCATTAAAAAAATAAAAAAAAATTTTTTAATTTGTATTTTTTTGTAATCTTAATCATTAAAAATTATGTGATAGCTTAAAATAATTCAAGTTTTTTAAAATCTAAAAAGCTACGGGTTGTTTCGAGGATTTAATAGTCCTATCTTTTATGGTCCTTTCCCTTGTAATATCCGTACTGAACTTATTAGATGACCTTTAATCTATCGTCACAGAACTTTACTGCAACTTTAATTATGAGAATTCGTTCTTTCTTAGCTTTTGTTATTTCAATTTGTATAACTTTTGCTTTCGTACCTGTTAAAACGTTTGCTTTTTCTGAAAGAGGAAATGCGCAATTCACAGATGTTGTTAACACAGGAAAAGCTAATGATTGTCCTTCATTAGACACATCTCTTGTCGGATCAATATCTCTAGGGAATGGAGATAGTCTTAAAGGAATATGCATGCATCCAACAGAAGTTTATGTAAAAGTGCCAGGGACAAAACGAAAAGCTGCAGAATTTGTTTCTACAAAAATTATTAGTCCTAGAAATAACACCACAGTTACAGAAGTTTATGGAGATATAGATTCAGGAACTTTCACTGAAAAGGGTGGTATTGATTTTCAGCTTATTACTGTATTAACTCCTGGTGGTTTAGAAGTGCCATTTGCATTCTCAGCAAAAGATCTTACAGCTGATTTACCTTCATCTATTGAGCCAGGCACTGAGGTTAGTGGTTCAACATTTACACCTAACTACAGAACTGGTGACTTTCTAGATCCTAAGGCAAGAGCTAAAAATACTGGCGTTGAATATGCTCAAGGTTTAGTTGCATTAGGAGGAGATGACGAAGAACTTGCAAAAGAAAATATTAAAGTAGATGTAAACGGTACTGGCGTTATTACTCTTTCAATCAACAATGTAGATTCTGACACAGACGAATTTGCTGGTACTTTTGAAGCTATCCAACCTTCAGATACAGATATGGGTTCAAAGGATCCACTTGATGTAAAAATAATTGGGGAGCTTTACGGAAGAAAGGCATAAATCCTACTTAAGAGAAAAAGAGGGTTAAACCCCTCTTTTTTTTTCAAAAATTTTTTCTTTATCAATTAAAAAAATGGAATTACAACAAAAAACTAAAACAGATACTAATGGACTGATACCTCCTTATGGAGGGGAGCTAAAAAATTTAATTATCAAAGATAAAAACCTCAAAATTGATCTTATCTCTAAAGCTACTTACGAGTTTGAATGTAGCGAGAGAAATGCATGCGATGTAGAACTTTTGATGGTTGGGGCTTTTTCTCCATTGGAAGGGTTTATGGATGAAAATAACTACAATTCGGTAATCAAAAATAATAGAAATACAAACGGGTTGCTTTTTGGCTTACCAATTGTATTTGATTCAAATAATGAACAAGTAAAAGCTGGAGAGACAATATTGCTTTCTTATAAAAAACAAAAAATAGCAGTTTTAGAAGTTAGCTCTAGATGGGAGCCTGACAAATCCTTAGAAGCTGAACTTTGTTATGGTACTAATTCCTTAGATCATCCTGCTGTTAAGATGATTTTTAACGAGAGAGGGAGATATTATATAGGAGGAAGAGTTTATGGTTTCGAACTCCCAATTAGAGAATTCCCTTGCAAAACCCCAGAAGAAGTTAGATCTACACTGCCATCAAATCATGATGTAGTTGCATTTCAATGCAGAAATCCAATTCATAGAGCACATTATGAATTATTTACTAATGCCTTACTGTCAGATAATGTCTCCTCTAACTCAGTTGTTTTAGTGCACCCAACTTGTGGACCAACTCAACAAGATGATATCCCTGGAAAAGTTAGATATTTGACCTATAAAGAATTAGAAGAGGAAATATCTGATGAAAGAATAAAATGGGCTTTTTTACCTTATTCAATGCATATGGCAGGGCCAAGAGAAGCTCTTCAACATATGATAATCAGAAGAAATTATGGCTGCACCCACTTTATTATCGGTAGAGATATGGCTGGTTGTAAGTCGTCATCAACTGGTGAAGATTTTTATGGTCCATATGACGCCCAGAATTTTGCAAATAAGTGTGCAGATGAATTGATGATGCAAACTGTTCCTTCAAAAAATTTAGTTTATACGAAGGAAAAAGGATATATATCAGCTGAAGAAGCTAAAGAATTTAATTATGAAATTATGAAACTTAGTGGTACTGAATTTAGAAAGAAATTGAGGAATGGCGAACCAATTCCTGAATGGTTTGCATTCAAAAGTGTAGTAGATGTTCTAAGACGCTCTTAATATTGTTTTATTATTAGTATTATAGATTTATTAAAGATTTTTTATCGTGAACAAACGTTGGAGAAACGTAGGACTATACGTCCTAGCTGTTATTACTGTAATTTTCATTGGTACTTCAGTTTTTGATAAACCTAGTACTGAAAGTTCTACAAAGACCTTAAGATATAGTGATTTTATAGAGGCAGTCCAAGATAAAGAAATCAGTAGAGTCCTAATATCTCCAGATAATGCCACAGCTCAAGTTGTTGAAAATGATGGGAGCAGGTCTGAGGTCAATTTAGCCCCTGACAAAGATTTATTAAAAATACTTACTGAGAATAATGTAGATATAGCTGTAACTCCTACAAAATTAGCCAATCCATGGCAACAGGCCGTAAGTAGCTTGATTTTCCCAGTACTTTTGATTGCAGGCCTATTTTTTCTTTTCAGAAGATCCCAAAGTGGTAATGCTGGAGGCGGCAACCCTGCAATGAGTTTTGGGAAGAGCAAAGCTAGATTACAAATGGAACCATCTACACAAGTCACCTTTTCAGATGTTGCAGGTGTTGAGGGTGCAAAATTAGAACTTACAGAAGTTGTAGATTTTCTTAAGAGCCCAGATAGATTCACTGCAGTTGGAGCAAAAATCCCAAAGGGAGTTCTTCTTGTTGGCCCTCCTGGTACAGGAAAAACATTGTTAGCAAAAGCAGTAGCTGGAGAAGCAGGCGTACCTTTTTTCTCAATATCTGGTTCAGAATTCGTAGAGATGTTTGTGGGAGTTGGAGCTAGCAGAGTTAGAGATCTTTTTGAACAAGCTAAAAAGAATGCTCCTTGTATTGTGTTCATTGACGAAATAGATGCAGTTGGAAGACAAAGAGGTGCTGGTATGGGAGGGGGAAATGATGAAAGAGAACAAACATTAAATCAACTCTTAACCGAAATGGATGGTTTCGAAGGCAATTCAGGAATAATAATAGTAGCTGCCACCAACAGACCAGATGTCTTGGATTCAGCTCTAATGCGCCCTGGCAGATTCGATCGACAGGTAACGGTAGATAGACCAGATTATGCTGGAAGATTGCAGATATTAAATGTTCATGCGAAAGATAAAACTCTTTCAAAAGACGTTGATTTAGATAAAGTCGCTAGAAGAACACCAGGATTTACTGGTGCAGATTTAGCAAATCTTCTAAATGAAGCAGCAATACTAGCAGCTAGAAAAGATTTAGATAAAGTAAGTAATGATGAAGTTGGTGATGCCATTGAAAGAGTTATGGCAGGTCCAGAAAAGAAAGATAGAGTTATCAGTGATAAGAAAAAAGAATTAGTTGCTTATCACGAAGCTGGTCATGCACTCGTTGGAGCATTAATGCCTGATTATGATCCCGTTGCAAAAGTTTCAATAATTCCAAGAGGTCAAGCTGGAGGTTTAACCTTCTTCACTCCCAGTGAAGAAAGGATGGAATCTGGTCTTTACTCTCGTTCTTACCTTCAAAATCAAATGGCTGTAGCTCTTGGTGGAAGAGTTGCTGAAGAAATAGTCTATGGCGAAGAAGAGGTAACAACCGGAGCTTCAAATGATTTACAACAGGTTGCCAATGTAGCAAGACAAATGATCACTAAATTTGGTATGAGTGACAAAATAGGTCCAGTCGCTCTAGGTCAATCTCAAGGTGGAATGTTTTTAGGAAGAGATATGAGTTCTACAAGAGACTTCTCTGAAGACACTGCCGCAACAATTGATGTAGAGGTTTCAGAACTTGTTGATGTCGCCTACAAGAGAGCTACAAAAGTTTTATCAGATAATAGATCAGTTCTAGACGAAATGGCTCAAATGCTAATTGAAAGAGAAACTATAGACACTGAAGATATTCAAGATTTGCTTAATCGATCAGACGTTAAAGTGGCAAATTATATCTAGTTTTAAAAATAAATATTTAATGAATATTAAAGTAGATTCTTTTTCTAATTTACTCCTAAAAGATTCTTTTTTTTTACTCATAAAACCTGAAGAGAATATCTACTTAAATACTTCTATAAGAAATTCATTTTTTGAAGAATTAGGAAGCTTAGTAAAATTAGGATTAAAGAATATTGAAATAAGTTGGTCAAACAACGAAAAGTGGTTGGATTTCGTATCCGAAATCAAACTCAACTTTCCAAGAACTAATTTAGGCTCTGCCTCCATAGTTAATAAGCAATCAATAGAAGATTCATTAAAAATTGGATTAAATTTTTCTATGATGAAATTTTGGGATAAAGATCTTTTCAATTATTCGAAGTCTAAAAATTATTTATTAATTCCTGGAATTAAAAATTTAAAAGATCTCGAGGAAGCAGTAAATCTAAATTGCAACGTTATCAAAATTTATCCAATAAAAAGTAAAGCTAGTTCAATAGATATACTCAACTTTGAAAGCATAGATTTCATTGCTGCTGGAGGCCTATCAATCAATGATGTAAAAACTTATAAATCTTTAGGATATAAAGCAATCGTGATTGGAGATAGAGGTATTATAAATAAAAAATTTGATCCAAAAATATGTGAATGGCTCAAAAAAAATTAAATCAAATATGAATATAATTTATTCAACAAAACTACTAATTATCGATTAAGCCACATTGAGCTTGATTCAGTAGTAAATGATCAGCAAGTACTAAAGCCACCATAGCATCAACCATAGGAACTGCTCTTGGTAGAACACATGGATCATGTCTCCCTTTTGCTTTCATCAAAACTTCTTTTCCTTCAGCATTTACTGTTTTCTGTTCTTTTCCAATAGTTGCTGTAGGTTTAAAAGCTATCTTCATCTCAATATTTTCGCCATTACTTATTCCTCCCTGGATACCACCTGAATTATTGGATATTGTTCTTAACTTCCTAATATCATCAGATTTAATGAAGGCATCATTATGTTCGCTTCCTTTTAAATAAGTTCCAGAAAAACCTGAACCTATTTCAAACCCTTTCGTAGCAGGCAAAGACATCAAAGCCTTTGCTAAATCAGCTTCTAATTTATCAAAAACAGGCATTCCAAGACCAGAAGGGGCATTTCTTACAAGACATTCAATAACGCCGCCACAAGAGTCTCCCTGACGCTTTAATTGCTTAATTCTCTCAATCATTTCTACTGATACCAGTTCATCAGGACATCTAACAATATTAGAATCTATTTTATTGAGAGAAATCTTTTCTTTATTTATATCAGAATCAATATCATGTATACGCTTTACCCAAGATAGTATTTCAGTGTTACAGAAGTTTTTTAATAATTGTTTTGCTACAGCACCAGCAGCTACTCTCCCAATTGTCTCTCTTGCAGAGGCTCTTCCACCACCAGAACTTGCCTGAATTCCATATTTCAGATGATACGTACCATCTGCATGAGAAGGTCTAAATACTTGCTCCAAATTATCATAATCTCCTGGTCTTTGATCCTTGTTTCTTACCAACATCGCTATTGGAGTTCCAAGTGTTAACCCTTCCTTTATCCCACTTAATATTTCAATTTTATCTTCTTCATTTCTGGGTGTTGTAATATCACTTTGGCCAGGTCTGCGCCTATCTAATTCATTTTGTATCAGATCTATATCTACTTTTAACTTAGGGGGACAACCATCAAGGATAACTCCTACTGCACCACCATGTGATTCTCCAAAAGTACTAACACGAAAAATTTTCCCAAAACTACTACTCATAGAAATATCAAATGTTTTATCTATATATAAACATTATATGAAACCAATTGAAAATTAAACAAAAAAAAAGCCCCCAAAAAGGGGGCTTGTAAATTTAAGAACTTTAAGCTTAACCGATAGCTGGAGCTGAAAGAGCTACTGTTGTAGACTCAGCTGCTGCTAGATCAAGTGGGAAGTTGTGAGCGTTACGCTCGTGCATTACTTCCATACCTAGGTTTGCTCTGTTAAGAACGTCACCCCATGTAGGAACAATCTTACCGTTTGCATCAACAACTGACTGGTTGAAGTTGAAACCGTTAAGGTTGAATGCCATTGTGCAGATACCCATTGAAGTTAACCATACACAAACAACTGGGAATACAGCTAGGAAGAAGTGAAGACTTCTGCTGTTGTTGAAACTTGCATATTGGAAGATCAAACGACCGAAGTAGCCATGAGCTGCAACGATGTTGTATGTTTCTTCTTCTTGTCCGAACTTGTAACCATAGTTCTGAGACTCTGTCTCAGTTGTTTCTCTGATTAGAGATGAAGTAACAAGTGAACCGTGCATAGCTGAGAATAAAGATCCTCCGAACATACCAGCAACACCAGCCATATGGAATGGGTGCATAAGAATGTTGTGCTCTGCCTGGAAAACAAACATGAAGTTGAATGTTCCAGAGATACCTAGAGGCATTCCGTCAGAGAATGAACCTTGACCGAATGGGTATACAAGAAATACTGCGAAAGCTGCTGAAACTGGTGCAGAGTATGCAACACAGATCCAAGGACGCATACCTAAACGGTATGAAAGCTCCCACTGTCTTCCCATGTATGCTGAGATACCAATTAGGAAGTGGAAAATTACAAGCTGGTAAGGACCACCGTTGTATAACCACTCATCTACAGTAGCTGCTTCCCAAATTGGGTAGAAGTGTAGACCAATAGCGTTAGATGAAGGAACAACTGCACCTGAGATGATGTTGTTTCCGTATAGGAATGAACCAGCAACTGGCTCTCTAATTCCGTCGATGTCTACTGGTGGTGCTGCGATGAATGCAACGATGAAGCAAGCCGCTGCTGTAAGAAGGCATGGAATCATTAAGACGCCGAACCAACCAACATAAATTCTGTTGTTAGTTGATGTTACCCACTCACAAAACTGTGGCCAACCTTTTAACAGCGAAGAACGCTGCTGCTGAATAGTTGTCATGAGTTCGTAAAGTATGTCTCTAATTTGAGACGTGTAAATAAAACGGAAAATACTTCCGCTTCGAAGATTTTAGACCAAAATCGCCAAAAATGTGTAAATAATTTTTCTTTTAGTAAACTTATTTTTTTTTAAATAGAAGAAAAGAACTTCCATGTCTTAAGATTTTCTTTGGTATTGAGGGTTCTACTTGGTAATAATCGAATGGCTTCTTAATGGAAAAAGATCTAGAGAGGTAGTTTCGTTAAGAGAGGCCAAGCATAGAAGGCTGCAATTAGAGGCTTTTGGAGCTGTTATCTATTGGAGTGAAAGAATCTAGTTTTATAAGTTATGAGAGTTAGCAAAAAAAAATAAAAATATTGAATATTAAATAAACTTATCTATTAAATAAAAAATCCTTATTAGTTTTCAGCAATTTATTGTTCTGGTTTATTAATTTCAAAGACTTTCAAACTCTTGAACCCATTTTTTTTTGGAACAAATTACTTCTTTTTTTGTGTAGCTCATGGCAATTTTTTTTTCCTTGTAAGAGACTTCTCCAATAAAAACCGGCCAAATCAATTGGTCTCCATCATATTTGTGAATTATTCCTTGGCTATCCAGAAATAATGGATCACCTTTTTTAATTATTTTCCAATCTTGGTTTATTCTTTCAGTATGAATTAAGCCATTAATATCTCCTTTTTCATCTCTTGGATAATCTATACTCCCTTGATGCACATGAACAACCAATTCCTTCGGGAGATCTATAAGATTGTTTTTCAATTTATCTATCTCTTCCCTTAGGGCACTAATTATTAGGGAGAATCTATCTATGATTTTTGGATCATAAAAATTTTGTGCTACAGCTCCTATTTCAATAACTAGACCACATGGCCAAGCTTCTACAAGAAAGCCTGTTTGGGCTTTATCTTTTTCGTGCAAATAAATAGGCAATCCAAATTTGTTCTGAAGTAATGCAGCTAAACAAAAATCTTTGAATCTCCTCCCATACAAAACAATGCTTGTTCCCATATTTGCAGTAGTAGTATGCAAATCAATTGCAATTTGACAGGGTTTAGATCCGTTAATTCCAAATTCATCTACTAAAAAATTAGCTCTATTTGTTTCATAACAGCTATTTTTGTGTTGATCAAAATTCTCACTTTCTTTAAAAGATCTATTTAAATCTATATCTATATATCTACACCCTTTTTCATAGGCAGCAGGATTACCTATGATGTACTCATACTCAATACCATGATTTAACCTATTTTCCTCTCTATTAAATCGCTTAACCGCCCAAACAGGATTAATTTCATTGCCATGAGTGCCTGAAACAATAAGAATTCTTTGAACAGTCATTTTTTCTTTAAAAATAAAATTTCATGCAAAATAAATACCTAATTAAGGCCTCAAAAAAATTTTGGTTTTGGTTTTGGAAACAATTAATGAATGGCTTCGCACCATCAGATTCACATGGTAATTATAAAAGACCTAGAGGTATAACAATTGATAGTGAATACGATATTAATAATGAAAATAAACAAATTTATTTATTGGTAGGGAATTCTTGTCCATGGTGTCAAAGAACTTTACTCCTCCACGAAATAAAACATTTATCTAAAAAAGTAAAAGTTATTTTTTTAAAAGCAGATATTGAGCATGGCGAATGGATTTTTAATAACAAGATTAAAGGATGTATGAGACTTTCTGACCTCTACAAAAAAGCAAATAAAAAGATAATTTTTAGAGCGACTTTACCTCTCTTAATCAGTTGCGTAAAAGATAAAGTAAATATTTTGTCTAATGAAAGTTCCCAGATAATAAAACTACTCAATTCAATAAAAATTCAATCAAAATATCAGATACTAACTATTAAAGACTGTAATCAAAAATTTTTAGATTTAATTAATGACAGCATTAATGATGGCGTATATAAATGTGGTTTCGCCAGAAACCAGTCAGCTTACGAAAAAGCAAGTCAAAATCTTTTCGCAGCTATAAATGAAGTTGAAAATTTACTCCAGAAAAACAAAGGGGACTGGATATTTGGAGAAGAGTTAACCTACGCAGATATTTACCTATTTCCAACGCTCATAAGATGGGAGTTGATATATAGCAAACTTTTCAAATGTACTGAAAAAGAATTATCAAGTTTCGAAAAGATTATTGAATGGAGATTAAAATTCTTTAACTTAACTAACGTAAATAGGACATGCTTCGACAACGAATGGAAAAAAGATTACTACAAAGCTTTATTCCCTTTAAACCCAAATCAACTAATCCCAGTTTTACCATCGTTAGAGGAAATAATGAGATTAGAGTCCTAAAAAATATATAAATCAATTTCGAAAAAAAAATGATGTTGTAATGAACACTTATTTAGTTCATAGATAATGCAATTTCATTAGAAATTAACTATGTTATGTATGTCTACTAAAGTACGAAAAGCTTAAAATGAAATCCATTGACGAACACATCCAAAAAGATCAATCGGAAATCGAATCTGCAAAAGCAGAGGGCAATTTTCCAAAGGTCAGACATTTAACTGAAGAGCTAAAAGGACTCGAAGAATATAAGGATCATCATCCAGATGATAAACATGATCCTAATGCTTTGGAACTATTCTGTGATGCCAACCCAGATGAACCAGAATGTCTTGTTTATGATGATTAAGTTTTCTTTGTAATAGATAATGCACAACAAAAAAGGGCTTTTTAGAGCCCTTTTTTTATTTGTTAAATTCTTTAGTAATCTCTATTAAAGTCGGATGGACTTCCTGTAAGGGAACAAACAACCGACTCCTCATTCTTCATTTCCTTGACTTCTACAATTGGTCTTCCCATTTTCTTCAAAACCTCAATATCTTGAATGGTTTGACATCTAGCTATTATTTTTCCTTGTTGATCAAAGCAAGTATAGAAATTCATATTGTGTTTAAAGAAGTATCTTATTTATGACTAATTTTCATTATTAAATCAAGTGTTTTTTTACAAAAAAATTTTTAGTTTAAGTTAGATCCTTTTCCATACTTCAGAAAGCAGTGAAGATAGTCCTTTTTTTAAAGATGAAGAAATAACTAAAACTTTCTTTTTAGATAAATCTTCTAACTTTTTTGAAATTATTTTCAAATAATTATCATCTACAAGCTCCATTTTATTCAATACTATTATCCTCTCTTTATCTAAAAGACCTTTCCCATATTTTTTTAATTCCTGCTCAATTATCTCAAAATCACGTAAAGGATTTTCTGCAATCGCATCAATTAAGTGAACAAGTATTTTCGTTCTTTGGATGTGCCTTAAAAAATCATGCCCTAAACCTACTCCATCAGCTGCCCCTGATATTAATCCAGGAATATCCGCAAAAAGACAACCATTCCCATCAATTTTTCTTACTACACCTAAATTAGGTATAAGAGTTGTGAAAGGATAATTTGCGATTTTTGGACGGGCAGATGACACAACAGAAATCAAAGTACTTTTCCCAGCATTTGGAAGACCTATAATCCCAACTTCTGCAAGAAGTTTTAGTTCTAATTGAACCTCCCATATCTCCCCATCTTTTCCCTCAGTAAATGATTCTGGGGCTCTATTTTGGTTACTTAAATAGTAAGCATTACCATGTCCACCTCTTCCTCCAATGGCAATAGTTAAACTCTGTTTATCTTTAGTTAAGTCTCCTAAAATAATGCCAGTTTTAATATCCCTTATTTCTGTACCGCAGGGAACTTTAAGGATTGAATCCTTACCTGAAACACCTGATCTCTTATTGGGACCTCCTTTGCATCCATCTTCAGCGATTATTTCACGTTTGAATTGAAAATCTAATAATGTCTGAAGATTATTATCAGCCATCAAAATAACTGAACCCCCTCTGCCCCCATTTCCCCCGGAAGGTCCTCCAGCAGGAACGAATTTTTCTCTCCTAAATGAAACTATTCCGTTTCCACCTTTTCCAGCTTTAAGAATAATGTTTGCTTGATCAATAAATTGCACTTAATAAGCTTATTAAATTGTTTTCTAGCTATTTTAAATTTTATTTAATCCACGCAATACTGCAACCAGGTCCACCCTCGTTATTCGCAGCATCTTCAATCTTATCAACATAATTTAAACCAGATAACCAATTTCTTAGTCCTTTTTTTAATTTCCCTGTGCCAATTCCATGCACAATCCATAGCGGTCCATGAAATTTTCTAATTTTCTCCTCAATAATTATTTCGGCTTCATGAACTCTTAGTCCTCTTACATCAATTGTATTTTTACTCGTTCTAATTTTAGAAAAAGAAAAATCTTCTCTTGTAGACTTGATCTCAATTTTTGACATTTTGAAATTAGGCTTTTCTCCATTTATACCTTCAAAGTCATTTACAGATAATGTGCTTCTGAATGAACCACATTTAACTTCGTAAAAACCAGCTTTTTTATCTAAATCTACAATTTGTCCCGTACTATTTAAACTTTTAATTTTTACAAAATCTCCTACCTGAGGATCCCATGATATTGACTTTTCAAATTTTTTTTGAGTTAGATGTTCCGTCTCAATTTCCTTCAATCTTTTTCCAATAATTCTCGTATCCTCTCCATTAACATTTTTATCTCTTAATTTTTTAATCAAATCTATTACCTCTTTTTTAGCGGATACAATATTTTTTGATAATTTAGACCTTTCAATTTCCTGGATTTTTTCAGCATTTATTTTTTGATATTCATAATTTCTCTTTAGTTCATCATGTAATATTTCAGTCCTTGCAATGAGTTCTGCAGCGGCTTCTGCAGAATTTTGTTGTTTAATCCTCTCTTCCTCAAGTCCTTTTATAATACTGTTAATATTATCAACTTCTTTTGGCTTTAGATAATTTGCAGCTTCATTAAGTATGCTTTCATCGAGACCAATTCTCTTTGAAATTGACAAAGCATTACTTCTCCCAGGAATACCCCAGTTGAGTATATATTTTGGCTTCAAAGAATCCTCGTCAAAGGCAACTGATACGTTTTCAAATCTTGAGTCATTATATTTTAAAGCCTTAATATCTCCATAATGTGTAGTTGCTAAAGTGATATCAGATTTATTTGCAAATTCTTTTAATAAAGCCGCCGCAAGAGCACTTCCTTCAAGAGGATCTGTACCTGATCCAATCTCATCTAACAAAACAATTGATAATCCTTTCTTATTATCAAGTGAATCTAATATCTCTTTTATTCGAGATATATGCCCACTGAAGGTAGATAAATTTTCTTCTAATGATTGATTATCTCCTATATCCACATATATATTTGGACAAAAAGGGATAATAGGATTATTAGTTGAGGGTATCAATAATCCTGCTCTTGCCATAAGTAAAGACAAACCCAACCCTTTTAAAGCTGCCGTTTTACCTCCAGTATTTGGACCTGTAATAGCTACAACCTTAATATTTCTATTTATATGAAAATCGACAGCCACTGGGGGAGGAGCTCCTTTTTTCTTATGTTCCCAAATCAATAACGGATGAGAAAAACCAATTAAAGAAATAATAGGATTTTTCTCAAACGTAGGAGTTTTGCCTCCAATCCATTTCGAATATCTTGAACGAGTTAAAGCATTTTCTAATCTCAATAAAATGGATGCCATTTCAATAAGATTTTCTGAATTATCACTAACAACTTGGGACCATTTTTTAAGTAATTTAAATTCTTCTGCTGTAATCCTAACCTCTAAAGAAGCAATCTTGTTACCTTTAGTGACTACACTTTCAGGCTCAAAATATACTGTATTTCCTGAAGATGAAGAGTCATGAATTAGGCCTTTAAATTTATCTACATAATTAACTTTCACTGCTAAAACAGGCCTACCATATCGATCTCCAATGGTATTATCTTGCAAATAAGCTAAATTCTTTTGAATAAATCTCTCAACTAATATTTTTCTTTCAAGTTTCTTAGATAATAATTCTTTTCTAAGAATAGATAGTTCACTACTAGCATTGTCTGAAATCATTCCATTAGATTCAATACCTTTTTTAAAAATCGTTTCGATATTCTGATGGTCAATTAAATTTTTTAGGAATGATGAAATATAAGGCCTTTGTTCAAAATCTAATAAGATTTTTTTTAAATTTCTTGCTGCAGCAATTGTTTTCGCTATTTCTAACAATTCAGAAGATGAAATAACGCCTCCCTTGGAACAAATTTCAATATTTCTACTAATATCAAAAACACCAGAAAAACTAATTGATTTATCTAAATTATTTTCTAGCTCATTTATTTCAACAGTTTCATTCAAAAGTCCTTTAGATGTCTCGTATTCTGAAGGAATACCAAAACTTAAAATTGCTCGTTTACCCATTTCCGTTGAGGCGAATGAAGATAAATGCATTTTTAATGAATCCCACTCTAAAAGCCTTATAGATTCTTCTTCTAAGGTGTTATCTGAATATGAATTTTTAGAATAACTTTTCTTTTGCATACAAAAAAAAAAGAATCAAACATTAGATTGAATCCCTTCAGGAGGAACATAAAGCATCTCGAGCCAGTTTCCTTCAGTATCTTTCATATAAAAAGATGCTGTTCCATCTCTATGTTCATGTAAAGGACCAACTTTTACACCAGAATTTTTTAAATCATTTTGAATATTTTCCACTTCTTTTTTATTTTCAAAATGAAAAGCAAAGTGAGGTCCCGCAGCTTTGTAACTAGGGCCTAACAAAGCAAGTCCATCTTTCCCTTTACCAGCTTCTAAATAAGACCAATCTTTATCATCCCAAACTAAATTCATACCCAGCTTAATATAAAAAGATTTCGCCCTTTCGAGATTCTCTACTCTAAGTGCAATGTGGCCAATCCTATTTACTCCTTGTGAAAACTTCAAAACAAAGCAGTTAGATTATTACTTATCTAAGAATAAACCAAATTTTTGTTAATAATGAGTTTTTAAGTATCCTGCAACCATTGAGATGCATCACACGCATGATAAGTGAGTATTAATTTTGCTCCTGCTCTCTTAAAACTAAGCAATGTTTCTAAAACAATATCTTTT
This sequence comes from Prochlorococcus sp. AG-347-L02, assembly GCA_003281255.1. Taxonomy (GTDB): domain Bacteria; phylum Cyanobacteriota; class Cyanobacteriia; order PCC-6307; family Cyanobiaceae; genus Prochlorococcus_A. The sequence goes on from QCCL01000006.1 coordinate 23,328, forward strand.
TCGTTAATCCAGTTCTTCATAGCAGCAGACTTTACCATGGAATACTCCCCACTAACGTTATATGCAGCTATTGGTTTATTCGAAAAAGTGCTTAATCTATAAACAATATCCAAGTATGAAATTCCTGGTTTTACCATCAAAATATCTGCTCCTTCATACTGATCCAATGCAGATTCAATTAAAGCCTCTTTTGAATTGGCAGGGTCCATTTGATATGTGGACTTATTATTTGGAATTATTTTCTTACTATTTTCTCTAGGAGCGGAATCTAAAGCAGTTCTAAATGGACCATAATAAGCAGATGAATATTTTGCTGTGTAACTAATAATGCCAACATCACAAAATCCTTGACTATCAAGTGCAGCTCTGACTGCTCCAACTCTCCCATCCATCATGTCACTAGGGCCAATAAAATCTGCTCCAGCTCTTGCTTGTGTTAAAGCTTGTTTTTTTAAAATTTCAATTGTTTCATCGTTCAATATTTTACCAGTTTCATCTACTAATCCATCATGACCATCACAAGAGTATGGGTCCAAGGCAACATCCGTCATTATAGACATTTCTGGAATCTCTTTTTTTAATATTCGAATAGCTTTAGGTATTAAACCGTCTTCATTAAAACATTCTGCTCCATCTTCAGTCTTTAAGCTATCGTTAATTTTTGGGAAAAGAACCACACACCTTATTCCCAATTCCCATGCCCTGGTAACCTCTTTTATTAAGCCATTAATATCCCATCTGTAAGTTCCAGGCATTGCTGAAATTTCCTCTTTAAAATCTTTTTCATGAATAAATAATGGATATATAAAGTCCGATGCCTTTAGATGGTTTTCTCTAACCATTTCTCTAATTGCCTCAGTTCTTCTTAATCTTCTAGGACGAATAATCGAATTCATTTGGATATTATTTAAATTGGAAAATCTTTATCTAATACATTAATCGCTTGCCTCGCACATAAATCAATCAGAGACTACTTTTGTTCAGGAAAATTAACTAAAATTTATTTAATAAGAGCAAAAAAAGTTACAAAAATATTTTGCACAAACTTCATTTTTCACAAATTTACGTCATAAAGAGATAATATCTTTTAGTTAAGTGTTTATTTTAAGGAGAGTATCTTTGAAAATAATTAATGGATTTCATCTAAAGAATGTAAGAGGAGATATTCTTGGAGGGATCACAGCCGCAGTGGTGGCTTTGCCTCTCGCTCTTGCTTTTGGTAATGCTGCGTTAGGACCTGGCGGCGCAATTTATGGACTATATGGGGCGGTAGTTGTTGGGTTTTTAGCAGCATTATTCGGCGGAACGCCTGCTCAAGTTAGTGGACCTACAGGCCCAATGAGTGTAACTGTTGCTGGCGTAGTAGCAGGCTTAGCAGCAGTAGGGGTTCCAAGAGATCTGTCTGCAGGACAAATTTTACCTTTAGTGATGGCAGCGGTAGTAATAGGGGGCTTACTGCAAATATTATTTGGGATTCTCAAACTTGGTAAATATATAACTTTAGTTCCATATTCTGTTGTATCAGGATTCATGTCTGGTATTGGAGTCATAATCATTGCACTTCAGATTGGGCCACTACTAGGAATTAGCACTAGAGGTGGAGTAGTTGAATCTTTATCGACTGTATTTTCAAATTTCCAGCCAAATGGTGCTGCTATTGGAGTAGCAATAATGACACTAGGTATAGTATTTCTAACTCCTAGAAAAATAAGTCAATGGGTTCCTTCTCCTCTCTTAGCCCTATTGATAGTAACTCCAATATCAATACTAATTTTTGGAGATGGATCTATTGATAGAATTGGAGAAATTCCAAGGGGAGTTCCATCTTTAAATTTCCCAAGTTTTAATCAATATTTTCCAATCATTTTTAAGGCAGGATTAGTCCTCGCAGTACTTGGTGCAATTGACTCCTTACTAACATCTCTTGTAGCAGACAATATCTCTCAAACAAAACATAATTCTGATAGAGAACTTATTGGTCAAGGAATAGGGAATGCTGTTGCCGGTCTGTTTTCAGGCTTACCTGGTGCCGGAGCGACAATGAGAACAGTAATTAATGTTAAATCTGGAGGATCAACTCCCATTTCTGGTATGGTTCACTCAGTTGTCTTGTTGATAGTTTTAGTTGGCGCAGGTCCTTTAGCTGAGCAAATTCCCACTGCTTTGTTAGCAGGTATTCTTATAAAAGTTGGACTAGATATTATTGATTGGGGGTTCTTGAGGAGGGCTCACAAATTATCTTTAAAAACTTCAGTTGTTATGTACGGCGTACTCCTAATGACAGTTTTTTGGGATTTAATTTGGGCAGTTTTAGTCGGCGTATTCATAGCAAATATGCTCACTATTGATTCAATAACCGAAACTCAACTAGAAGGTATGGATGAGGATAATCCTTTATCAAAAGATGATCAGGCTAAAAATGCATTGCCTACTGATGAAAAAGCACTACTAGATAGATGTTCTGGAGAAGTAATGTTATTTAGACTTAAAGGACCCCTTAGTTTTGGAGCAGCTAAAGGTATATCTGAGAGAATGATGCTAGTAAGAAACTACAAGGTTTTGATATTAGATATCACTGATGTACCAAGACTTGGAGTGACAGCGACTCTTGCAATTGAGGATATGATGCAAGAAGCAAAAAATAATTCCAGAAAAGCATTTGTTGCTGGGGCAAATGAAAAAGTTAAGGATAGATTAGCTAAGTTTGGAGTTGAAGGCATCATTGAGACAAGAAAAGAAGCTTTAGAAACCGCTCTAAATGAAATAACCTAATAATTTATGGAAATAAATCCAATTCTGCAAAATGTATTAGCCCCGCCAGTTCTTTTCTTTTTAATTGGAGCAATATCAGTACTCTTTAAATCTGATTTAGAAATACCAGCTCCATTACCTAAACTATTCTCTTTATATCTCTTACTAGCTATTGGGTTTAAAGGAGGTATAGAAATACAAAAAAGTGGGTTTACTGATCAAGTCGTGCCGACTTTGAGTGCTGCAATACTGATGTCACTAGTAATCCCGCTGATTGGATTCTTAATTTTAAGATTTAAGTTTGATGTCTTTAATTCAGCCGCAATAGCAGCAGCATACGGCTCAATAAGTGCTGTCACATTTATTTCTGCAGAAAGTTTTTTAGAAAGTCAAAAAATAGCTTTTGATGGGTTTATGGTTGGCGCCTTAGCTTTAATGGAATCTCCTGCAATCATTGTTGGATTATTACTTGTAAAATTTGCAGCTCCAAAAAATAGACCAAAATCAAGAAAAATGCATCTAAGCGCAATATTACATGAATCCCTTTTAAATGGATCAGTTTATTTATTGCTTTCAAGCTTAATTGTAGGATTTCTGACTGCTTCCAGTAATCCCTCAGGGATTGCAAAAATGGAGCCTTTTACTGGACAATTATTTTATGGAGCAGAATGCTTCTTTTTATTAGATATGGGAATAGTCGCCGCTCAAAGATTACCGAGACTGAAGAGTGCGGGTTCGTTCTTGATTGGCTTTGCTATTTTTATGCCTTTGTTTAATGCATTTATTGGTGTTTTCGTTGCAAGATTTTTATCTTTAGGACCTGGCAACGCACTTTTATTTGTGGTTTTATGTGCAAGCGCCTCTTATTTAGCAGTTCCTGCAGCGATGAGGATGACAGTTCCCGAGGCTAAATCTAGTTTTTATATTTCAACAACACTAGGTCTAACTTTCCCATTCAATATAGTTCTTGGTATTCCTATATATATGAGTTTAGTAAATACCATTATCCCACTTTCCCCTTTATAAAAATGAAAAGATTAGACCTAATATTTAGTGAAAGAGAACTAAAAGCAATCATTAAAACTTTAGAAAAAGCAAATGTTCCCGGATATACAGTTATGAAACATGCTACAGGCCGAGGGCCTGAGAGAGTTGTTACTGAAGATATGGAATTTACAGGATATGGATCAAATGCTCATGTAATCGTTTTTTGTGAGCAAGAATTAATAGATAAAATGAGAGATAACATCAGGGACGATTTGAGTTACTACGGAGGAGTCGCTTATATTTCTGAAGCAACACCCCTTTAAATTAAAGAAGAAATATTTATTTTTAAGAATGAATCCAATCAACTCTTATATTTTTTCTACTATTTAAATATCTATCAATTGACATCGCGGCAATACATCCATCGGAAGCCGCAACAACTGCTTGCTTAAATGGTGTATTTCTTATATCTCCAATAGCCCATACTCCATCAGAGTTTGTAGACATAAAGTCATCCACAATAACTCCTCCGTCTTCTTTTAAAGCAATTTGATCCCCTAAAAAGTCAGTAATAGGCTTTGAACCACTCATATAGACAAAGACTCCATCTAAATTTAAATTGATAGGATTTTCTTCTTGCTTATTTTTTACAACAACCCCATTAACTCCCATATCATCACCCAATATTTCCAATAATCTTGTTCTACTCCAATGTTTTATATTTGAATTATCCATCAATTCCATAGCTTCTTCATTATCTGATTTAGGATCGCTTGATGTAATCCAATGCACAGTTGATGCAAACTTAGTTAAAACAGTTGCCTCTTCAATTGCCTCCTTGTTCACTCCAACAACGGCAACTTCTCTATTTTTATAAAAAGCCCCATCGCATGTAGCACAATAACTTACTCCTTTGCCAAGGAAATCTGCTTCGCCCTTAAATGATGCAGGCCTACCCATAGCTCCACTTGCAAGTACAAGTGCTTTAGCTTTGAAAGTACCTTCGGGTGTATAAACCATTTTCCATTCTCCACTAGCGTCTATTCCAAACACTTGTGCTCTCCTATAGTCTGTGCCGTATTGCACAGCCTGTTCTCTCATTAGAGTAAGTAATTTCTCCCCACTTATATCAACCGGAACACCTGGATAATTAGCTATTTGATGAGTTATTGCTAAGGCACCAACAGATGGATTTTTATCTAAAATTACCGTCTTTAAGTTTGAACGAGATGTATAAAGTGCGCAAGTACATCCTGCCGGGCCTCCTCCGATAATAACAACATCTGACTCAATGATTTCCAATTTAATAAAACTCCTTTTTAGTATTTAATTAGATGAGCTTTTGGTTAGAAGATATCTTTAATGTAAATACCTAACCTTGTATATAGATATAAGTTAAAAGAAAAAAAAGAAAAAAGCATAATATAGAAACAAACTTACATAGGAAAAAATAAAAAATTAATTATCAAAATGAACAGTTACGTGAAATGTTCTGTATTGATCTATTATTAAGTTAGATCGAAAAAATCAATTGCAGTAGAAACATTATATTTTTCATGACCAACTCTGACTACCTTTTAAAAGCTGCCATTAAAAAAGTAACCGAGAAATTAAACGAGATATTGGTTGAAAAAATTGAAGAGGCGACAAATATCGCTCAGGATGTCCCAGAAATTCTCAAAAAAGAATTTGATTGTTTGAAAGAATCCATAATCGAAGAAGCCTCAAGAATGGAGAAAGCCGAAAATATTCAAGAAAATGAGTCTACAAATACTTATGAAGATTCCAAAATAAAAAAAGCTTTAAATGAAATTGAAGGTATCAATCAGCAAATTGATCTCTTTAATAACCATCAATAAGCAAATTAAATGAGTAATCACATTCTTCATTATCGTTTAAAAAAATTGAAGAGAGCCTTTCTTATCTGGATAACTCTGATTTCGCTTTTAATAAAATTGTGGATAGATAATATTAGATTTACAATTTTCCAACCTAAAAGTAATGAAAAAAGTAGGACCCAAATTAAAAGAGCGAGGTGGTTTACTAATCAATTAATAAAACTTGGTTCAGCATTTATAAAAATTGGACAATTATTATCAGCGAGACCTGATTTAATTCCTAATACCTGGATACAGGAATTGTCTAAATTGCAGGATCAAGTTCCTAATTTTTCATTTGGGCAAGTTGAAGTAACTATAAAAGAAGAGCTAGGGTCTAAGTTTAATGAAATAGATCAAATAACATGTGATCCTGTCGGATCAGCATCACTAGCTCAGGTTCATAGAGCGACTTTAAAAGATGGTAAGAAAGTAGTATTTAAAGTTCAAAGACCCAATTTAAAAGAATTGTTTGTCATCGATTTAGGCATAATGCAGCAAATAGCAGGATTGCTGCAGAAAAATAAGAATTGGAGTCGAGGTAGAAACTGGGTTGAGATTGCTAAAGAATGTAGGAAAGTTCTCATGAAGGAGCTTGATTTTAATTGTGAAGCACAATATGCAGCAAGATTTAGACAGCAATTTCTTGATGATAAAAATGTTGAAGTTCCTGAAGTTATTTGGAATATGAGCAGTGAAAAAGTGCTTTGTTTAAGTTATGTAGAAGGAACAAAAATAAGCGATTTAGAAAAATTACAATCACAAGAAATTGATTTACCTAAAATCGCTGAAATAGGTGCCATCAGCTATTTAAAACAATTAGTAAATTACGGTTTTTTTCATGCAGACCCTCATCCAGGGAATCTAGCAGTTTCAAATAAAGGTGAATTGATTTTTTATGATTTTGGAATGATGGGCAATATCTCAAATAATCTTCAAACAAGTTTAGGGGGAATGGTTAAGGCTGCTGCTTTAAGAGACGCCTCATCACTTGTTAAACAATTACAACAAGCTGGGTTAATTTCAAAAGATATTGATGTAGGACCAGTTAGAAGATTAGTCAGATTGATGCTTAAAGAAGCCTTAACTCCACCATTTAGTCCGAATATTATTGAAAAATTATCTGGAGATTTATACGAACTTGTTTATGAAACACCTTTTCAACTGCCAGTAGATTTAATCTTTGTGATGAGAGCTTTATCAACTTTTGAAGGAGTTGGCAGAATGCTCGATCCAGGGTTTAACCTTGTATCAGTTACCAAGCCTTATTTAATAGAACTTATGACTTCAAATAATCAAACTCCTAACGATTTAATTAACCAATTTGGAAGGCAAGTAGGTGAAATAGGATCTAAAGCTGTTGGAATTCCCAAAAGAATAGATGAAAGTTTAGAAAGATTAGAGCAGGGCGATTTGCAATTGCAAATAAGAATGGGAGAGTCTGATAGGCAATTCAAAAAAATGTTTACTGCTCAAAAAACTTTAGGCCATTCAATTCTTATAGGAAGCTTATCAATTGCATCGGCTTTACTTGTAACCAATAAACAAAATAATTTTGCATTGTTACCACTTTTTTTTGCACTTCCAATAAGTATTGATTGGATAAAATGCCAATTAAGTATGAGAAAAGGCTCACGTTTAGAAAAACTTAAGCGCTAAAAAAACTATATATTTTTGGGTCCTAAACCTAAAGCTCCAGCGAATCTTGCTTGATTTCCTAACTCCTCCTCAATTTTTAAGAGCCTATTGTATTTTGCAATTCTTTCACTTCTACTCAAAGAGCCGGTCTTGATCTGACCCGATCTTGTGGCGACAGATAAATCTGCAATTGTTGTATCTTCAGTCTCACCACTTCTATGACTAATAACACTTGTGAAACCAGACATTTTAGCCAACTCAATAGCTTCCAAAGTTTCAGTTAATGTTCCAATTTGATTTACCTTTATTAGGATTGAATTAGCAGATTTTTCAACAATCCCTTTCCTTAACCTTTCTGTATTAGTAACGAATAAATCATCACCCACAAGCTGAACTTTATTTCCTAATTCTTTGTTTAATTCTGACCAACCCTCCCAATCATCCTCAGCTAAACCGTCCTCTATTGAAACTATTGGATAATTAGAAACTAGTCTCGAAAGATATGAAATCATTTCAGAACTATTTAAACTTTTCCCTTCATATTTATAAGTACCATCACTATAAAATTCAGTACTAGCAGCATCTAAAGCTAAAGATACCTGCTCACCAGGCTTAAACCCGGCTTTTTGAATTGCTTCTAATAATAAGTCCCCTGCCTCTTCGCTTGATGACAAATTCGGGGCAAATCCACCCTCATCGCCTACAGCAGTAGATAGACCTTTTTGATCAAGTAATGATTTTAATGAGTGAAAAATTTCAGTACCCATTCTTAATGATTCACTGAAATTATTAACTCCGTGTGGGACAAGCATAAATTCCTGAAAATCAAGACTATTTGGTGCATGAGCACCACCATTTATTACATTCATCAATGGGACTGGAAGAAGATTGGATAATGGATCTCCAAGATATCTATATAGGGGAATGTCTAAAGCATTAGCTGATGCTCTGGCAGTTGCAAGACTTACTGCAAGGATTGAATTTGCTCCAAGGTTAGACTTATTAGAAGTTCCATCAATTTCAATCATTAATTTATCTACTGCGGTTTGATCTAAAGCTGACAACCCACATAAAGCCGGGGATATTGTTTCATGAATTTTATTAACAGCATTCAAAACGCCTTTCCCCATATATTTTGAACCACCATCTCTTAATTCATGTGCCTCATGAGCACCAGTGCTAGCCCCGCTGGGAACAATAGCTCTACCACTTGCACCACATTCCAAAAATACTTCTGCCTCTACTGTTGGATTACCTCTTGAATCAAGGACTTGCCTTGCTTCAATAGTATCAATAAGGAAATCAATAATTTCTTTCACAATTTAATTACTACTATTTAAATCCTATTAATAGCTGAACTATTTGGCTAATATCTGAAATATATATTTTAACCAATTATAATCTTCTAATTCCATAACGACTTAGATATTGTTTAAAGTTTTTATGAATTTCAAAGTCCTCGCAACCCCTCTCGAAAACATAATTTTCAAATTCATCTTACAATTTGAAAATTATTGGATGATTATTATTGCAGATCCTATTTAGAATATTAATTAATATTCAACTATAGATTTTATAGTTTATGAGAGAAACACTTACATCAAGTCCTGAACTTTTTAGCGATATCAGTTGGAATCTTCTTTTATTAGGAGAAGAAACCGCAAAAAAATGGGATCATAGCGAATTTAATATTGAACACATAATTCATACACTGTTCTCATCAAGTGAATTCTTTGCTTTCATTGAAAAATTATCAATCGACCAAGATACAGTTTTAGATATAACAGAAGATTTTTTAGAAGAGACACCAACAAATGAGTCAGATATTTTTACTATCGGAGAAGATTTAGAAATTTTACTAGATAATGCGAATCAGATAAAAATCCAATGGGGATCAAGATTAATAGAAATCCCTCATTTACTCATTGCTCTTGGAAGGGATTTAAGAATTGGAAATTATGTTTTTGAAGAAGGCAACCTTTCAATGGAAAAATTAGAGGAAGAATTAAAGTTTTTCCCAAATATTAATCAAACAAAAGATACTTTTAATTATAAGAACGTAATTGAGATAAATAATCAATCTAATTTTGAATCAAACAATGAGAATTTTGTAAAAGAAGAAAAATTAAAAAAAGCTATTGTTCCATTACCCAAAAGTGAACTTCAAATTGAAACCAAAAAACAAGTTGGAAAAGATGAAAATGCTCTTTCAATATATGGAAAAGATTTAACAGAATCAGCTCAAAAAGGTTTACTGGATCCCGTTTTAGGAAGAGAAAATGAGATCAATAATTTAATGAGGGTACTCTGCAGAAGAAACAAAAATAATCCTATACTTATCGGCAATCCTGGAGTTGGTAAAACCTCAATTGCAAAATCACTTGCGCAGTTAATTGTAGAGAAAAAAGTTCCTGATTCTTTAAAAGACTTAAAAATTATTTCACTTGACTTAGGTGCTTTAGTTTCTGGAACAAAATTTAGAGGCCAACTAGAGGAACGACTAAGCTTAATAATGCAGGAACTAACCAATCCAAGCCAAGGAATGATTCTATTTATTGACGAAATTCACTCAATATTAAGTTCTGACAGATCTTCTACCGACATCAGTAATATCTTAAAACCTTTACTAGCTGAAGGAGAACTTAGATGTATCGGTACAACAACACCTGAGAAATTTCGTGAAACTATTGAAAAAGATCAGGCATTAAACAATTGTTTTCAAAAGATAGCTGTTAATGAACCTTCAGTAGAATTGAGCGCAAAAATATTGCAAGGTATCAAAAAGAAATATGAATCACACCATGGCATAAAAATTTCTGAAGAGGCTGTAAACTATTCTGCAAAATTGGCTGACAGATACATCAGCGATAAATGTTTACCTGATAAAGCAATAGATTTAATTGATGAAGCAGCAGCACAGTTAAAAATCGAGTCTAATAATAAGCCTCAAATAATTCTCCAAGAAGAAAGCAAACTTTATACTATTGATGAAAAACTGAATAATTTGCAAGGAGAAAATATCGAAGCTCAAGAAAAACTATCTAATATGAGACAACAATCAGAGGCAAAATTGAATATTCTTTTGGACAATTGGAACAATCTGCGGGAAGAAATGGAGCAATTATCAATTTTGATGAAAGAAGAAGATAAGCTAAACAAACAAATTCAAGATAAATCAAATAACGAAATTGAACATGATCTGGATTATTTAGAAAAGCTTGAAGAAGAGTTAAGTGAAATAGAGAATGAAATACAAAAAATTGAAGAGAACTTTAATAAAATAAAGAAAAATAAAAATTTCCCTTTTAAATATCAAGTTGAACCTGATGATATTGCGGATGTTATCTCAAAAATCACAGGAATTCCAATTTCTAAAGTTGTTTCTAATGAACGTAAGAAATTAGTCAATCTAGAAACAGAACTAAGTGAAAAAGTTATTGGACAAGAAAAAGCAATAGAAGCGGTTTCTGCAGCAATTAGAAGAGCTCGCGTTGGCATGAAAAGTCCTAAAAAACCTATTGGATCTTTTTTATTTATGGGTCCTACTGGTGTTGGTAAAACAGAATTAGCAAAATCTCTTGCAACAGCTTTATTTGATGAAGAAGACGCACTTTTAAGATTAGATATGAGTGAATTTATGGAGAAAAATGCCGTAGCAAGACTTTTGGGAGCTCCTCCAGGTTATGTTGGTTATGAAGAAGGAGGTCAATTAACTGAAGCTGTAAGACGTAAACCCTATTCAGTAATACTTCTTGATGAGATAGAAAAAGCACATACAGAAGTATTTAATATTCTTTTGCAAGTCTTAGATGAAGGAAGATTAACTGACTCTCAAGGAAGGACCGTAGATTTCAAAAATACCGTAATCATTATGACAAGTAACCTAGCTGGTAAATCTATACTGGAGTATTCACAAAAGATTTCTAAAAATGAGGAAAATTTAGAAAAAGATCAACAATCTCTATATGATTCCATTAATAATGCATTGTCTTCAATTTTTAGACCTGAATTTTTAAATAGAATTGACGAAGTAGTAAAGTTTGATCCTTTATCTATTGATGAACTTCAAAAAATAATAATTTTACAAACAGAAGATTTGAAAAACCTGCTACTTGAACAGAAAATAAATATTGTTATTGATAAAAAAGTAATCAATAAAATTGCGAATGATTCTTACGAACCTGAATATGGTGCTAGGCCACTTAGCAGGGAACTTAGAAGACAAATAGAAAATCCCTTAGCCGCAAAACTTTTAGAGGATAACTTTAAAAACAAAAAAAATATCACAATTAAACTCAATCCCGCTAAAAAAGATGAGATCGTTTTCAAACCTAGCTGAGGAGTAAATCGATAAGCTAAAATAAAAATTAAAGCGAAAAGCTTAATTTCAAAAAAAATTTTGTGACAAGTCCAACTACTAATAAGGAACCTCTAAAAAAGGATTCTCCTGAAATTGAAGACCCTAAAAAAAAGAGTAATTTTTTTAGATCTACCTACGATGAGCTTAAACTTGTCGTGTGGCCTAACAAACAACAACTTTTTAGCGAATCTGTAGCAGTTATAATTATGGTATCCTTTTCTGCAGCAGCCATAGCTTCTGTTAGCAGATTCTATGGATGGGCAGCCTCGCAAATTTTTGGTTGAATTATCCCCGAATATCCATTAATAAAAGATCTTAATTAAGCTTCCAGAAAAAAATGAGTAATGAATTAACTACAAGCTTTGCTTCTTCAAAAGCAAATACAAGCATCGCAAGATGGTATGCAGTTCAAGTAGCATCAAGCTGTGAAAAAAAAGTAAAAGCGACTCTTGAGCAGAGATCAGTAACTTTAGGTGTTAATAATCGAATTATTGAAATTGAAATCCCCCAAACTCCAGGAATTAAATTAAAAAAAGATGGAAGCAGACAAACTACTGAAGAAAAAGTTTTCCCAGGTTATGTCCTCGTAAGAATGATTTTGGATGAAGATACAATGATGGCCGTTAAAAGTACTCCAAATGTAATTAACTTTGTCGGTGCTGAAGACGGTAGAGGCAGCGGAAGATCGCGAGGTCATATCAAACCTCGACCATTATCAAGACAAGAAGTAAATAGGATCTTTAAGCGCGCATCAGAGAAAAAAGCTGTAATCAAGTTAGATATTGAAGAAAAAGATAGAATCATAGTAACTAGTGGTCCATTCAAGGATTTCCAGGGAGAAGTTATAGAAGTTTCCGGGGAAAGAAATAAATTAAAAGCATTACTTTCAATATTTGGGCGCGAGACTCCTGTAGAATTAGAATTCTCCCAAATCAATAAACAAAATTAATTTCTAATTAATCTTGTTTATCGAGTAAAATTATTTTTTTCTACTTCAGCTTAAATTCACTAATCTAATGGCAAAAAAAATTGTTGCAGTTATCAAGCTTGCTCTACAAGCAGGAAAAGCGAATCCTGCTCCTCCTGTAGGGCCAGCTTTAGGACAACATGGTGTCAATATCATGGCATTTTGTAAAGAATACAACGCAAGGACACAAGATAAAGCAGGTTTTGTAATTCCAGTCGAGATTTCTGTTTTTGAAGATAGAAGCTTTACTTTTATCACAAAAACACCTCCTGCTTCCGTCTTAATAACAAAAGCAGCTGGTATAGAGAAAGGATCAGGTGAATCCGCAAAAGGCTCTGTCGGGAATATAAGTAAAGCTCAATTAGAAGAAATAGCCAAAACCAAGCTTCCTGATCTAAACTGTTCTAGTGTTGAATCAGCGATGAAAGTAATTGAGGGTACAGCTCGTAATATGGGCGTCTCAATCACTGATTGAGTTCAATTCAAAATTTCTCACTATTTAGGGGAGGTTAATTAATAACCGTTTGCACCCAATACTATTATGAAAAAACTATCCAAAAGAATGGCGGCCTTATCAACAAAGATAGAAGATCGCATTTACCCGCCACTTGAAGCACTTAGTATTATCAAGGAAAGTGCTAATGCAAAATTTGATGAAACTATTGAAGCACATATACGTTTAGGTATTGATCCAAAATATACTGATCAACAATTAAGGACCACTGTTGCATTACCACATGGTACTGGCCAAAGCATCAAAATTGCAGTAATTACAAGCGGTGAGAATGTATCCAAAGCTAAGGCTGCTGGTGCAGATTTATTTGGCGAAGAAGATCTTGTGGAAAGCATCAATAAAGGCAATATGGAGTTCGATCTACTTATTGCAACTCCAGATATGATGCCAAAGGTTGCAAAATTAGGAAGAGTTTTAGGACCTAGAGGTTTAATGCCTAATCCTAAAGCTGGAACAGTAACTAATGATATTGCTAATGCAATAAAAGAATTCAAAGCTGGTAAGCTCGAATTTAGAGCAGATAAGGCGGGAATCGTTCATGTCCGCTTTGGAAAAGCCAGTTTCACAAAAGAGGCTCTATTTGACAACTTAAAAACCTTACAAGAATCAATTGATAAAAATAAACCAAGTGGATCTAAGGGAAAGTATTGGAAAACTTTTTATATAACTTCAACAATGGGACCTTCTGTTCAATTAGATATCAATGCAGTACAAGATTACCAACCTGAAGGTTAACTCTTTGTAGTATAATTTAAAGTGCAATAATACGGCCAAAGAAAGTAGGTTTATTTAGTTATTCTAAATTTTTAATTCCTACCGAGGACTCGTCTTAAATTATTTCTTTTTGGATCTAATAAAAGCGGCCTCTTTAAAAGGACTTTGCCGCATTTCCTGCTCTCCCTAAATTACGATCCAAAAAACAACAATGGGCCGAACCCTAGAGAATAAGCAACAAATCGTTACTGAGATTAAATCTCTATTAAACGACTCGGAAATGGCTGTAGTTCTTGACTATAAAGGTTTAACTATCAAAGAGATGTCAGATTTGCGATCTAGATTGCAAACAACTAACGGCATCTGCAAAGTTACTAAAAATTCATTAATGCGTAAAGCTATTGATGGAGATAGTAATTGGAATGATCTTGAAACTTTACTGTCCGGAACAAATGCTTTTGTCTTAATTAAAGAAGATGTTGGTGGTGCTGTAAAAGCGATCCAATCTTTTCAAAAAGACACCAAAAAATCCGAAACCAAAGGAGCTTTATTTGAAGGCAGACTTCTAAGCGATTCTGAAATAAAAGAAATTGCAAGTCTTCCATCTAAAGAAGTATTGATGGCAAAAATTGCTGGCGCTCTTAATGGCGTTGCAACAAAAATTGCGATCTCTATTAATGAAGTGCCTTCTGGACTTGCTAGATCACTTAAACAACATTCTGAAAAATCAGAATCCTAAATTCAAAACCTATTTAACTTTTAAGAAAATGTCCGCAAAAACTGAAGAAATTCTTGAATCATTAAAATCTCTATCACTTTTAGAAGCATCTGAGCTTGTAAAGCAAATTGAAGAGGCTTTTGGTGTATCTGCTGCAGCTTCTGCAGGTGTAGTAATGGCAGCTCCAGGAGCAGCTGGCGGTGACGCAGATGGTGGCGCTGCTGAAGAAAAAACTGAATTTGATGTAGTTCTCGAAAGCTTCGATGCAGCTGCAAAAATCAAAGTACTTAAGGTTGTAAGAAATGCAACTGGTCTAGGTCTTGGCGATGCAAAAGCACTTGTTGAGTCTGCACCAAAAACAGTAAAAGAAGGAATTGCTAAAGCAGATGCTGAATCTTTAAAGAAAGAGATTGAAGAAGCTGGCGGTAAAGTTACACTTAAGTAAGAGAATATTTTTTCAAGCCGATAGACTTTATATCGGCTTCAAAAATTATGAAAATTGATAGTATCGCAATTGAAGCTGCAACGGATGGAGCCTGCAGTGGTAATCCAGGTCCAGGTGGTTGGGGTGGTCTAATAATTTTTGACGACAAAAGTGAATTAGAATTAGGTGGGTCCGAGCAAAACACCACTAATAACAGAATGGAACTAACTGCAGCTATAAAAACACTTGAAAAATTAAAAACTTATAAATTAAAAGAAAACTTTAAATTAAGAACTGATAGTAAATATGTCATAGAAGGGTATACAAAATGGATTATTAATTGGAAGAAAAATGGATGGAAAACAAGCTCAGGAAAATCAGTTCAAAATCTTGATTTATGGCAAAAAATTGATCAATTAAGAATTAATGGTCTTGTAATGGAATATGTTAAAGGCCATAGCGGTGACAAACAAAATGATAGGGTAGACAAAATCGCAACAAATTATAGCAAAGGTATATCTCTAAAAAGTAACTTAAAAGAGTCTGAATCTTCAGTAGAATTTTTTGAAAAAAATGCACCTTCAGAAATTCAGGAATTATTTTCAAGAAATGAATTAATTCAAAAATTTGCTGACAAAAAGTATTTATTAAATTCACTAGAACTAAGTAATTTATTAGGTGAAGAAAACCACGTAAAGATAAAACAATTTTTACTTTTTGAATGGCGTAATTGGAGATTGATTCCTAAAGATAAAAAATATTGGATAATAGAAAAAAAGAATCCTAATTTTTTATGAATGAGCAGAAGGGAGTATTTAAAAATCTTTATAAAAACTTGATGACCCCTATACTAAAAAATGATTCTGGAATAGATGCAGAATATTTAACTAATTTATCTCTTAGCCTTCTATCATTTAGTTCAAGAAAATATAATTGGCCTGTAGTTTCATCAATCCTTAAAAATCTAAATGAAGAATTTTCTGTAATTGATAAAAGGTTAAGTCAGAACATATGTGGAATAAATTTTTGTAATCCAATTGGTTTAGCTGCGGGTTTTGACAAAAATGGAAATGCTGCAAATATATGGAAAGATTTTGGTTTTGGATTTGCAGAACTTGGAACAGTGACTAAATTTGCTCAAAATGGTAATCCAAAACCAAGGTTATTTAGATTAGCTGAAGAAGAAGCAGCATTAAATAGTATGGGTTTCAATAATAATGGCGCAGAAAATCTGGTTAAAAATTTTCTTGAACAGGGTATTGACTTCAAAAAAAACAGGCAGAATATTTGTTTAGGGATAAATTTCGGTAAGTCTAAAATTACAAGTTTATCTCAAGCAAAAGATGATTATTTAACTTCTCTAAAATTATTAATTCCATATTGTGATTACGCAGCGATAAACGTAAGTTCTCCAAATACTGAAGGACTAAGAAAGTTGCAAGATCCAATACTTCTAAAAGAACTCCTTAGAGAAATTAAAACCTTACCTAATTGTCCACCATTATTTGTAAAAATTGCGCCAGATTTATACCTTAAAGATATTGAAGATATTTGCCAGTTAATAATCGAGGAAAATATCGATGGGATAATTGCTACTAATACCAGTATGGATAGATTAGGTCTTGAAAATAGAAAGATAAGGCAAACAGGATTATTACTTTCTGAAGAAAATGGAGGATTAAGCGGAAAGCCTTTACAAAAAAAAGCAAATCAAATAATAAAACATATTCATAATATTGATAAAAAAATTATTTTAATTGGCGTTGGAGGTATCGATAGTCCTGAATCTGCTTGGGAAAGAATTTGTTCTGGAGCATCATTAATACAACTTTATACGGGTTGGATATATAAGGGGCCACAATTAGTCCCCAATATACTTGAAGGTATCTTAAAGCAACTCAATATCCATCAATTGTCGAATATTAAAGAGGCCATTGGCTCAGATTTAAAATGGGTTAAATAAAAATTAGAAAATGAATAATGAACAAATCGGAAACTAATGATTACTCAACATTAGCCATGCAAATATCAAACTTAAAGCATGGAGGTAATGTATATGCAAATGCAAAAAAATTAAATTTATTACCCTCTGAAATCATTGACGCAAGTGCTTCGTTAGTACCCTTTGATCCACCTCAAATACTAATAGATTCATTAAATGCGGGAATTAAGAATCTTGGATTTAGATATTACCCAGAGAGAAACTTGAGTGATCTGAAAGAAATAATCGGTAAATTTCACGGGATAAATCCAGATAATATATTGCCTGGAAATGGAGCTTCTGAACTAATAACCTGGGCAGGTTATGAAGCATCCAAATTTGGAATAAGTTGTATTCCTTCTCCATCATTTGTTGATTATGAAAGATCTTTAAATTTTTGGAATAGCAATTTTATACATTGCGAATTACCAAAAAACTGGAATGATACTTTTCCTCAATCATTTCCGCTGCATCCAAAAGGTGATGTTATTTGGATAACAAATCCACATAACCCTACCGGCCAATTATGGGAAAAGAATTCATTAGAGGAAGTTGTGAAAAAATATAAATTAGTTATCTGTGATGAAGCTTTCTTATCGATAACACCTAATGGAGACAAAGAATCTTTAATTCCATTAACCCAAAGATTTGATAATTTATTAGTCTTGAGAAGCTTGACCAAAATCTTCAATATTCCCGGTCTTAGATTAGGGTACGTTATTGGCTCATCGAAAAAACTTAAACAATGGGAAATAAATAGAGATCCTTGGCCTTTAAATTCATTTGCTATTAAAGCAGGAATTGATCTACTAAGTAATAAGAAATTCTATGAACAATGGATAAAACAGATTCACAGCTGGATAAATAGTGAAAAAAAGAGAGTATTTGAAAAATTATCAAAAATAGATAACCTTAAGGTTCATAACTCTTCAACCAACTTTTTTTTAATAGAAAGTAAAACATCCTTGTCACCAAATATAAAATACTTAGAAAATAAGGGAATATTGCTTAGAGAATGTAATTCATTTAGATTTCTTGACGAAAAGTGGGCAAGAATAAGTTTGCAGAATAGAAAAAATAATACTCTTTTATGTAAAGAAATTCAGAATTCCTTTAAAAAATAATTAATAAATTTTTTAATCTCATTTATTGATTTAATTTTATTATTATTTTCCATGTTCTTCTTCATGAGATTTAATATTTCATAATGATTTTTTCCCTTTTTTGATTTTATTTTAAAAATTCTTTCTAGGGTTTCTTCAAAAACTTCTTTAGAAATTTTATTCTGATTGATTAAAACTGAGCCTCCACTTTCAGCAAGAATCATTGCATTTTTCTCCTGATGATTATTTTTAGAATATGGATATGGAATTAAAATTGAAGGTTTTTCAGCCTCTATTAATTCATTAATTGTACCTGCACCAGATCTCGCTATTACAAGATCACAGTTTTGAATTAAAGCTGCTATTTCATTAGTAAATTTCTTTTGAATATAATTTTTGGAGTTTTTTAAATGAAAAGGTTTTTGATTTGATTCGCCAATTATATGAACTATCCGAAACTGTTTTTTTATTAAAACTTCTAAAGATTCATACAGAATTTGATTTATAGCTTTTGCTCCTTGACTTCCTCCCATAAAAATCAAAAGAGGTCCATTTCCTTTTGGAACCCATTCTGGCAAAAAATTAAATTTATAGAATTGCTCTCTTAAAGGTGTTCCAGTGAAAATAGTTTTACAATTTTTTAAATAAGAATTTGTTTTCCTAAATCCTAAAAGAACATAGTTACATAAAAAACCAAAATATTTCGTTACCATTCCTGGAATTACATTTGATTCATGAATAATAATAGGTATCCTGAGAAGTTTTGAAGCAACAATAGTAGGTGCTGATATATAACCGCCAGTCGTAAAAACTAAGTTAATTTTTTTTTCTTTTAAAATCCTAATTATTTGGAAAGTTGACATTAAAATTTCTATATATTGATAAAACAAAAAAATATTTTTTCTGGGTGTCTTTATATTCAAAGTCCTCAAATTATATTTTTTGGGAATAAAATTTGCATCAAGTCTTTGACTAATGCCCAACCAATGAATATTCCATTGATCTTCCACCTCTTTAGAAACTGCTAAGGCTGGGAAAATATGCCCTCCTGTCCCACTGGCTGCGACTAATAAATTATTTTTTTTAGACATAAAAACTTAAATTAGTAGAATAAAAATAACCAATGATTAATATGTTTAATTTAAACTTATTCAAAAATATAGGATTTCTTCTCTACTTATTTGTTTATCTTATTATTCCCTATTCAGCAATAACGAAAACTTTAAAAGTTGATTTTATAAGAAATCTAGAAAACTCTTTAAATGCACGAGATTTAGAATTCATTAGAAAAAATTTTAGAAATGAAGAAAGCCAAAATATACCAAAACAATTTTCAAAGATTAATAATGATTTCCCTAACAGCAAATGGAAGATCAAAAGATTAAAATCTAATATTCCAAATGAAGATATTTTGCGAATAAAAGTTTATGGGGAAAAAATAGTTAATGGAGAAATATATATACTCGAATCCAATTTTGATTATTTAATTTCAATCGTAAATGGGAAAATAGATGAAGGGATTATCAAAAATTTATTCACAACTATAAGAAACGATAATAAAAAGATAGATATTAGTTTTAAAATTCCTGATAGAGTTCTTACTGGTTCAAAATATGATATCGATATAATTTTAAATAAGCCTCTTGAAGAAGTGATTATTGCTGGAGCTATAAAACCTCATCAAGTTAACTCACTTTTTGAACAAGAAATATTATTGGAGCCATTAGCGTCTGGAGGGATTTTTAAAATAACAAGAGCTCCTTCAAAACCAGGCATACAAATTTGGTCAGGAATCATAGCTCATCCTGAGGGAATGATTACTTTCACAAAGAGCATTGATATTGTTGATGAGATATAACCTAAGCTTCGTTTAAAGCTGCTACACCTGGTAAGGTTTTACCTTCTAAAAGTTCCAAACTTGCGCCACCTCCGGTAGATATATGAGACATTTTCTCAGCTAATCCTGCTTTCTCTACTGCTGCGACTGAATCTCCACCACCAATTATTGTACAAACTTCAGAAAAAGCACTTAAGTCCGCAAGAGTCGTAGCTATTGCATTTGTACCTTCTGCAAATTTATCAAATTCAAAAACTCCCATTGGACCATTCCAAATAATTGTCTTACATTCTGCAAGGGCATTCTGAAAAACTTTAATGGAATCTGGCCCAATATCGAGACCCATCCAATTCCCACTAATTGAATCAATTTGAGATATTTTACTATTGGCATCCGGAGAAAATTCATCAGCCAAAACAACATCAGTGGGTAATAATAATTCTACTCCTTTTGCTTTTGCTTTTGCTTCTAAATCTTTAGCAAGCTTGAGTTTATCTTCTTCTACCAGGCTCTTTCCTACATCTAAACCTCTAGCTTTATAAAAAGTGAAAATCATACCTCCACCAATCATGATTTTGTCACACTTATCTAGTAAAGAATCAAGTACACCTATTTTGCTACTAACCTTTGATCCTCCAACTATTGCTGCCAATGGGCGCTTTGGTGAATCTATTGCTCCTTGTAAGTATTTCAATTCTTTTTCTAGAAGGAATCCAGCTACAGAGGGACTTAAATAATTAGTAACACCCTGCGTTGAAGCATGAGCTCTATGAGCAGCACCGAAAGCATCATTTACATACATATCAGCATGTGATGCTAATTTCTTAGCAAACTCCAGGTCGTTCTTTTCCTCTTCACCAAAAAAACGAACATTTTCAAGTAAAAGAACATCTCCATTAGATAAGCTATTTGATTGTGCAACTGCTTCATCACCAATACAGCTGTTAGTAAGAGCAACATTTTTTCCCAACAATTCACATAATCTTGCTGCTACTGGAGTTAATCTCATTTTTTCATTTACCTGACCCTTTGGTCTACCAAAATGAGCAGCTAAAATAACTTTTGCAGAATTATTAATAAGATATTCAATAGTTGGAATCGCTGCACGAATACGCGTGTCGTCAGTTATTTGACCATCTTCATTTAATGGGACATTAAAATCTACTCTTACAAGAACTTTTTTTCCTTCTAAATGTGTCTTATCAAGACTGGAAAGAGATAATTTTGACATTAACAAGCTTAATTTTTAATTTTAAGACCCTAACGTTAATTTGGTCTTATTGGGTTAAAAAGTAGTTACTGTTACCTATGCCTTAATAAATTTTAAGAATTAACGATTATAAAAATTTTTTAGGCATTAAATTTATACTAAAATTTAGAAGTAAATACTTTTGAAACTTATAAAAACTAAAAGGAATACAAAATTTTATTTGATTTATTGAAGTGGACATACCCAAAATTCAATGGTACCCAGGCCATATCGCAAAAGCAGAAAAGAAATTATCTGAAGTTATCAATAAAGTAGATTTGGTTATAGAAGTTAGAGATGCACGAATTCCTTTGTCAACAGGACATCCACACTTAAATAAATGGATAAATAATAAAAAACATATTCTTGTTATTAACAGATCAGACATGATCTCTCCTAATACAATCAATAGTTGGAACAAATGGTTTAATGCAAAAGATCAATATCCTCTTTGGTGTGATGCTAAAAGAGGAGTAGGTATTAAAGAAATTTGTAAGTCAGCCAAAGATTCTAGGTCGTCAATCGACGACAGAAGACTCTCTAGAGGAATGCGAATTAGGCCAATTAGAGCCCTTACACTTGGTTTCCCAAACGTAGGAAAGTCAGCATTAATTAATAGAATTGCAAAAAAAAGAGTTGTAGATAGCGCTAGGAAAGCAGGCGTGACTCGTAATTTAAGATGGATAAAATTAGAAAGTGGTATAGATCTGTTAGATGCTCCTGGTGTTATACCTCCAAATATAGAAGATCAAAAATCAGCACTTAATCTTGCACTGTGTGACGATATTGGTGAAGCTGCTTATGAAATAGAAAGTGTCGCAATTGGATTTATCAAAATTATATCCACTCTCAACAAAGATAAGAATGCAAATATCTCAGTTAAACAAATATCTAATAGATATGGAGTTGATATTGCAAAAGGCTTTAAGAGTCCTTCTGCTTGGATCGACGAAGCAGCTTCCAAACATACCTCAGGTGATAAAAGGAGAATGTCTCATAAGTTATTGGAAGATTATAGAAATCAAATGCTGGGTAAAATTGCTTTAGAAGTCCCATTATGGAATTAAATAATCAAAATTCTTTCGGCATTGGAGAAGGTGAGCTTATAGAAATTATTTATGAACTGCCTCTTCCTATGAGGCTGGACAGATGGTTGGTAAGTAAAAGGCCAGAACAAAGTAGAGCAAGAATTCAACATTTTATAAATTCAGGTTTAGTACTTGTAAACTATAAAACCGCGAAAGCAAAGACCCCATTAAAAAATGGCGACAATGTTCAAATATGGATGCGTCCTCCAGAACCTCTTATTTATTTGAAACCTGAAAAAATGGATTTAAATATCCTTTTTGAAGACGAGCACATCATAGTAATCAATAAACAATCAGGACTAATTGTTCATCCAGCCCCTGGACACAAATCAGGAACTTTAGTGAATGGATTACTTTTTCACTGTAAAGATCTTCCTGGAATTAATGGGAAACTAAGACCTGGGATTGTTCACAGATTAGATAAAGATACCTCCGGGTGTATGGTGGTTGCAAAAAGCCAAGAAGCATTAGTAAATCTCCAGAAACAAATTAAAGAAAAAATAGCATCACGCGAATATATTGCAGTAATTCATGGAGCACCTAATTCTGAAGAAGGCCAAATAGTGGGACACATTGGCAGAGATAAATTAAATAGATTGAAATATAAAGTAGTTGAAGAAACTTCAGGAAGGTATGCCTGTACCTATTGGAAATTAGAAGAAAGATTTGGCAATTACTCATTAATGAGTTTCAAACTAGATACTGGGCGAACGCATCAAATAAGAGTTCATTGCGCTCACATTAATCATCCAATTGTGGGTGATCCGTTATATGGAAGATGTAAAAAACTACCATGTAAATTAGATGGCCAAGCTTTACACGCTATTAAACTTGGACTTATACATCCAATAAATGGTAAAGAAATGATATTTGAATCAGAATTACCATTAGATTTTCAAAAATTACTAAATATTCTTAAAGTTAAATAAGATTTAAAGAGGAATTTAGAAGCGATTTTGTGTACGTGTTTTGAGTTTGAGTGAATATTGTAGAACTTTCTCCCTCATCAACTATCTTTCCGTGATTCATAACTAGCAACCTATCACAAAATCCTTTAGCAATGCCTAAATCATGGGTAATAAAGATAATCGTTAAATTCATTTTTTCTTGCAAGACTCTAAGTAATTTAAGAATCTCTATTTTTACTGAAGCATCCAACATATTTACGCTCTCATCGCAAATTAAAATTTTTGGTTTCAAAAATAGCGCTCTAGCTAATGAAATTCTTTGCAATTGACCACCAGATAATTGACTAGGATAAGAATTAAAAAAATCATTATTTAAGGGAAGATTTAAATTTCTTAACATTAATTTTATTTCTTTTTCAATTTTTCTTTTATCTGAAATTTTTTGAATGAAAAATATATCTTCCAAAATATTTTTAATTGTCATTTTCGGATTCAAACTTGAAAAAGGATCTTGAAAAATAATTTGCACATTATTGTTCTTTTTAATAGATTTATTTTTTTTTGATGCATGATTTTTATCATAAATTTTGATTTCACCTCCTCTTACTTTAAGAAGTCCGATTAAAGCCCTACATAATGTAGTTTTACCGCTCCCTGAAGAACCAACTATTCCAAGAGTCTCATTCTCATATAACTTGAAACTAACTTCATTTAAAGCCTTATTCCATTTATTAATGAAAATTGAAGAATTTAATTTATACCAATGTCTTAGGTTATTTACTTCTAGAACGACCTCATTTTGAGCATTATTTTTAGTATTTGGTTCTAATACTATTTTTGAAGCATTTACTAACTTTTTCCCGATATCTGATTTTGGTGATTGAAAAATATCTAATATATTCCCTTTTTCAACAATCGATCCCTTTTCAATTATAGCAACTTTTTTACACCACTTTGCTGCAAGATTTATATCGTGACTAATTAAAATTAAAGTAGTATCAAATTCATTACATAGATGAATTATTTCTTGCATAATTTCAAAACTTGTTTTGGTATCTAAGCTTGTTGTAGGTTCATCAGCTATTAATAATTTAGGTTTCAAAGCAAGTGCCATTGCTATAGAAACTCTTTGTCTCATTCCCCCGCTAAATTGATGTGGGAAAGAATCAAGTCTACTTTCTTCAATTCCTACTTTTTGAAAAACTTCTTTTACTAATTTTTTAATAAGTACAGATGATTTAGTTTGATCATGCGTTTTAAATAATTCATATAAATGATCCCCAACGCTCATTAGCGGATTAAGTTTTTTTATAGAGTCTTGGTAAATAAATCCAAAATTCTTTCTTCTAAATAATTGTCCATCTTTTTTATTTATTTTCCTAGGATCTACACTAGAAATGGATAAATACCCTTTAGAGGCAGCCTTTTCAGGCAATATATTTGCTAATGTTTTTGCAAAAGTGGTCTTTCCACATCCAGAAGGTCCTATTATTGCTAAATGATCTCCACTATCTATTTCCAAATTAAAATTTTTTATAATAGGTTGCTGTTTTAAACCATATTTAACAGTAAGATTTTTAACTACAATAATTTTTTCTTTATTTATTTCCATGATTTATAGCAAATTTTTGTATACCTAAATAAAATACATCTAAAGCAATATAAAATGTCCGAGGCAGCTGCAAATTCAAAAGAAAAAAACGAAATTGAAGTTTCCAAGACTATTTTGCCTGAAAATAAAAAATATGAAAGTGAATCTTTGAATTATCAAATAAAAATTCCCGATTGGCTTCTTAAAGATATTCATAATTTTGAAAAATCAAATAAAGAAAATGATGAGAATCAAAACCTTATAGTAAAGGCTTTTAAACTGGCTTATAAAGCTCATGATGGACAATACCGCGCGAGTGGCGAGCCATACATTATACACCCGGTTGCTGTTGCAAATCTCCTCAAAGAAATAGGTGCTAGTTCATCTGTTATTGCTGCAGGCCTTTTACATGATGTTGTTGAAGATACTGGCATTGATTTATCCGAAATAGAAACAAATTTTGGATTAGAAGTAAAAATACTTGTTGAAGGTGTAACAAAATTAGGAGGCATTCACTTTAACAATAGAACTGAAGCACAAGCTGAAAATCTTAGGAAAATGTTTTTGGCTATGGCAAGCGATATCAGAGTTGTCTTAGTAAAACTTGCAGATCGACTTCATAACATGAGAACAATTGAATGGCTAAATAATGAAAAAAAACTAAGAATAGCGAGAGAAACAAGAGAGATTTATGCACCTTTAGCTAATCGACTAGGAATAAACAGATTTAAATGGGAATTAGAAGATTTAGCTTTTAAATTCCTAGAGCCTAAAGAATATCAAGATCTTAAAGATCAAATCTCCGTTAAAAGAAGTGACAGAGAAAAAAGATTACAAGTAACTTTGAATCTTATGAAGGAAAACTTGATTTCAGCAGGTTTGAAAAATATTGAAATAACAGGAAGGCCAAAACATCTTTATGGCATCTGGAGTAAAATGGAAAGACAACAAAAGCATTTTCACGAGATTTATGATGTTGCTGCTTTAAGAATCATCGTTGATAATTCAGATAGTTGTTATAGAGCTTTAGCTGTTGTACATGATACTTTCAAACCAATTCCAGGCAGATTTAAAGATTATATAGGTTTACCAAAACCCAATGGATATCAGTCCTTACATACTTCAGTAATTGGGAGACATCGACCTATTGAAGTACAAATTAGAACTACTTCTATGCATCAAATAGCAGAATATGGAATTGCTGCTCATTGGCAATATAAAGAGGGTGGTTCTCCTGCTAAAAGCAATGCTGAAAGATTTAATTGGCTAAGACAACTAGTCGAATGGCAACAAGAAGGTAATGAAGGTGATCATAATGATTATTTAGCTTCAATTAAAGAAGATTTATTTGATGAAGAAGTATTTGTAATTACTCCTAAAGGAGATGTTGTTGGTTTAAGAAAAGGATCTACCGCAATAGATTTCGCCTATAGAATTCATTCTGAAGTTGGAAATCACTGTAATGGGATAAGAATTAATGAAAAGCTTTCTCCATTATCGACAGTACTTCAAAATGGTGACTTCATAGAAATTTTGACAAATAATAATGCCAATCCAAGCTTGGATTGGCTTAACTTTGTAGTTACGCCAACTGCTAAAAATAGAATCCGCCAATGGTATAAGAAAAGCCATAGGGATGAGACGATTAAAAGAGGTAGAGATTTACTCGAGAAAGAAGTAGGTCGAAATGGTTTTGAAACATTACTTTCTAGTGATGCTATGAAAAAAGTTGCAAATCGATGCAATTTAAAAAATACTGAAGACCTTCTTGCATCACTTGGTTTTGGTGGTTTAACTTTACATCAAGTATTAAACAGACTAAGAGAAGAAATAAAATTACAGACAGAGGATATTAAAAATGATTCTGATTCTGAAATAGCAAAATCTCTTAAAGGTAATAGTAATTTATCCACCAATAAACCTTATACAACGACTAAATCACCAATTTCCGGAATAGAAGGTCTTGATTACAGAATAGGTAAATGCTGTACCCCGCTTCCAGGTGAGGCTATTATCGGAACTGTCTCGCTCGGCAACCACGGTATAACCATACATAGGGCAGATTGTGAAAATGTAATGCCAATTCCAATAGAGAGAAGATTACCTGTTGGTTGGAATCAAGAAAATAAAACTGGCGATAATAAGTTCCCAATTCAGCTCCGAATAGAAGTAATTGATAGAGTTGGAGTACTTAAAGATATTCTTATGCGTTTATCTGATAAAGGTATAAATGTTAGCGATGCCAATGTTAAAACTGCTTATGGCAAACCAGCCATTATCAATCTCTGCGTAGGTCTAGAAAGTTATAATCAACTTCACAAAACAATTGACCAAATTAAATCAATGGCAGATGTTCTAGATATAGCCAGAGTTGGACAAAGTTAATTTAAAACCATAATAATCTATCTTTTAAGTTTTATTTTATAGATCAAGAAAACAATACTGCCGCAAATCAAAGCTAATAAAAAACCTACACAAGAAGAGCCTAAAAGTAATTTTAGTGAAAAAATTCTACCTTGTTTCCATAAGTCATCAATAACCAAACTTTTTTCAATAATTTCATTAGAAGAAGTATTAAAAAAAATCGAACCAACTTTATAATTAAAATAATAAAGTGGAATATAAGTAAAGGGGTTGCTGATCCAAGTACCAATTGCAGCTAGAACAATATTTCCCTTAGCTAGTTTTGCAAAAAATACTCCTATTAGAGTCTGAAACCCAAAAAAAGGAAAGCAGCCACTAAACACCCCTATAGCTAAACCTTTAGCATTAAATAAAGGACTTCCATTCTGATTCCTAAATAATGATAGAATTTTCCTATAGGTAATATCTCTTTTAGATCTCATTCAGACAGAAAATTCAAAATTAAATTCTTGATAATCTTACTTAATTATCTATAACAAAGCGAGAGATGGATTCGATAGTTACTACAGAAGATACGATAGCTGCAATCGCTTCAGCAATAAGTATAGGGAAAGGGGGAGTTGCGATAATTAGAGTATCAGGGAAAGACTCAATAAATTCTTGCAAAAAGATTGTTCAAACTAAATCAAAATATGCATGGGAATCACATAGAGTTTTTCACGGTTTTATTAAGGAAAATAAACTAAATAAATTTATAGATGAGGTTTTAATTTTAGTAATGAAATCACCAAATAGCCTTACAGGAGAGGATGTAGTTGAACTACATTGCCATGGAGGAATTATCTTAGTAAATAAAGTTCTCAAGATATTATTATCAAGTAATACCAGAGTTAGACTTGCAAATCCAGGAGAATTTAGTCAAAGAGCTTTTCTAAATGGGAAAATAGACCTTACTCAAGCCGAGTCAATTAATCAATTAATTAACGCAAGCAATCTCAGATCAGCAGAGTTAGCTTTTAGCGGGGTTCAAGGAGAAATAAAGAGAAAAATTGATGATATTAAAAAAGATCTTATAAATCAACTTTGTGAGATTGAAGCAAGGGTTGATTTTGAAGAAGACTTCACAGATTTTGATTACACCAAATACTTAAAAAACATTAAAAAAGTGAAAGAAAAAATAGAATTACTTATAGAAAATTCAAAAAGAAATTCATATATTCATAATGGAATATCCATTGCGCTTATAGGTAAAACAAATGTTGGCAAAAGTTCTTTACTAAATTTGCTTGCAAAAAAAGAGAAAGCAATCGTAACTAATATTCCTGGAACTACAAGAGATATTATTGAAGCGAATTTAACTATTAATGACATCCCAATGAAAATAATTGATACTGCTGGCATAAGAGAAACTCATGAACAAATTGAGAGTATTGGAATTAAAAAAAGTTTTGGGACAATTAAAGAGTCAGATTTTATAATTTATATTTATAGTCTTGAAGAAGGATTTAATGAAGAAGACAAAAAAATTATAAAAGGAATCCCCAAAGAAAAATTAATTACTATTGTGGGTAATAAAAAAGATTTAATTGACTCTAAAAATATTAATTCAAATAAGTTAAAAAACACAATTCTTATGAGCATTAAAAATAAATATGGTGAAAGATTATTAATCGACACAATCATAAAAAAATGCGGTTTAAAACAATTAGAAAATATCAATATATTTTTAAACGAAAGACATCTAACGAATTTGTCTGCATGCCTATCTAATCTAAATGATACTGATGTAATAGTTAAAAATAGATTGCCATTTGATTTGTTATCAATAGAACTTAGAGATGGTATTCAAAACTTATCTAAAATAACTGGTCAAGAATTAACAGAAGAGCTTCTAGATAATATTTTTTCTAAGTTTTGTATTGGTAAATAAATTTGAGTTAAATTACATAGTGATTTATAGTTAATTCTCTAACTTCAGTTGATTTTTATTAATTATTTTTTAGTTTAGTGGATCTGAATACTCCAACAATAAATAAGATCATTGATAATTGGATCGATGAAGATATAGGTAGGGGAGATCTAACAAGTTCCTCAATAACAGAAGAGAATGGTAATGCATATTGGATTGCAAAAGAGGAGGGTATTTTTTGTGGGGTTGAGATTATTAAAGAAATTTTTAAAAAAATTGATTTGAAAATCAATCCAAAATTCAATATCTCTGATGGAGATAAATTTTTTAAAGATCAAAAACTCTTAGAAATATATGGACCTCCAAAAAGTTTACTCGCTAGTGAAAGGATCTGCTTAAATATAGCGATGCATTTATCTGGAATATCAACATATACAAAAAATCTTGTAGATAAGTTAGAAGGCACAAATATAAAATTAGCAGATACTAGAAAAACTACTCCTGGCTTAAGAATATTTGAAAAATATGCATTCAAATGCGGAGGTGGAGTTAATCATAGAATGGGATTATATGATGCGGCTATGATAAAAGAAAATCATATTGCATGGACAAATAATCTTAAGAATGCAGTACAGAAAATTCGCCTAAATTCGCCTTTTACAACTCATATCATAATTGAAGCTGAGAATATCGAACAGGCAAAAGAAGCAGTATTAGCAGGAGCAGATAGTGTCTTATTAGATGAACTTAGTCCTGAAATAATCAAAAAAAACGTTCAAGAATTAAGAGATTTATCTATTAATAGCTTAAAAAAAGAAGTTAATAAAAATTTGATAATAGAAGTTTCTGGAATAAAACCTGAAGAAATTAGTAAATATCTTATAAAAGGTATTGATTTGATTTCAACAAGTTCTTCAATTACCAAAAGTGATTGGATTGATTTAAGTATGCGTTATATTAATTAATCATATAGATAAATAATTGAATAAATAATGCTAATCATTTTTAAAGAATTAAAAAATAACTTTGAACAATCTCTTTTAGATAGTCTTAAAAAAAATGATAAAGAAAGAGAGTTCGAAATTCTTAGAAAAAATTTAATTACACAATCATCAAAAGAGGAATTTGGTGATTATCAATGTAATGTTTGTTTAAGTTTATCTAAAATATATAAAAAGAATCCAAGAGATATTTCTAATGATTTTATTAACCTTTTAAATAAAAATAAAAGCATATCACAATTATGTAAAAGTCTAGAAATAGCTGGACCTGGATTTATAAATATAAAATTAAAAGATGAAGTTCTCATAAATGAAATTAAATCAAATATTGAATGCCAAAGAGCTGGAGTACCTCAAATTAAAAAAGATTTAGATAGTGTTTTGTCAAATAAGGTTATTGTAGATTTTTCTAGTCCTAATATTGCTAAAGAAATGCATGTAGGGCATTTACGATCAACAATAATAGGAGATTCAATATCCAGAATTTTCGAGTTAAGAGGTTATCAAGTATTAAGACTAAATCATGTTGGCGATTGGGGAACGCAATTTGGAATGCTTATTACTCAGCTCAAAGATTTATATTCAAATGATTTAGAAGAGATAGGGAACATTAAGATAAGTGATCTAGTTGAATTTTATAAAGAATCAAAAAAAAGATTTGATAATGAATTTGAATTTCAAAAAAGATCTAGAGAAGAAGTAGTTAAGTTACAAAGTGGAGATATTAAATCAATTAAAGCTTGGAAATTATTATGTGATCAATCTAGAAAAGAATTTGATGAAATCTATAAAAATTTAAAAATAAAAATAGAAGAAAGAGGTGAATCTTTTTATAATCCCTTCTTAAAATCAGTTATTGAGGATTTGAATTCTAAAAAAATATTAGTAGAAGATCAAGGAGCAAAATGTGTATTTTTAGATGGGATGACTAATAAAGAAGGTAAACCTTTACCGCTAATTATTCAAAAAAAAGATGGAGGTTTTAACTATGCCACCACAGATCTTGCCGCTATAAGATACCGATTCAATAAAGCTCCTAATGGTGACGATGCTTCAAGAATTATTTATGTAACTGATCATGGACAAGCAAATCATTTTGCTGGAGTTTTTCAAGTTGCAAAAAAAGCAAAATGGATCCCAGAGAAGTGTCAAGTA
Organism: Prochlorococcus sp. AG-347-L02; assembly: GCA_003281255.1. Taxonomy (GTDB): domain Bacteria; phylum Cyanobacteriota; class Cyanobacteriia; order PCC-6307; family Cyanobiaceae; genus Prochlorococcus_A. The sequence goes on from QCCL01000006.1 coordinate 54,464, forward strand.
GACCATGTCCCTTTTGGATTAGTTCAAGGCATTGATGGCAAAAAACTAAAGACAAGAGAAGGTGAAACAATACGTCTAAAAGATTTATTAAAAGAAGCGGTTAGAAGAGCAAAAAAAGATTTATTGAAAAGATTAGAAGATGAAGATCGATACGAGACCGAAGAATTTATTGCAAATACTTCAAGAATTATTGGATTAGGAGCTGTTAAGTATGCAGATTTAAGTCAAAATAGGATTACTAATTATCAATTTAGTTTTGATAAAATGCTTTCTCTTAATGGAAATACTGCTCCATATTTGTTATATACACTTGTAAGAATTTCAGGAATTAAAAGAAAAAATGATTTTGTTTATAACTCTAAAGATTACAAAAACATAAATTATGAACATAAATCTGAGTGGAAACTTATAAGAAAATTACTTAGGTTTGATGAAGTGATAATCTCTATCGAAAAAGACTTAATGCCAAATAGACTATGCAATTATCTGTTCGAGCTATGTCAAACTTTTAATAGATTCTATGATCAAGTTCCAATTCTCAAAGAAGAAAAAAATATAAAAATTTCTAGACTTAATTTATGTGACCTAACTGCAAAAACACTAAAATTAAGTTTAGATCTTCTAGGAATTGAAACTTTAGAAAGAATGTAATGAATGATTTTGATCCATCAAATAATCTTTTCCCAAAACCAAGAGAAGAAATAATAAATATGCAGTCTTACTCTGCACCTTTAGAAAATAGAAGAAATTTACTCCGCTTAGACTTTAATGAAAATACTTTAGGTCCAAGTTCGAAGGTTTTAGAAGCATTGCAAGCGATAAAATTAGATGAAATTTCAATTTATCCAGAATATAATTTTTTAAAAAAATTTTTAAGTGATCAATATCTTGATTCAAGAAAATTTGATAATGATGAAATTGGAATTTTCAATGGAGCAGATGCAGCAATAAATGCAATTTTCAATTGCTTTGGAGAAAAAGGTCAAATATTTCTAACAACAAATCCAACTTTTGGTTACTATTCTCCTTGTGCAGAAATGCGAGGAATGAAGAAAATAAGCTGTTCTTACGTTGGTGAAAATTTTCTATTCCCTATCGAAGAATTTAGGGAAAAAATAATAAAGCATAATCCAAATTTAATATTTATTTGTAATCCAAATAATCCAACAGGTACGGTTTTAAGCTCTGAAGAAATAATTAACTTAGCTAATATCAATTCCGATTCATTAATAGTTGTTGATGAACTATATGAAAAATTTAGTGGGGATAGTCTTCTTGAATCGATAGATTTTGAAAAGAATAAAAACATAATAATAATCCAATCTCTTTCAAAAACTGCAGGTTTAGCTGGTTTAAGAATAGGTTTTACTTTTGGCAATAAAAGTTTAATTCAGTATATTAATAAAGTAACAGGACCATATGATGTAAATAGCTTTGCTATCACAGCAGCATTAGCAGCACTTAAAGACAAATCATATATTGATAATTATGTTTTAGAGGTTAAAAAAGCAAGAAAATGGATTTTAAATAAATTTAAATCAACAAAAATCAGAACTCACTTTAGTGGAGGTAATTATTTCTTAATTTGGCCCAAAAAAGATCCTAAAATTTTAATACAACAGATGAAAGAAAAAGGTATTCTTATTAGAAGTATGGAAAACAAAAAAGATATTGACAAGTCAATTAGGGTTAGTATTGGAACTAGAGAACAAATGATTTTTTTCTGGGACAATTACAAGATCATAGATTTAATAAATTAATTACTAAAAATATAAATTGTTTTTTGATCGATTCTTTTAGGTTTTATTTGCAAATCTTTTCCAACATAATTTACTTTAAAATCTTTCATATTTTCTATAAATAAATCAGCATTTGAAAAATCACATTCTTTATTAATTTGTTCGCCAAGTGCAAAGTGTACAGGAATAACTAAATTAGGTTTTAAGATCTTAACTATTCTTGAGGCTTCTTCTCCATCGTAAGATTTTATTCCTCCTCCAATTGAAATAAATAAGATATCTGGGCGAGACAAAACAATTTGACTATTAATATCAATATCACCAGCTGCTCCTCCCATATGCACAATTTTAAGATCATTCTGCTTCCAACTCCAAACAGTTGCCATACCAAATCTTCTTCCTTCTACTCTGTCATGTGGAACAGAAATTCCATTTAATAAAATATCCTCAAATTGATAGATTCCAGGCTCAACAAACATTAATTGATCATTTGGGTTATATCCCTCATCTGGAAGCCTAGAACTAGCCAAAATAAAATCTACCTTGACTTCATTTGGCTCCTTAAAATTTTTTGCACAACCTATTGCTTTAAAGGGATTAATAAGTATCGAATTTTCTGCACTATTAATTAAAAAACTACTATGTCCCAAACTTTTTATTTCTAAATTCCTTGCCAGTAATGAGGTAGGTAAAAAAGAGCTAAATAATATAAAAAAGAAAAATTTCTTAATTTTAGAAATCATAATAATAATTTTTTTTATTTTACGTTTGTTCAGCCATTTTTAGAAAATTACTAATTAATTTATGACCAAATTGTGTCAATACACTTTCAGGATGGAACTGTACCCCATGTAAATGTTTATATTCTTTGTGAGAGATAGCCATAATAGTTGAGTCTTCTAAAGTCGCAGTTATCTCGAAACAAGATGGTAAAGAACTTGAATCAACTATAAGACTATGATATCTAGTAGCCACAAACGGAGTCTCAATATCTTTAAACAATCCCTGTTGATTATGAAATATTTTGGATGTCTTACCATGCATAAGTTCTTTCCCAACTACAACCTTACCTCCAAAAGCTTGGGCCAAAGCTTGATGACCTAAACAAACTCCCAATGTGGGAATATTTTTAGATAATTTTTTTAGTATTGGGAGACAAATTCCAGATTGATCTGGATTACCAGGACCTGGAGATAATAGGATAGCACAAGGATTTAGTTTGATAATTTCTTCTAAAGTAATTTCATCATTTCTTTTAACTATTAATTCTTTAGTTATTTCATGTTCTACTGAAAGTTCTCCTAAATATTGAACGAGGTTATAAGTAAAACTATCGTAATTATCAATAACAAGAAACATTTTTATATTAATTTAAAATAACAACTTTATTTTAGGAACAAAGATATATACAGCAATAATAACAGAATTAATGGATGCTAATAATACTGCTCCTGCAGAAGTATCTTTTGAAATTTTAGCCAAACTACTAAATTTTTTTTTCACTACTAAATCAACTATTGATTCAATAGATGTATTTAATATTTCCAATATTAAAACAGACATAATTGTGGCAATCAGAATTACATAATTACTTGTACTAATTTGAAGTAAAAAACCAATCATTAAAGTCGTAATTGCAAAAATTAATTGAATTTTAAAATTTCTTGAAGTTTTTAATACGTAACTAATTCCATTGAAAGCATACTTAAAACTCATTAATACATGACTTGAAGTTTTGTAGGATTCTTTTCTATTTTCTAAAGATTTTATTTTTTTTTCCATAGATTTTTAATCTAATCGAGTAATTAAATATTCCTGAAAATTTAACATATTTTCTAAATCATTATCATTATTATGTTCCCATCCCAAAAGATGCAAAAATCCATGACTAGCCAACCAGAGCATCTCTCTATGGATTGAATGTTTATATTCATAAGATTGCTCAAGTGCCATCTCTAATGATATAAAAATATCTCCCAACTCTATTTGATCTAAATTATTTATAGATTCATCAGAAATAATTGGAAAAGATAGAACATCAGTTGGCCCATTTTTTTGCATCCACTTCTTATTCATAGAAGCAATTTCTTGATTAGATATTATCTGTAAGCCTAAAGAAAAAGATTTTTTTCCAATAATAAAATTTGGCAATTCATAATCGTCTTTTTTTAATATTGTATTAATCCAAGATAAAAACACTTTCTCCCAAAAAATAGATTCAAAAATTAACTTAGTTTTAGTATCTTTTAAATTATTTGAAAATTGAGAAAAATCATTACATTGAAAAACTAAATCTAAATTTATTTGAGAAATAATTTTTTCTTTCATACATTCTTATACAGGAATATTGGGCTTACCTATTGTTGCAACAAGTATTAAAATCCCAATTAAAATTAGAAAGGTTATTGAAAAATGAGAAATACTTTTTGAACCCTTCCTTACCATATTTCTCATAGCAAGCTTTATAAAGCTTGGAGGAGAAACTTTTTTTTCTAAATTTTCGTTTTTATTTGCCATTAGTTATTCAATAGATTCCTTAAAAGAAATATTCATGCGTAATAATTGATGAATAAATGGTTCAAGTCCACCATCTAAAACACTTTCTAATTCGTTAGTCTCCTGCATAGTCCTAAGATCTTTTACCATTTGATAGGGATGGAAAACATAATTTCTTATTTGATTGCCCCATGCAGCTTCTACAATATCACCTTTAATATCAGCGACTTCTGCAGCTCGTTGTTCTTTAGCAATCACTAATAGTTTAGACTTTAGAAGTAACATAGCTTTTTCTTTATTTTGTAATTGAGATCTTTCTTGGGTGCATCTTACTGAAATCCCTGAAGGCAAATGAACAATTCTTACTGCTGTTTCTACTTTATTAACATTTTGTCCTCCTGCTCCACCGGATCTACTCGTTGAAATTTCTAAATCTTTTTCAGGTATATCAAGTGAAATATTATCATCTAATTTTGGCATAACTTCTACTCCAGCAAAGCTGGTTTGTCTTTTGCCATTAGCATTAAAAGGAGAAATTCTTACTAATCTATGAGTTCCTTTTTCATGTTGCAGAAAGCCATATGCATATTTTCCATGAATTTCAAACGTTACACTTTTAATACCTGCTTCTTCTCCTTGAGATAATTCATTGATTATAAGGCTCATTTGATTATTATCAGCCCATCTTGAATACATTCTCAATAATATCTCTACCCAATCCTGCGCATCTGTTCCACCCGCACCTGCATTAATAGAAACTACAGCTCCTTCTTTATCGTATTCACCACATAATAATCTTTCAAATTCCCATTTATCTAAATTCTCTCTTAGTTTCTTTAATCCCTGCTGGGATTCCAAAATCATTTCCTCTTCAGGTTCTAAAGAGAAAAGCTCAAGAGAGGCATTAGCATCAGAAATAAAAGTTTTCCATTTATCTAACAATTCGAGTTGTGCTTTGACATCATCAAGGATTAACATTTGCTTTTTAGCTGCTTCTTGATTTTCCCAAAATTCAGGCTGGGCAGAAATTTGCTCTAACTCTCTCCTTTTCGCTTTTAATCTTGGAACGTCAAAGACAATCCTGAGCATTAGCCAGGCGCTCTGTTAGTTCCGAAAGATCTTTTTTGAAATCTGTAATATCTATCAAAATAGAATTTAATCGTTATTTATAATCTAACAAGCACTTTTGTTTAATAGTATAAACTAAGTATTATTTTAAAAAAATGTCCAAAGTTGAAATTTATACTTGGCAATATTGCCCATTCTGTATTAGAGCAAAATCACTACTCAAGAAAAAAAATGTAAATTTTACAGAATATAAAATAGATGGGGACGAAGATGCCAGAGCATTGATGATTGAGAGAGCTGATGGCAGAAGAACGTTACCACAAATATTTATAGATAATGAGGGTATCGGAGGCTGCGATGATCTCTACGCATTAGAAAATGAAAATAAATTAGAAGCATTATTAAAATAGATCTTATGAAATTTCTATTCGTAATAGATCCAATAAAAAATATAAATCCCTTAAAAGATTCAACTGCTGCTTTAATGCAAGCATCATCAAAAAAAAATATTGAAATCTGGAGTTGTACTCCTCAAGACCTTGAAGCTAGAGGTGATGAAGTATGGGCATCTTCCGTAAAAGTTGAAGTAAATCCGTGGATTTCTTTCAAAGATAATGATTGCATACCTCTCGCCGAATTTAATTGCATTTGGATGAGAAAAGATCCTCCTGTAAATGAGGCTTATTTATATGCAACCCATCTTTTAGAAGTTGCTGAAAGAAAAGGAGTAAAAGTAATTAACAAACCCTCATCGTTAAGAGCATGGAATGAAAAGCTAGGTGCTTTGAGATACAGCCACTTAATGGCACCTACAATAGTTGCGAGTAAGGTAAAAGATCTTATTAATTTTGCAAATATAAATAATGAAGTAGTCATAAAACCTCTTGGTGGAAAAGGTGGCCAAGGTGTTATAAGGATAAATAAAAATTCTCCAGGAATTAAATCAATCGTTGAATTAATAACTTCTCAAGAAGAATTACCCGTTATGATGCAAAAATTCATTCCTGAAGTCATAGAGGGTGATAAAAGAATAATTATCGTAAACGGTGAAGCAATTGGATCTATAAATAGGATTCCTCAAGGAGGCGATTTTAGGAGTAATCTAGCGATGGGAGGGAAGGCTGAACCCACATTATTAACAGAAAAAGAAAAAAGTATCTGCTCAGAATTATCTCAACACTTCAAAGATGAAGGTTTATTTTTTGTAGGTATTGATGTAATAAATGGAATGCTTAGCGAAATTAATGTAACCAGTCCAACAGGTTTAAGAGAAATAGAAAATTTATCAAATAAGAATGTTTCAGAAGAAGTAATTGAAAAATTAGTAGAAATTATCTAGAGTTTTTAGCGAAAAATATCTGTTTCACTATAGATTCAAATTTTAATTTAATCTCATCTATTTCTTTCTCTAAAACGGAGCCTGAAACTATACCTGAACCGGCAGTAAATTCAATATTTTCTTCAATACATCTTGCACCTCTTATTGCTAAAAGAAATGAAGCATTTCCTGATGAATCAACCCAACCCATTGGAGAAGCATAATTTCCTCTAGGAAAAGACTCAAGAGTGTTTATCCAATCCAATGCTTCATTTTTTGGGTATCCACAAACAGCCGGCGATGGATGTAGGTTTTTAAGCAATTCAAAAGGACAAATATTTTCAACTTTAGAGAAAATGAGTGTTTGCAAATGAGAAATATCTCCAAATGAATTAACCTTGATATCACTTTTTTTAAAGTTTGTTATTTTTGAAACTTCTAAACATTTAATCAAATATTGTATTACATAATCATGTTCCTTTAAGTCTTTAGTACTTTTTAGGAGTTTCTTAAAATTTGAATTAGTAGGGATAGTTCCAGCAAGAGCCTCCAAAGTTAAATAAGGTTTAGTAAATGAAAATAATTTTTCTGGAGATGCTCCAAACAAAATATCTTTACTATTCCTTTTCCAAACGTATCTACATGTATTTGGTTGATTCTTTTTAAATCTTCTTAAAATTTCTACTAAATCTAATTTATTTTTAAGTTTTATTTTAATCCTATTAGCTAAAACTATCTTTTCGAGGATACCTTTCTCTACTAATTGAATTCCTCTATTTATTACTTTTTTCAAATTTGTTTTAGAATTTTCTAAGGAGCGTAAGAAATCATCAATAATAGGGGATTCAAAACTAGTTTTTAAGACAGATGATTTCATTAATTCTGAGCCAGAATTAATAACTTGATTTCTAATTGTCCATATTTCTTCAATTAATATTCTTAATGATGATTTACCTTCAACATGACCATTAATTCTTAACCAGCAATTCTTATCACTTTTAATAATTAATATTTTTGGTAATACGGCTTCCAAACTAGGGATATCTGAAGATAAATTCTTATTATTCAAATTTTCAGAAAAAGAAAATAAATAAATTATTTTTGGAAGTGCAGAATTATGCGATTCATTAGTTAAGTTAACTAAATTTTTAAAATTCTCGGTATTAAAATCTTTTGCTACCTCAAATCTTTTTGGACCATCCAAAGTAACATACTTACACTTCTCGAAAGCTATATATGAAATGCCATCAGATTCTTCCCAAAATGAAGAAAAAGGATATTTATCTATTAACAGTTCATAAACTTGAGATAAATCAATAAAAGGAATCTCAACACAAATACTTACTAATCCAGTATTTTCCACTTTCTTTTCGAAAGAGGAAAATACATCTTTTAAAAAATCTGTTAAGTTTAAATCATTTTTCATTACTTATTGAAAATAACTAAAAATCATGCAATAAAGTAAAAAATGTAACTCAATTTATAAACTAAATTTAATAATTATTGAATTTTGTGTGTTAATTAGAAATGGACAAAGATAAAAAAAAATTATGGCAACAAGCAATAAAATGGCCTCTTTATTCTGTTGCCATACTTCCGGTTTTAATAGCAGGGGCTTATTTACTAAATCAATATGAAAAGATAAAAATTTATAATTTGATTGCATTTACTTTAGCTGCAATTTTTATATTACTTTGGGAAAATCTTACTAATGATTTATTCGACGCAGAAACAGGCATCGATGAATTTAAATTCCATTCAATTGTATATCTTGTAAAAAATAAAAAAATAATTTCATTTATTGCATATTCATCTTTAGTTTTTGGTTTATTAATAATTTCAATTATTTCAGCATCAACAAGTATAAACATTTTGATTTTAGTGGCAGCTTGCTGCTTCTTAGGATATTTATATCAAGGACCTCCTTTTAGATTTGGCTATCAAGGTTTAGGAGAACCATTATGCTGGCTTGCATTTGGACCTTTTGCTTACTCTGCAGTCTTAATTGCGTTAAATCCGTCTAATATCTACTTAGAAGATATTCCCTGGAAAGTTTCTTTATTACTTGGTTCAGGACCTTCCTTGGCAACAACTCTTGTATTATTTTGTTCTCATTTTCATCAAATTTCTGAAGATAAAAAGCATGGGAAAAATTCACCTTTAGTTCGCTTAGGTGCAAAAAAAGGTTCTCAATTTGTGCCTTGGATAATTTTTACAATATATATTTTTCAACTTTTCACTATAGTTACTGGATTTATTCCAGTATTTTGTATACTTTATTTGATTAGTTTTCCCCAAGCAATAAGACTTATTAATTTATTAAAAACTTCATATAAAAAACCTTCTGCAATAAAAAATTGCAAATTCGTCGCAATAAAATTTCAAACTCTTAATGGAGTTGGCTTAATCACAGGATTAATATTTAATTACTTGCTGAATAAATGAACTTAATATTTAAAAAAAAATCTTATAACTTTAAGTTATCCAAAAAAGTAGAAAATTCTAAATCCACTTACCTTACAAAATCGGGTTGGATAATCAAATTGACAAGTAATGATAAAAAAATTGGTTTTGGAGAAGTTTCACCGCTTCATAAAGAAGACTTAAAAAAATGTACAAAACAACTAAATATGATCCCTGAGTATGTAGAGGTATTTAATTTATCTGAGCAAATAAATATTTTTCACCCTTGCATTCAATCTGCAATAAATTCTGCATTAGCTGAAATAAATGGAAAAATAATTTTTAAAGAAAACTATAACTTTGATGAAATTGATAAAACTGCCATACTTTTAAATCCTGAAGATGTAATTTCAGATCTAAATGAAATTAAAAAAAGACAATCTAATATTGGAAAATTAGTAACTATAAAATGGAAAGTAGCATTAAAAAATAACCATGATGAAGAAGCAATTTTAGAAGAAATTTTAAGTCGAATAGATAATAATATTAAGTTAAGAATAGATGCTAATGGTTCTTGGGGAAGAGAGATAGCTAATAGATGGGCTGATATTTTGAAAGATAACAAAAATATAGATTGGTTAGAGCAACCTCTCTGTATGGATGATATTGATGGACTGAAAGAACTCAACAAAAAAATTCCAATAGCATTAGATGAATCACTTTTAAAATTTCCAACTTTGATTGATGAGTGGAAAGGTTGGCAAATTCGAAGGCCTTCTCAAGAAAAGAATCCAGTTAAGCTTCTAAGAGAATTAGAAAATAAAAAAGCTTTAATATCTATCAGTACCTCATTTGAAACTGGAATAGGAAATAGATGGCTTTATCATTTATCATCTCTACAACTACAAGGACCAACTCCAAAAGTTCCTGGTTTAGCGATGAATAAATTCCCTAATTCATTTCTTTTTTTAAATGAAGCAAAAAAGATATGGGATCAACTATGAAAAATAAAATTTATATTATTGAAGTTGAAAATAATGAAACTCAATCTGTAGAGAAAATTCTTAAAAAAATTAGAGAGAATAGAATTATTTATGTAAAAGGCAAATTTTATGATAATGAAGATACATTAGATTCAATTAATGAAAAAGGACCAGCAATTATCCTAAATAGTAGTGGAAGTACTGGTAAACCGAGAAAATGTTTTCACCACTTAGATAATCTTAAATTATCTGCCGCGACATCAGGTCAATGGCTAATAGAGCAAGGATTTGAATTGCGAAATTGCTTAATTTTAAATACTTTACCCCTCAACCATATAAGTGGATTAATGCCTATTATTAGGAGTCAAACTTGGGGATGTGATTGTATTAATATTTCTCCAAATTTAATAAAACAAACTCGCGACCTTTTACTTTTTACGATTCAATCTAAAAAAAACAAAAAACACTTGGTTACTTCATTAGTACCTACCCAATTAAAAAGACTTTTAGCCCAAGAAGATGGAATTAGTTGGCTAAAAATTTTTGATCTAATTTGGGTAGGTGGAGCTTCAATTTCACGTGAAACTGCAGAAAAATGTATCCAAGAACAAATAAAATTAGCACCTTGTTACGGCTCAACAGAGACAGCAGCAATGGTTACGAGTTTAAAACCAAAAGAATTCTTAATGGGTTTTGAAAATGTTGGAGAAATACTACCTGATACAAAAATAAGAATTAACGCAAAAGGATTAATCGAGATAAATTCAGCCAGAATTGGAATCGAAATAATAAACTCTTCAAAAACTGAGCATTTCAAAAATAAAAATGGGTGGTGGCAAACCGGAGATTTAGGTGAAATTAATAAAATCAATAATTCTTCATATTTAAACTTTCATGGAAGAAGTGATAACGCTTTTAATTCAGGAGGAGAAATCGTTTTCCCAGATGTAATTGAATCTCGATTAAATGATTTCATTATGAGAGAAAATATCCCAATAAATAAATTCAATATTTCAAAAGTGCCAGACAAATTATGGGGAAATAAAATTAAAATAATTATTGAATTTAAAGAACTTACAAATCATAAAAATGTTGAAAAATCATTAAATTTATTAAAAAAATTTTCTCAAAGTTGGGCTAAACATGAAAAACCTGAAAAGTGGATTGTTAAAAACAAAAATACCAATACAGAAAAAGTAAACTATAAATTTAGAAAATAATAATTAACATTCTTTTAAATTAATACTTACATTTGAAGCCTCTATCCATCTTTCCAACCGCTCGGGAAGTTCTATTTTATTTCTTGAATCAACATCTATAACACAATGTATAATTTTGCCTTCTGCTACTTTATTTCCATTTTTTATAAAAAAGCTATTTACTTGGAACAAATGAGTATTAATTTTATGAGGTGCAATTTTTACTTTTAAGAAATCTCCAATTTTTATAGGCGCAAGAAAGTTCGCTTCGCAATTTACTATGGGAAAAATAATTTGACTTTTACGTGTAGAAAAATCTGGAAAAATATCTTGATATGGAATCCCATAAATTTCAATACTCTCTTCCCAAGCTTCGTGAGACCATTTTAATAAGTTATGAAAATGAACTACACATGCAGAATCACAATCACCAAATCGTACTTTTTTCTGCAATATTAACCAATCAGAGGGTTTCATCTAAAGTACTTATCTATCAACAGATCCCATGATGACATCTATTGAACCAAGAATTGCCATAATATCGGCGATTTTGGCACCTTTGAGAATATGAGGCAATATTTGCAGATTGTTTAAATCAGCTGCTCTGATTTTAAATCTCCATGGGGTTACTTCATTATTTCCTTGAATAAATACACCTATTTCTCCTTTACCGGACTCTAATCTTGTATACAATTCTCCGTTAGGAATTTTAAAAGTTGGAGCAACCTTCTTAGCTACATATTGATAGTCAATACCAAATATTTCACTCTTCTTATCTTCTGTAGCCATTCTTTGAGCTTCTAAATTTTCTGTTGGACCTCCTGGGATCATTTCGCAGGCTTGGCGAATGATGCTTAGTGATTGTCTCATCTCTTCAACTCTTACTCGATATCTCGCATAACAATCACCTTCTTTTTCTGAAGCAATCTGCCAATCAAAATCGTCATAACATTCATAATTATCGACTTTCCTTAAATCCCAAGAAACTCCAGAAGCTCTAAGCATCGGCCCGGACAAAGACCAATTAATTGCTTGGTCTCTTTGTATTGTTCCGAGACCTTCAATTCTTTTTTTAAAAATTGGATTATTTGTGATTAATTTTTCATATTCATCTATCTTAGGACCGAACCAATCACAAAAGTCTATACATTTTTCTAACCATCCGTATGGAAGATCACATGCGACACCACCTATCCTAAAGAAATTATTGTTTATTAACCTTTGTCCAGTAGCAGCTTCCCAAAGATCATAAATCATTTCTCTTTCTCTAAAAATATAGAAAAATGGAGTTTGAGCTCCTACGTCTGCTAAGAAGGGACCAAGCCATAAAAGATGATTAGCAATACGATTAAGTTCCAGCATAAGAACTCTGATGTAGCTAGCTCTTTTAGGAACTGGAATATTAGCTAATCTTTCAGGAGCATTTACTACAATAGCTTCATAAAACATACCTGCTGCATAATCCATTCTGCTTACATATGGGACATACATTACATTTGTCCTATTTTCAGCTATCTTTTCCATTCCTCTGTGTAAATATCCAATTACCGGCTCACAATCTATGACATTCTCACCATCAAGAGTTACAACTAATCTTAAAACCCCATGCATTGAGGGATGGTGAGGGCCAAAATTGACCACCATTGGTTCTGTTCTAGTCTCTAGTTGAGCCATTCGAAATTTAACTTCTAAATAAATCTTAGTCGAAAGTTATGCAAACTGACCTATCTGATTCATCTTTTTTCAATCATAAATCAGTTATGACAGATGAGATTATGGCTTCATTGGAGCATTACCCATTAATAGATCACAACCGACTTAAAGGGATAGACGCAACTTTAGGCGGAGGCGGGCACTCTTATCATTTATTGAGAAAATATTCGGATTTAAATATAATTGGACTTGATCAAGATCCATTCGCAAGAAAATCAGCATCACAAAAACTTGATGAATTTAAAAAAAGGATTGATATAAGGGCTTCAAATTTTGCGGATTTTGTACCAAAAGAAAAAGTTTCTTTTGTAATTGCAGATCTTGGAGTAAATAGTAATCAAATTGATGACCCCAAAAGAGGATTTAGTTTCCAAAAAGATGGTCCACTTGATATGCGCATGAATCCTTTTCTTGAGGTTGATGCAGAGAAATTAATTGAGGTTTTAAATGAAAAAGAACTAGCTAACTTAATTTATACATATGGAGATGAGAGATTATCAAGAAAGATTGCTAGGAAAATAAAAATGGATTTGAAGGAAAAGGGAAAATATTCTGGGACAAAAGAGTTAGCTTATTCTATTGCTGGCTGCTTCCCACCAAAACAAAGATATAAAAAAATACACCCAGCAACAAGAACATTTCAGGCACTAAGAATTGCCGTTAATAAAGAAATTGAAGTATTAGAAAAATTTTTGCAAGTTGTCCCTGAATGGCTTTTACCGGGCGGAATTATTTCTATTATTAGTTTTCATTCCCTGGAGGATAGGTTAGTTAAAAGTTCTTTTAAAAATGATCAAAGACTAAAAAACCTGACAAAAAAGCCAATAACTCCCTCGGAAAAAGAAGTCGAACTTAATAAAAGAGCTAGAAGTGGAAAATTAAGAATTGCTCAATTAAATTAAAGGGCAATAATCCTAACGTAATGATTTGATCGTATTTGTAAGGATATGAATTACTTGTTCTATATCTTTTGAATTAGTGCTTAATCCAATACTTAATCTTATTGAAGATTCTGCTTCTTTAAAAGATCTACCCAAAGCTAGTAAAACATGAGATGGTTCCCCATTACTGCATGCAGAACCACTAGAACAAATTATTTTAGATTTTAAAAGTTTATGAAACCTTGCTCCGTTTAAATTCAATACAGTCAAATTTAAATTGTGAGGTAATCTTTTTTCTAAAGAGCCATTAACTAATAAACCAGAATTATTTTCTAACAAACCCTCTAAAAGATTATTTCTATGCAAAAGTAATTTTTCAGAATTATTTTTTTGATTAATAACTGCTATTTCTATTGCTTTAGCAAAGCCAACTACTAAAGGGAGAGGTAATGTACCAGACCTGAGACCATATTCCTGACCACCTCCAACAATTAAAGGCTCAAGATTAATTTTTTCATCAATCAAAAGAAGTCCTATTCCTTTAGGACCATATATTTTATGAGAACTCATCGTTATCATATCTACGTCTAATAAAAAATTGTCTAACTCGATATAACCTAAACATTGTGCAAAATCAGAGTGAAAGATTATTCCTCTTGACTTACATATCTTTGAAATATTACCAATAGGCTGAATAACTCCTATTTCGTTATTTGCCAACATGATACTAACCATAAATGTATCTTCTCTTATATTTTTTTTGAATTGTTCTTCAGAAATTAAGCCATCTTTCTCAGGATTAATTTCTGTAACCATAAATCCCTCTTTTTTTAGTTGGTTTAAGGGCTCTAAAACTGCTTTATGCTCTGTTTTTAAGGTAATAATATGTCCATAATTTCCTGTTTTTTTATAGTAATTTCTAGCAAAACCTAATAATGCTAAGTTATTAGATTCAGTTGCACCACTTGTAAAAATAACTTTTTTATTCTTAAGCAATAAATTTTGTTTTATTTTTTCTCTTGAGGCTTCCAATATAGCGCTTGCGTTAATCCCCGCCAAATTAGATTTACTTGCAGGGTTAGAAAATATCTCACTCCAAAAAGGTTTCATAGAATCAACAACATCTTTAGAGCAAGGAGTCGAAGATTGATAGTCTAGTAGTATGGGAGTTGATAGCATTATGTTTAGTATATAAAATTCTGTTTATTACAAGAAAATCAAATTAAAGAATTTAAAAAATGAATGAAATTAATCAAATAAATAATGAACCGGTAAGAAAATCAAGAATTTTATTAGTTGATGATGAGCCTGGTTTAAGAACAGCCGTTAAAACATTTCTAGAAGATGAAGGCTTTGAAATATTTATTGCAGTTGATGGAGAGGATGGTTGGGAAAAAGCTCAAACAGTCTTCCCCGATTTAATAATTAGTGATGTTATGATGCCCCGAGCCAACGGTTATGCTTTATTAGAAAAAATTAGAGAGGATGAAAAATTAGGAGGAACTCCAGTTATTTTTCTAACTGCAAAGGGAATGACCCTAGACAGAACCGAAGGTTATCTTGCAGGTGTTGATGATTATATTTCCAAACCTTTCGATCCCGATGAATTGGCTGCAAGAGTTAAAAATGTAATCAACAGACAAGAACGTTTACTAAAAGAAGCGGCACGATTCGCAGATATTGATGTAAGTAAAATGGCAAAACAAATTACTGAAATTAAATCCATGCTAACAGACCAAAACCAGACTAATCCAGAAAATAAAATCAATCTTCCGAGTTTTACTCCAAGAGAAGCAAGTGTGCTTCAACTAGTAGCAGAGGGACTGATGAACAAAGAAATTGCAAGACAGCTTGAAACATCTATTAGAAATGTTGAGAAATATGTAAGTAGACTTTTTATCAAGACAGGTACATCTAGCCGAACCGAATTAGTTCGTTATGCACTTGAAAATCATTTAGTAAAATAAACTATAAAATTTTTTCGAATTCAATTAGTTTTGAAAAATAAAAAGGAGCTTGATTTAATTTCTTTTTAACAACTTTAAATCCTCTTTCTTTAGCAGCATTAATAATACCCTTTTCTTTCAATGTATATGCTCTTGTAGTTTTACTTGGCCCAGGAAATAATTTCCCAATATTTTTTAGAACAGCAAGAACTGGAGTATAAGGAGCAAAGCTAACGATTAGTTTTTCTTTGCTTAAATCGCATAGATGTTGGACCATTTCTTCTGCGACCGGTTGAGGATAATGAATAAATACGTCCAAACAAACTACAACATCAAATAGTCCTTTTAATTTTTCCAAATCACAAACTTCATATTTGATTTTACCCTGATTTAAACCTAATTGATTAATGCGTTTCTTTGTTTCTTTAATCATTTCAGAAGAAATATCGCTCACCTGTAATTCTTTGATACCAAGTCTTAATAAAGGTATGGAAAGACTTCCAACACCACATCCTGCATCACAAAAACTTTTTTTTGTTAGTTCAGAATAATTTTTGATGTATGAAACTACATCATCTACAGTTTTTTGATGTCCTTTCCTAATGTTTTTCTGAACTGTATTAATTTCATCAGATTTGCTATAAATTTTATTCCATCTTTCAAAGCCAGTTCCATTAAAGTACTCCCTAACTTCACTTTTTTCGATAATCTTATTTGACGTCATGATATTTTATGAAAATTTCTTCTTTTTATACTAACTAACTGGCGCCGAATTAATTGCACGCCATTATAGGAAAGAATTGATTTGTTATTTTGCCAGAATTGAATTCTAAAGATATTTACAAAATTGCTGTCGTAATGGGTAGTGATTCAGATCTAAAGACATTGAAACCAGCAATTGACATTTTAAGAGAATTTGGAATAAAAACTGAAGTTTGTATACTTTCTGCCCATCGAACACCTATTGAAATGATGGAATATGCAAAAAATGCAGAATCAGAAAACATAAAAGTTATAATCGCAGGCGCTGGTGGTGCTGCTCATCTTCCAGGAATGCTGGCATCCATAACTTTCATTCCTGTAATTGGAGTACCAGTAGAGAGTAAGACTCTTAAGGGGATTGACTCTCTTCTATCAATCGTTCAAATGCCCGCTGGGATTCCAGTTGCAACTGTTGCAATTAATGGAGGTCAGAATGCTGGATTATTGGCAATAGAGATGATCAGTTTATTTGATGAATCCATAAAGAAAAATTTAAAAGAATTCAGAGAAAATCTTCATACACAGGTAAGAACAAAAAATAGTAAGTTATCATCTATTGGACCTGACAATTATCTTCAAAATAAATGAAGTAATATTTTTCTATTAGGCCTTGTTAAGAAAGTTTTCTTTTTTAAGGTAGTTAATAACTTTTTCAACGGAATAACTTAAATCTAACGAACCTGTATCAACAACAATTTCTGGATTATGAGGAGCTTCATATGGACTAGAAATCCCTGTAAATTCTTTGATTTCACCCAAACGAGCTTTCTTATAAAGACCTTTAGTATCCCTATTTTCGCAAACTGTAATATCAGCAGCACAATAAACTTCAATAAAATCCTTAGATCCAATAATTTCTCTTACCTTGTCTCTATCCCTAATAAATGGCGAAACGAATGCTGTAATAGTTATTATCCCAGCATTCATAAATAAATTCGCAACTTCTCCAATTCTTCTTATATTTTCTTCTCTATCTTCATCCGAAAAACCAAGATCTTTACATAAACCGTGTCTAATATTATCTCCATCCAACACATAAGTAGAAAAACCATCTAAATGTAAAACTTCATTTAAAGCATTGGCCAAAGTACTTTTACCAGAACCAGATAAACCTGTAAACCAGATAACCATACCTTTATGACCTCTCATTTTCTCTAACTTTTCTCTATCAATAGTTAAATTGTGCCACTTTATATTGGTTGACTTTGTTTGATCTTGTTCTTTCATTTTTTACATCATCAAAATTAAAACCTATCTTAACCCTTGCTTCATAAATTATGAAATCCCTCTTTACGAAGAAACTCAATTGATTTCGATACCATATCACCCTGTAACTGGATATTTCTTTCAATTAATATTCCTCCAGTACCACAAAAAACTTTAATTTTTTTTAGTAATTCTTTTAGTAAGATTTCATTCTCAGTGCCTAAACCTCGAATTAAAGTTATAGTCTTGCCCTTTTTACCTTTTTTTTGCTTTGAAATATTTATTTTTGATCTTTTATTAAAAGTACCTACCTTAGCTGTTTCTTCAGATTTTTTTTCTTGATTATCGAATTCAATCCAATTTTTTTTTCCCATTATTTTCAATATAATCTATAGTTAGTTAATACTTATTCTATAGAAAAAGTGGTAAGTACATTTTCTCGCAAAGATCAAAACTATAAAAATGACGATTTAAATCAACCCTCAAAAGAGGGAAGGTTTGGAAAATATGGTGGTCAATATGTTCCTGAAACGCTAATGCCTGCTCTTTTTGAGCTTGAAACAGCTGCTTCTAATGCATGGAAAGATAAACTTTTTGTAGAAGAATTAAATCATCTACTTAAGACTTATGTAGGAAGAGAAACACCACTTTATGAAGCCAAAAGACTCACTGAACATTACAAAACTAAACAAGCAATTCCTAGGATATGGCTTAAAAGAGAAGATTTAAATCATACTGGTGCTCACAAAATTAATAATGCCCTTGGACAAGCTTTATTGGCAATAAGAATGGGCAAAAAAAGAATAATTGCAGAAACTGGAGCAGGTCAGCATGGAGTTGCTACTGCTACTGTTTGTGCAAGATTTGGCTTGAAATGTATTATCTACATGGGTGCTGAAGACATAAAAAGGCAATCCCTTAATGTTTTCAGAATGAAACTTCTTGGAGCTGAAGTTAAAGTTGTAAATTCTGGAACTGCAACGCTTAAGGATGCTACTAGTGAAGCCATTAGAGATTGGGTTTCTAATGTCGAAACCACACACTACATTTTAGGATCTGTTGCCGGCCCACACCCTTTCCCAAAGATTGTGCGAGATTTTCATGCAGTTATAGGTGAAGAAACTAAAAAACAATGTTTGGAATCATTTGGATCTTTTCCCGATATTTTGCTTGCATGTGTAGGTGGGGGATCAAATGCAATGGGGCTTTTCCATCCTTTTGTTAAAGAAACTTCAGTGCGTCTTATTGGAGTTGAAGCCGCAGGAAGCGGAGTTGATACTGACAAACATGCTGCCACTATCACTAAAGGGTCAGTTGGAATTTTGCATGGATCAATGAGTCTTCTCTTACAAGATGATAATGGTCAAGTACAAGAAGCTCACTCAATAAGTGCAGGTTTAGATTACCCTGGGGTAGGTCCTGAACATAGCTATTTAAAAGATATAGGTAGAGCAGAATATGGATCAGTCACAGATCAAGAAGCTTTAAATGCTTTAAGACTTGTTAGTGAGCTTGAAGGAATTATACCTGCACTTGAAACTTCCCATGCCTTTGCTTGGTTAGATAAATTATGCCCTACTCTTGAAAAAGATACTCACATAGTTATCAATTGCTCTGGTAGAGGCGACAAAGATGTTAATACTGTTGCATCTTCGTTAGATATTTAATCAATACCTTGGAATTGATGGGTCTATATATTTACTCCATCCATCAATACCCTCCTCCAAATTCCATATTTCGCTCACAATATTATTATCCAAGCACCATTGAGAAAAGTTATAACTTCTTATTCCTGCATGACAGGTAACTACAATTTCTCTGTCTAATAAACCAGCAAATATTTCTTCAACGTATTCAGATGTGACTTTACTAATTGGTATATGTAAAAATTCTTTTGAGAAACGAGCTAATTCAAGCTCTGAATGTTCTCTTACATCAATCAAGACTGGATCTTCTTTCTCAGAATTAAACCAATCATTGAGACTAGAAGCATTTATAGATTTTGGATAACTTTCCAATTTATAGGATAAATTATGTGTTATTTACAATTTAATAAATTAAGTTGCAGGAGGAAGTTTATTGTTAAAAATAAAAATAAACATTGATAATGAAACGCAGAGTAGTAGCAATAATACTGTTGTTATCTTTATTACTTTTTTTTGGTTTTAAAAAAGTTTCTGCTAATAACAATAAGGAGCAAAGTACAAATATCGAGCAGCTAAATATTTTAAAATTTATACCTGAAAACAATAAATTATTATTTATTTCAAATTTAGATAGTTTTAATATTGTTAATAATAATGAAAAAGATAAAAATCAAAAAAATCAAGATAATTTTGTGTTAATAAAAGATTCTATATTAGATTACTTAGGTATAGATCTAGGTAACAATAAATTAGAAGATATCTATAATAACGAACTTATAATCTCAACTTTTGAAAATAATAAACAGCTTAAAGATGATATTTTGATTGTTTTTAAAATTAAGCCAGAAAAAACAATTGACGATTTATTAAATTTGCCAAATAAAATTGATCAGATTGATGAGATAATTTCAATTAATAGAGAAAACAAAATAAATTTCCTGAACTATATTTACCGAACCGACGATAATTATATAATTTCTTCATCAGATAAAAAATTGATAGAAAATAGTATTAACTTGAGTAATGAATTTAAAGAAAAAAAATTTGAATATGGGGGAGAACTTTTTGGACTAAAAAATCAAAAAAATATTTTATTCACAAAGAAATTTGGAGAAAGTATTTTTTTTGATAAAGGAATTTTTACTAATACAAATGAAGATATTATAGCTACAACATTTGACTTAAAAAATAAACATTTAATTTTAAAATCATATTTACTAAATAATAAAAAAAATATTGATATTCTTGCTTATGATAAGTTGATAAATAAAGAAAATACGAATAAAGATAATGCTGAAGTTTCAATTTTTAGTGAAATTAAAAATTTTGAAAAATATCTAAAACCTTTTATAAATAATTTTGAAATAAGTTTTTTTGAAGATTTTAACCAAAATACAAATCAAAACATCTTAATTCTCAAATCAAAAAAAGATTGGCTTTTTACATTTGAAAAAAATATTGAAAATCAATTTGATTTAAGTACTTTGAAAAAACTAAAAGATTTCAACAAATATACTTTGAAACACAATGAAGATATTTACTCAATATATTCCAAAGATATTCTTGAAGAAAAAAACGATGCAATAAAACAATTTACTTTTGAAAACATCTATGCAATAGAATCAGGAGGTTTACAATTCATAAGTAATTTTTTAATAGATAGTAAAAAACTAGAAACAATCTCAAAAAAATTTTTCAACCTAAAAAATTATAAAGATAAATCTACTTCTCTATTTGCAAAAGTTTATATCAAAGATGAAAATTCCAATAAAATTGGATATCTACCTGATTTGGAGGATCTTAATTTTCTCATTAGAAACATTTTAAAAATATCAAATGAAGAATCTCTAGAAATCATAAGTCAATCTATTCCAGAAAAAAATCCAATTCTTTATACAGAAACAAGTTTAAAAATACCTTAATAGAGTCATTCAAATAAGCTTCAAAGATAATCATTTGGAATTTTTATGAAGTTAATAACTTGTGGTTAATTAAAAATTATTTGACTATCTTTAATCTATAAGTATTTGATATTGAATTAAGCAATTGGACAATAACAAACTAATTTTAAAACCAGGATTAGAGGGTGTCCCAGTAACTAATTCATCTATCTGTGATATTGACGGCATCAAAGGCAAATTATTGTATAGAGGATATTCAATTGAGGAACTTTCCAAGAAAAGCAGTTTTTTAGAAACTGCTTACCTATTGATTTGGGGTGAATTGCCCACAGCTATTCAACTGAGAGATTTTGAACAAGAAGTTCAGATGCATCGAAGGTTAAGTTTTAGAGTAAGAGATATGATGAAATGTTTCCCTGCGACGGGTCATCCTATGGATGCACTTCAATCAAGTGCAGCTTCTTTGGGGCTTTTCTATTCGCGTAGGGCAATAGATGATCCTAATTACATCTACAACGCAGTCATAAGACTAATAGCAAAAATACCCACAATGATTGCTGCGTTTCAACTTATTAGAAAAGGACAAGACCCAATCCAACCTAGAGATGATTTAACTTACTCATCAAATTTTCTTTACATGCTGACTGAAAAAGAACAGGATCCTATAGCTGCAAAAGTTTTTGATAGGTGTTTAATTCTTCATGCCGAACATAGTTTAAACGCAAGTACATTTAGCGCTAGAGTGACTGCAAGTACTCTTACAGACCCATATGCTGTCATAGCCTCTGCAGTAGGAACGCTGGCTGGCCCATTACATGGAGGAGCAAATGAGGATGTGATTGCAATGTTAGAAGAGATTAAAACCCCAGAAAATGCTGGTACTTTTTTAGATAATGCAATAAAAAATAAAAGTAAGATAATGGGCTTCGGCCACAGAGAATATAAAGTCAAAGATCCAAGAGCAATAATTCTTCAAAAACTAGCAGAAGAACTTTTTATTAGATTTGGAGCAGATGAAATGTATGAAGTTGCTAAATCTATTGAGGCAGAGGCAATCCCAAGACTTGGACCTAAGGGTATATTCCCTAACGTGGATTTTTATTCTGGACTTGTTTATAGGAAACTTGGTATTCCTCGTGATTTATTTACTCCAATTTTTGCCATATCTAGAGTGGCTGGTTGGTTAGCTCATTGGAGAGAGCAACTTGGAGCAAATAGAATTTTCAGACCATCGCAAATCTATACAGGTTCAGCACCAAGAGATTGGATAAGCTTAGAAAATAGAGAATAATATTTGCAGCTTTTCATAAAAAACACACATATTGTTTGTGAAGAGTTAATCTATTAAGTAAATAACATAAAAATTTTGGAATACGGATTAGATCTCGAATATAGTTTTAACGAATTCTTAAAAGGTTTTGGCCTCTCCAGCGAAATCGCTCATATAATTTGGCTCCCTCTACCTATGCTTTTGGTTTTGGTAGCAGCAGTTATTGGAGTTTTAGTAACAGTTTGGCTTGAAAGAAAAATATCTGCTGCTGCTCAACAAAGAATAGGTCCCGAATATGCAGGAGCGCTTGGCGTCCTCCAACCAATTGCGGATGGTCTTAAGTTACTTGTCAAAGAAGATATTATTCCTGCTAAGGCGGATGGAATTCTTTTCACTGCAGGACCCATATTAGTTCTTGTACCAGTGATTCTGTCTTGGTTAATTGTACCTTTTGGACAAAACCTTTTAATAAGTAACGTTGGTATTGGAATTTTCCTATGGATCTCTTTAAGTAGTATTCAGCCAATTGGCCTTCTTATGAGCGGATATGCATCAAATAATAAGTATTCTTTATTAGGAGGTTTAAGAGCAGCAGCTCAATCAATAAGTTACGAAATTCCTTTAGCTTTATCTGTACTGGCTATCGTACTAATGACAAATTCTCTAAGCACTATTGACATTGTCAACCAACAGAGTAGTGCTGGAATCCTTAGTTGGAACATATGGAGACAACCAGTTGGTTTCATAGTCTTTTGGATTTGTGCCCTTGCAGAATGTGAGAGACTTCCATTTGACTTACCCGAAGCTGAAGAAGAATTAGTTGCAGGATATCAAACTGAATATGCAGGGATGAAATTCGCATTGTTCTATCTTGGTAGTTACATTAATTTAATTCTTTCAGCTTTATTGGTATCAATACTTTATTTGGGAGGATGGGGTTTTCCCATTCCAGTTGAATTAATAGCTAAGTTTCTAAATTTGCCAATTAATGCCCCCTTCATACAAGTTTTCACTGCATCAATAGGAATTGTAATGACTGTATTAAAAGCATATCTTTTAGTTTTCATTGCAATATTATTGCGTTGGACAACTCCTAGAGTAAGAATAGATCAACTATTAGATCTAGGATGGAAGTTTCTTCTTCCAATTTCTCTTGCTAATCTTTTGATAACTGCAGGATTAAAACTTGCTTTTCCGCAATTCTTTGGTGGTTAAACTTAAGTAAAAATACTTAAATTAAAAATTAATCCACTAAAATAAAATAACTAAGTAAATTCTTCAAATGAACAATTTCCTTCAACAAATAAATAGCTATATCAAAGAAGCATTTAATGCTGGTAAATACTTATATAATGGCTTATCAGTTACTTTTGATCATCTTCGAAGAAGACCAGTTACTGTCCAATATCCATATGAAAAATTAATACCATCTGAAAGGTATAGAGGAAGAATTCATTATGAATTTGATAAATGTATTGCTTGTGAAGTTTGCGTGAGAGTATGTCCCATAAATTTACCAGTCGTTGATTGGGTAATGAATAAAGAAACCAAAAAAAAGGAACTAAGAAATTATTCTATAGATTTTGGAGTTTGTATATTTTGCGGAAATTGTGTTGAATATTGCCCAACTAATTGTCTTTCAATGACCGAAGAATATGAATTAGCTACTTTTGATAGACACAATCTAAATTTTGATAATGTCGCACTTGGTAGGTTACCTACAAACGTCACAACAGATCCATCAGTTAAACCTCTAAGAGAACTTGCCTATCTTCCTAAAGGTGTAATGGACCCTCATGAAATCCCAGCTTCAGATACTAGAGTTGGTAAATTACCAGAAGAAGTCTATGATTGGATGAGGCCAGAATCCAATGAAAATAAAGATAAAGTTTCTAATCCAAACAATTAATTTCCATTAATTTATGTCCATTGCAATAACAACTCAAATTATTTGTTTTACAATTTTATCTTTAGTTACCCTTATCGGAGCACTTGGCGTTGTATTACTCGAAAGTATTGTTTATTCAGCCTTTCTTCTCGGAGGAGTTTTTATGAGTGTGGCAGGATTATATCTTCTTTTAAATGCAAGTTTTGTTGCTGCAGCACAAGTTTTAGTTTATGTGGGTGCAGTTAATGTATTAATAATCTTTGCAATAATGCTAGTCAATAAAAAAGAAGATTTAAAGCCCATAAATGACATTAAATCAAGAAGAATCATATCAACATCAATATGTTTAACTCTGCTAAGCCTTTTAATAAGAGTTGACTTGACTAATGTATGGAGCCTATCAAGTCCTCAAAACTCTATTGGAGAAGAATCAACTATCAGAATTGGTGAACATCTATTTAGTGATTATTTACTCCCATTTGAAGTAGCATCCGTTTTACTTTTAATGGCAATGATTGGAGCTATCGTATTAGCTAGAAGAGATGTAATGAGCAAGGATATTTCCACTGGATTACCCGTTGATCAAGAATTAATTGAAAAATCATCAGAACCATTACTCACAAATAAAAATTAACCTTTCACCTTTCTTATGATGAGTTTAGAATCAATTCCTATTCAAGCATTTTTAATTGTATCTTCAGCACTATTCTGTATTGGGATTTGGGGATTATTAAATAGCAGAAATGCAGTAAGAGTTCTTATGAGCATTGAGTTAATGCTCAATGCAGTAAATATAAACTTAATGGCGTTTTCTTCCTATGTTGATAATAATTTAATTCAAGGTCAAGTTTTTACAATTTTTGTGATTACTGTTGCTGCCGCAGAAGCGGCAGTTGGATTAGCTATCTTATTATCTCTTTATAGGAATAGGGTGACTGTAGATATGGAAAGTTTTAATTTATTAAAATGGTAAAACCACTAAATGAAACTCTCATTAGTGCTTATTATATATCGTTCAAATAGTTCTATAGCTCAAGAGGCTTCTAAATACTGTGAAGAAGTCCTCAAAGCTAAAAATATAAACTCAAAAAGAATTGAGAGTGATTTTTATAAAGATGAAATTGAAAAATATTTTTGTAATCTAGAATTAAAACCAAATATTGGCATAGTTCTTGGTGGAGATGGAACCTTCCTAAAATGTGCAAATGCTTTAGCCGATTATGATATTCCTTTGTTGAGCATTAATATTGGTGGTAATCTGGGTTTCCTTACGCAAGAAAAAGATTTTTTGTTTGACAAATCTTTTATTGATATCCTTGAAAACGAAGAATATAAAATTGATTTTCGTAATAGATTAAATTGTAATGTTTGTATTAATCGGACAAGTTCTGAAAAAAAGATTATAAAAAGCTACGATGCCTTAAATGATTTTTATTTTAAATCTGTTGAAGAAGACATTTCTCCCACCAATCAAATACAAATTGAAATAGATAACGAGAAGGTTAATGAATACAAAGGTGATGGTTTAATCATATCTACATCTACTGGTTCAACCGCTTACTCAATGGCCGCAGGAGGGCCAATAGTACACCCTAGTATTGATGCAATGATAATTAACCCTATATGCCCTATGAGTTTGGCTAGCAGACCAATAGTTATACCTAATACTAGTAAGGTAATCATAAAACCTATCAAAAAAAGTCAAGGGGCAATTAAATTATGGAGAGACGGTTCAAAATGTATGACCATTAGGGAAAATTACTATTGTGAGATCAAAAAAGGGCACTCACCTTGCAAAATAATAAAGTTTAAGAAAAGCATGGGCTACTATAATACCCTAATAAAAAAACTAGATTGGAAAGGTGATTTATCTCAAAAAAATTTCAAAAATTAAATGGCCTTAGAGATAGAAAGAAGATTTCTTATAAAAAATGACAATTGGAAAGAATTCATAAGTAAAAAAATTTATATTGAACAAGGATATTTATCCAAAAGTATAGATGGTTGGATTATTAGGGTAAGGCTTATAGGCAAAAACTCTAAAATAACACTAAAAAAACACATCAAGGGTTTTACAAACTTAGAATTTGAATACTCCATTCCACGAAGCGACGCTGAAATAATAATGTCAAATCTTTCAAATACAATTAAAAAAGATAGATTCTTTTTAGAAATTGAAAAAAAATCTTGGATTATAGATTGCTTTAAAGAAAATAATTATCCACTTGAAATTGCAGAAATTGAACTTTCTAATGAAGAGGAAGAGTTATTTCTTCCATCTTTCATTTCAAAAGAAATTACTGGGCTAACCCATTACTCCAATTTCAGTCTCGCTAACAATCCTTTTTCACAGTGGAAAGAAGACTAGTTAACAACTTGCAAAAGTATCTAGTCAAAGGAACCACTCATCCTTTATATTTTCTTTATATTTAAGCAAAGTATTTTTTTATTCTGATGTATGGTCTTTACGACAAGGAAGGTATATTGAGATTTGTTAATTCAGACAAAGATGCTTGTATTGCATATGCTGAACTTTTCGAATTAGAATCTACAAATTACTGTCTAATGGATTTGGCTAATGATGCAAAAAAAGTAAAGGGTAATACTAATCTTGATCAGAGTCTGGGAGTGTACAACAGTTAAATCCATCTCTACAAATTTTGCCGTTGTCCATTGCCCAATTCAAAAGTGCTACCCTGTTTTTAGAACCAGTTTTTGTAAACATATTACTTACATGATTATCAACAGTTCTTTTACTAATAGTTAGTTTTACAGCAATTTCTTGATTTGTAAGCCCATCAGCTACTAGATCAATGATTTCCATCTCTCTTGCTGAGAGACCCATCATATCAATGTTGTTTACTTCTTCTTCAACCATTTGCATTTAAACAGTTCCTTTTTTATATTAATTAAGTTTAGCAATCTCAGTACACTTGTTAACCAACTAGGAAACAAAAGCAATTGAAATCAAAACTTCAGCAGACTTTAGAAAAAAGATCTAAAGTGATAACGGCAGAGTTAATGCCGCCAAGAGGCGGAAGCCCCATAAGATCTCTTAAGATAGCACAACTTTTGAAAGATAAGGTACATGCTGTTAACATTACTGATGGAAGTAGAGCTGTAATGAGAATGTGCAGCTTGGCAATGTCCAAACTATTACTGGAAAATGGGATAGAACCAGTAATGCAAATTTCTTGCAGAGATCGTAATAAAATTGCTTTACAATCAGACATTCTTGGAGCAAATGCTTTAGGAATTAAAAACATTTTATGCATTACCGGTGACTCAGTAAAAGCTGGGGATCAACAAGATGCCAAGGCCGTACATGAGTATGAGTCTGTTAGATTACTTCAACAAATTCAAGCTTTTAATAAAGGAATTGATCCAACTCTTGGAGAACTTTCCGATAAAAAAACATTTATTTTTGCAGGTGCTGCAGCTGATCCAAATTGCAGAAATAAAAGAAGTCTAGAAAATAGAATGAGAAAGAAAAAAGAGGCCGGAGCTGGATTTATACAAACTCAAATGGTCATGGAAAAAGAAAATTTGATAGAGTTTTGTGAAAAAATTAGCGAGCCTCTTGAAATTCCTGTAATTGCAGGTGTATTTCTATTAAAATCTTACAAAAACGCTCTCTTTATAAACAAATACGTTCCAGGTGCAAACATCCCTGAAAATATCTTAAATCGTCTCAAAGATGCTAAAGAGCCATTACAAGAAGGAATTAAAATTGCAGCTGAACAAGCTCATGATTTTATGAATATCGCAAATGGTGTTCATCTAATGGCCGTAAAAGCAGAGCATTTAATTCCTGAGATTATTGAAAAAGCTAATCTTAGTCTGGAATATTAATCAAATCAGTACCTAATAATTCTGCCATAGCCTTCTGCTGAGGCGATGGCTCAGTCAAATCAGATCTTCTTGAATCTGCTATTAACCAATCTAAAGATGCATCTTGCAAATCAAAATGATCTCCATTTTTCCCAACACAATATTTACCAAACACTAACTTATCCATAAGTCTTACACCTTTACCAATTTTAGAATAATCAAAGATAATTGAGTTATCTATGGTTGCGCCCTCGCAAATGCAACAACTTGGTCCAATCATTGAAGGACCAATAATAGTTGCTCCATCCTCGATCCTAGTCATACCTCCTATATAGACCGGCCCGGCAATATTAACCTTTTCCCAGTTAGCGGCAACATTCAAGCCGGTAAAAACTCCGGGTTTTATTTCCTTACCTGGTATTTGCACTTGTCTCACCTTACCTTGTAATACATTTCTAATTGCACTCCAATAATCAGGAACTTTTCCAATATCTACCCATTCAAAATCCATTGGTAATGCAAAAAATGGCAACCCCATTTGAACAAGTTTAGGGAAAAGATCAGCTCCAATATCAAATTTCTCTGCTGAAGGTATGTAATTAAAAATTTCGGGTTCGAAAAGATAAATTCCCGTGTTTATAGAGTCACTTAAAGCTTCATCAACTGTTGGTTTTTCTTGAAAAGCTTTTATTCTCCCATTTTCATCAGAAACTACGACACCGTAACTTGATACTTGATCTTTAGTTACTTTTTTTGTTATTAAGCTCGCAATAGCTCCTTTCTGCTTATGTTTTTTAACAGCTTGAGTTAAATCTAAATCAACTAAAGCATCACCACATAAAACAACAAAAGTTTCGTCAAAGAAATTTTGAAAATCCTGAATTTTTTTTAATCCTCCTGCGGATCCCAAAGCATCACCTATTAATTCTCCATCTTCAATTCTTCCCTCAAAACTATAAGCAATCTCTACTCCAAATCTTTGTCCATCCCTAAAATAATTTTCAATTTCTTCAGCAAGATGAGAAACATTTACCATTATTTCTTTAAAGTTATGTTCTCTCAAAAGTTCTAGGAGAAACTCCATAACAGGTTTTTGCAAAATCGGAATCATAGGTTTCGGAATAACATGAGTAATAGGCTGAACACGTGTGCCTTTACCTGCCGCAAGTATCATTGCCTTCATAAATTCAAAACCATTTTTTAAAATTATACGTTATTACTATTAAGCTTCTAAGCAGCCGAGGAAGAGACATTACTCACCTCAAGATTTTCTATAGGCAATTGAGCTAAGCCACCGTCAGGTATTATTCTTTTAATTTGAATTGGACCATATAAGGAATTTATTTGTTTAATTTCAATTTTGTTTTCAGAAGATAAAAATAATAAAGCCCAAAAAACTCCTAAACGATCTTTATCTAAATCATTTTTTACAACTGTTTGCCATTTTTTGACTAAATATTCAAAATCTGTCCATTGTAATGCTTTTTCCCATCCGTCAATAAATTTCCCTAATGCTTTAGTTGTTTCTGGAAGTTTCTCGCGATGTGCTAAAGATCTTACTTGAGAAATTAAAGCCTTATCAGAATATTTTTTATTTCTTTTTCTCTTCATAAGAAGAAGATCTTGGTTTTCTATAACTTCTGCTATGGACTCTAACTGACTTACAAGTTCTCCCAAAGTTGTTGTACGTTTAAGAATTGGTTGGGCAATTGATCTTCTCCTGAGATATTTTTCAGGATATTTTGGGATATCAAATTCTTTATCAATCCAATCTTGATCATCCAATTCATATTCATCTTCAAAATCTGATGAATTTTCATGGAAAACATCAGATTCCAAAACCTGCGCCTTTAAATTAACTAATACGGAAGCCGCAAAAAATGCTTCGCTTGTCTCAGCTAAATCCTTATGATATGAGCTGCGACTATTTGAAGATTTATTGAAAGTATGAATGTATTGCTCTAAAAAACTATCAATTACACTTATTACATCAATATCCCATGGATCAAGCTCACCTTTACCTGCGGCATCTTGAAGAAACTTAATCAACAATCTAGGGCCTAATTGTTGCTTATCAATAGGATTGGAATACGATATTTTGAAATAGTTAAATCTACTCACAAGATATCTTTTAATTTATTTAATGCCAAACAATATTGCATTAATTTAAAAATTATATAGTTGGAGCTTTTAGGATGTCATTCTTTTTAGTTCCTGAAAAAATATTTAATTTCACAGCACTTTTAACTGCAGTTAAATCTCTATCAACTAAATTATTTATAGATGCAATATAACTTTCAGTAACTAATCTTGGATACAAACCTATTCCAATAATCGGTAAAAGTAAACAAGCAATAATATAAACTTCCCTTGGCTCTGCATCTATAAGTTTTCGTTCTTCGATTAATTTAGGATTTTCTTTACCAAAGAAAATTTCCCGTAACATTGAAAGTAGATAAATAGGAGTAAGTATTACACCGATCGCAGCTAAAGAGGCCATAACTACCCTAAAAGGAAGTGTATAGACTTCATCAGTAACAAATCCTGTAAATACCATCAATTCGGAAACAAATCCGCTCATACCGGGCAAAGCCAAGGAAGCAAGGGAGCAAGCAGTCCATAGGGCAAACATAATTCTCATTTTTTGTCCTACACCACTCATTTCATCAAGTTTAAGAGTCTTTGTTCTGTCATAGGTGGCACCAACAAGAAAAAATAAACTTGCACCTATTAATCCATGACTAACCATTTGAAGCATAGCTCCGCTAGTTCCAAGGCTACTAAAACTCCCTATACCAATAAGAACAAACCCCATATGACTTATGGAACTGTATGCAATTTTTCTTTTAAGATTTCTTTGAGCAAAAGAAGTTAATGCAGCATAAATTATGTTGACTACCCCTAGAACTATTAATAATGGGGCAAATTGAGCATGAGCAACGGGTAATAATTGTGCATTAAATCTTAAAAGAGCATATCCTCCCATCTTTAATAAAATTCCTGCCAGAAGCATATGAACTGGAGCTGTAGCCTCTCCATGAGCATCTGGGAGCCAAGTATGAAGAGGTACTATTGGTAGTTTCACACCAAATGCAATTAGAAGCCCTAAATAACATAATATTTGGAATTTTTGACTAAAATCTTGAGCCGCCAAGTGAGAAAACTCAAAGTTAGGAGTTCCTGTACCATAGAAACCCATTGCTAACGCTGCCAGAAGAATAAAGATAGAACTGCCAGCTGTATAAATAATGAATTTTGTTGCTGCATATTGTCGATTTTTGCCACCCCATATAGCCAGTAATAAGTAAACAGGAATTAATTCAAGTTCCCAAGTTAGAAAGAATAAAAGCATATCTTGTACGGCAAACACAGCAATTTGCCCGCCATCCATAACCAATATCAAAAAGAAAAATAACTTTGGTTTAAACTTGACTGGCCATGCAGCAAGAACAGCTAAAGCAGTTATAAAACTAGTCAATAATATTAACGGCATAGACATGCCATCAGCGCCAACAGACCAAGTAAGACCTAAATCAGGGAGCCAACTAATATTTTCTTTCAGTTGAACATTTTCATTACTAATATCAAAACCATTTATGTATGAACCTACAGTTATTAAAAAAGTTATTAATGCAATAGACAATGCAAACCATCTCACCTCTTTGCCATCCCCTTTATCCGGGAAAAAAGGTATCACAAATGCACTACCAATTGGAAATAAAATTGAAGCAGATAACCAAGGAAAATTAGATAATCCAGCTCCCAAAGTTCCCAACATTTGTGTCGCAAAATGTGTATAAAAATAAGTACTCAATTTAAGAAGAAATTTATCTTAAATAAAGTCTAGAAATTTTCTGTATTTTTTCACCCTAATGGACAGTGAAGACACACAATTGTAATTAAGATACTTGAGGAGATTGAAAACCAAAAATAGCAACTAGTAGAATTACACCTCCAAAAACAATAAGAGCATAAAATTGTGCCCTGCCAGTCTCAAAATACTTTAAACCTTCTCCACTACCTAAAGTTACAAGTCCAGTTAGATTTACAACGCCATCAACAACCTTAGAATCAACCTCTAAGACTTCTTTAGCAAGTTTTCTACTGCCCTTCACAAAAAGTTTTTCATTAATATCGTCTAGATACCATTTATTAGATAAAAATCGATTGATACTAGGAAACTTTTCAGCAAATAAAGCTGATAAATTAATTTTTTTAACAAAATATGCCTGATAAGCAATAATGATTCCAGCTGATGCAATAAGTACTGACGCAATTGCTAAAGGCAAAAATTCTTTTAATTCGAAGGCTTTTGCAGCAGTCTCTGCTTCTTCAGGATCTAGTAAATTTGCAATTTTGCTATTCCATGGAAGTCCCATAAAACCGATAATTACAGACGGTACAGCCAGAAATACCAAGGGAAATGTCATTGACCAGGGTGACTCATGAATAGAACCATGATCTTCATGCTCTTCTTCATTTTTTTCATCTAGGTTTGTTTTAGAGGCTAATAAAAGCTCATTTTGCAATTCTTTATTCTCCCCTCTGAAATCTCCTTCAAATGTCAAGAAATAAAGCCTAAACATATAAAAAGCAGTCATACCAGCTGTTAGAAGTCCTACGAACCAAAAAGCTGGAAATGATATAAATGCATTTCCGAGTATCTCATCTTTACTCCAAAAACCTGCCAATGGGGGAATTCCACTAATTGCTACACAACCTATTAAAAATGTTGTTGATGTATATGGCATCTTTTTTCTTAACCCGCCCATCAATCTCATATCTTGAGCTAATACAGGCTGATGGCCAACTACTTCTTCCATAGCATGAATTACTGAACCAGAACCCAAAAATAGCATTGCTTTAAAGCAAGCATGAGTCACTAAATGAAAAATACCTGCTACTGGTGCTCCACAACCCATTGCAAGCATCATATAACCAAGCTGAGAAACTGTGCTGTACGCTAAACCCTTTTTTAAATCCATTTGGGTCAAAGCTATAGAGGCTCCTAAAAAACAAGTTATAGTGCCAACTAAAGCAATAATGAACTGAATAGAGGGGAATAAGGAATACAAAGGTTGAAGTCTTGCTACAAGAAATATTCCTGCTGCAACCATTGTTGCAGCGTGGATAAGTGCAGAAATAGGTGTCGGGCCTTCCATGGCATCAGGCAACCACACATGAAGAGGAAACTGAGCAGATTTTGCCATAGGTCCTAAAAAAACTAAAAAACAAAGTAGTAAAGCAGCCCAAATGGGGATAGAATTATCAGATATTGATTGAGAAATTCCATTAGCTATTTCATTAAAATCAAAACTATTTGTTGCCCAAAATAGGCCAAGAATTCCTAGTAATAATCCGAAATCTCCCACTCTATTAACAACAAATGCTTTTTGTGCAGCGTGTGCAGCACCATCCCTGTCGTACCAAAAACCAACCAATAAGTAAGAACACATCCCAACTAATTCCCAAAAAACATAAATTTCTAATAAATTCGGACTAACTATTAATCCCATCATTGAACTACTAAATAATGCTAAATATGTAAAAAATCTGACATAACCTTTGTCATGCGCCATATAACCATGAGAATAAATCATTACGAGTAAAGTTATTGTAGTTACTAACGCAAGCATTACACTCCCCAAAGGATCAAGGACAAATCCCATTGGAATTGTGAAATCCCCAGCATTGGCCCATACAAATAATTTTTCTACTGCTTGATAACCATTGACTTGCTCAATTAGAGCTTTATAACTAATTACCGCAGAAATCCCAACGAAAGAAATCAGTCCTACGGAAACAATTTCTCTTGAATTATTAATTTTCTTGTTTATGCTTATTAATCCTAAGCCAGAAAGCACTGCTCCAATAAGTGGGAAAACAGGAATTAACCAGGCAATTTCTGAAGCTTGTGGCATGTTTTTCAAGAATTTGTATTTTGATTTTAAACTGTCAATTGAAAAATTCAGACAAAAATGATGAATTAAATGTTTTAACAGCAATATTTATATATTGATGAGACCACCAAAGTACACCTATTGCAATTAATATACCAAATTGAGATAACCTAAAAAATTCTTTAATCTTAAATTCTTGCCTCCCCTCCAGTATTGCCATGAAAGGGACTATGGAGGTATTTTTTTTAAAATTTTCAAATTCTTCTCCAAATCTATTCGCTAATCTCTTATCGCCATGCCAGATTGCAAAAAGATGATGCAAAACTAAGCCAATAGAAGTTATTAATGTGAAAGATGTACCAATCCATAAAGTATGAGCAAAACACCAAATTATCTGACCAAATGCTTGTGGATGTCTTGTGATTCGCATTATCCCAGTTCCATAGATTCGTACTTTAGGTTTTAAAACCGAAGGAATTTCTAGTAAATTGTAAGTGGCGGGATATAGAAATAAAAAACTTATTGCAGTTAAGAACCAAACCATCATAAAAACAAAATTATTACCTTGTAAATTCCATAATCTGATTCCGTCATATCTATGAGCCAAAAAATAACTAATCAAGATAATTGCAGATGGCAAACTTACAATAACAAAACATAGCCGCCATAATCTCGGCCCCATAATAGATTCTGCTTTGATTCTTAAAGCAGCTCCCCCACTATGAATTACCGCAAAAATCAAAATCAAAAGTAAGATAATTAGAGAAGTTTTATGAGTCTCCATATTTTTAGATTGTTCAAATAATTTTAGTTCTTAACAAGAATGCTCTTAAGCATTAGAATTATAAGAAATTGTAGGCATAATAAATGCCCGAATTACCATTTACACTCGACCAATTAAGAATATTAAAAGCTATAGCAGCTCAAGGAAGTTTTAAAAAAGCTGCAGATCTCTTATATGTAACCCAACCTGCCGTGAGTTTACAAATACAAAATTTAGAAAAACAACTTGAAATCACAATTTTCGATAGAGGTGGTAGGAAGGCTCTATTGACTGAAGCAGGGAGACTATTACTTGAATATTGTGAACGAATTTTGAATCAATGTGACGAAGCTTGCAAAGCTATAGAAGATTTAAATAGCTTAAAAGGTGGAACTCTTGTAATTGGAGCGAGCCAAACAACGGGTACCTATTTAATGCCAAGAATGATAGGACTTTTCAGACAAAAATACCCTGATGTATCCGTTCAACTGCAAGTTCATAGTACTAGAAGAACTGGTTGGAGTGTCGCCAATGGACAAATTGACTTAGCCATTATTGGCGGACAATTACCTGGAGATTTGGAAAATTTGCTACAAGTAATTCCATATGCCACTGATGAATTAGCATTAGTTTTACCGTCTAAACATCCACTTTCGACCAAAAAAGAGCTTCTAAAGGAAGACTTATACAAATTAAATTTTGTAACATTAGACTCACAATCTACAACAAGAAAAGTTGTTGACAAACTTCTCCAAGATTCTGGACTTGATATTCAAAGATTAAAAATTGAGATGGAACTTAACTCTCTTGAAGCAATCAAAAATGCAGTTCAATCAGGATTAGGGGCTTCCTTTTTGCCTGTTGTTTCTATTGAAAGAGAATTATCAGCTGGAACAATTCACAAAGCATTTGTTGCTGATTTAGAGGTTAAAAGAGAACTTAAATTAATCACTAATCCATCAAGATATACATCAAGAGCGTCAGAAGTATTTAAGAAAAACATCCTTCCACAATTTGCTAGTTTAGAAAGCCCTTTGAGGCATATATAAGATTTTGATCAAAACTGAATTGCTTCTTTGTTAATACCTACTCCGCCGTCTTCGGCTTGTCCATCGCCTTTTATTATAAATTTATTTTCATTTACATCAGTCTGATAAACGCACTTTACTATTGGCTTATCTCTTATAGAACCAATATAAGCAAAAGTATTCATCCTTTGCTTACATTCTCTTACATCTTCATTACTAATTGCACCCTGTTTTTGTAAAACTGTCCAATTCTCTCTTCTAATGACACACCCTGGCTGAAGAGCAGGTTGCGTTACAAAACTCGTAGATGGATTCAGAGTTGTATACATTTCAACATCAATTACAAAAGCACTAGCACCCCATTGTCTGCAAAATTCAGGGTCTGGAACAGCCATATCTAATTGTTGTTGACTAGCTATGTTTCCCTGTCCACCATCTGTTGTACTAGTGATAGCGCTCCCAATACCAACCCCTAAAATTAGTACTCCTGCAAGTACTGCAATAGTGCCTGTACTGAAGTTGATCTTTTGTTCAGAAGAGGCAGCAGGCAA
>QCCL01000007.1 GCA_003281255.1 Prochlorococcus sp. AG-347-L02
CATTATCCAAAATTCTAATAAAATTGATAAAGAAAAAGCATTTAAATTATTACGTGATCTTTATTACTTGAAATCTTGTTAATAAAAATATTATTTAAAATATTCTTTTAAATCGCTCTCAACAAAGGGAGGTACCATGTGATTAATTTCACCACCAAATTTTGCAACTTCTTTTACTAAAGAACTACTAAGAAAGCTAAAATTTGTATTTGTGGATAAAAATATAGTTTCAATATCATTATTAAGAGATTTATTTGTATGAGCAATCTGAAGTTCATACTCAAAATCACTCATTGCTCTTAAGCCTCTAAGAATAAGATTAGCTTTTAGATCATTTGCACAATCCACAGTGAGTCCTGAATAAGAAATAACTTCAATATTAGGTAAATGAGAAAGAGAATTTTTTATTTGTATTATTCTTCTTTCAAGATTAAATGTTGGTGTTTTAGAAGTATTTTCTAAAACAGCAACTACTAGATTGCCAAATATTTTTTCAGCCCTTTCTATTAAATCAAGATGCCCGTTTGTTAAAGGATCAAATGTACCTGGATAAAGAATTTTCATGAATTTATTATGATCAAATAAGAAATTTAGTTAAAATAAGATTATTAGATAAATCAATTATGACATTAAATCTAGAAGCAAAAAAAATCCTATTAAGAAAAATACCACACGGATTATTTATTTGTGGTGTTAGAGACGAGGATAAAAATGAAGTGAATGGATTTACTGCAAGTTGGGTGACTCAAGGTTCCTTCACCCCACCATTAGTTGTAATGGCTGTTAGAGCAGAGGGTTCAAGTCATGAAATAATAAAGTCCACCAATAAGTTCTCATTAAATGTGCTCAAAAGTGATCAAAAGGATCTAGCTGCTGTTTTCTTTAAACCTCAAAAAGCATTAGGGGGTAGATTTGAATCTGTTGAATTTAATTTAGGTGAGCTTGGATTGCCTATTTTAGTTGATAGTGTTGGTGGAGTTGAATGTAATGTTGTTGGAAGTCTTATGCATGGAGACCACACCGTTTTTGTGGGAGAGGTTGAATCTGCTTATCTGAATAATGATGTTGACTCACTAAATTTATCTTCAACTGGCTGGAATTATGGAGGGTAATTATTATAAATGAGTAATTCCTCTATCGAAAAAATAGATAACAAATATAATTTTAAAATTGAATATAAATTAATTAATAATAAGGAGTTATTAAAATCAAGATTATCCGAAATCCCAAAGTCATCTGGGTGTTATCTTTTTAAAGATATTGATAGTAACTTACTTTATATCGGTAAATCTAAAAAACTACGTAGTAGAGTAAGTAGTTATTTCAATAATTATTCAGATTTAACGCCCAGATTAAGTTTGATGGTTCGTCAAATAACTGAAATAGAAATAATAGTCACAGATAGCGAATATGAAGCATTAAATTTAGAGTCAAATTTAATTAAAACAAACAAACCATACTTTAATATTCTTTTAAAGGATGATAAGAAATATCCATATCTTTGTATAACTTGGAGTGAAAAATATCCTCGAATATTTATTACAAGAAGAAGAAGAAATAGAAATAATTTAGATAGATATTATGGACCTTATGTTGATGTCGGATTATTAAGGAGAACATTATTTACGATAAAAAAAATATTTCCACTTAGACAAAGACCAAGGCCAGTCTATAAAGATAGAACTTGTTTGAATTATTCAATAGGAAGATGTCCAGGTGTATGCCAAGAAGTTATATCATCTGACGATTATAAAAAAATAATGAAACAAGTATCTATGATATTTCAGGGAAGAAATGATGACTTAGAAATATTTTTACAAAAAAAAATGCTGCAGTTTTCAAATGATTTAGATTATGAGAATGCAGCAAAAATAAGAGACCAAATTTCAGGTTTAAAATTATTAACTGAATCACAAAAAATATCAATACCAGATTCTTCAATTAATAGAGATATCTTTGGAATAGTTTCAGAAAAAAATGTAGCTAGTATACAAATTTTCCAAATGAGATCTGGTAAGCTCATTGGGAGAATTGGTTATAGTCAAAAATTAAATAATGAAGATGAAAATCTCATTCTACAAAAGATATTAGAAGAGCATTATATGAATGTTGAAGCTGTAGAAATACCATCAGAAATTCTTATTCAATATAACCTTCCAAAACAAGCAACCATAGAGGATTGGTTAACGGATCTAAGAAAAAAGAAAGTAAAAATCTTAATCCCAAAAAGAAATAAAAAACATGAAACTGTAGAAATGGTTTTAAAAAATGCGAAATTGGAATTAGATAGAATAATAAATGGGATACAAGATAATGAATCATCAATTGAGGATCTTGCCCAAATACTTGAATTAAGCGAACAACCTAAAAGAATTGAAGGTTATGATATAAGCCATATTCAAGGTAGTGACCCTGTAGCATCACAAGTCGTTTTTATTGATGGGATTCCTTCTAAACAGCATTATAGGAAATATAAAATTAAAGATCCAAACGTTGTTGTAGGACATAGTGATGATTTTGCTTCGATATATGAAGTAATACATAGAAGGTTTAAAAAATGGTCAAGATTTAAAGAAAACGGAGGGGATTTTTCAATATTAAATGATAATACGAATAGTAAATTAGATAATGAACTTCTATCAGATTGGCCTGATTTAATAATGATTGATGGAGGAAAAGGACAGTTAAATGCAGCTATTAAAGCATTAAAAAAATTAAATCTTGAGGAAGAAGTAACTATATGTTCATTAGCAAAAAAACATGAAGAAATATTTATTCCAGGCTTTACTAAGTCTCTTGATACTGACGAAAATCAAAAAGGAGTTCTTCTATTAAGAAGGGTAAGAGATGAAGCACATAGATTTGCATTATCTTTTCATAGAGACAAAAGATCTAAGAGAATGAATAGATCTCAATTGTCCCAAATCAGTGGATTAGGACCATCAAGAATAAGAGAATTGCTTGAGCATTTTAAATCAATAGACGCGATAAGAATAGCCAGTAAAGAGGATTTATCAAAAGTTAAAGGACTTGGAAAAAATTCAGTAAATGATATATATGAATATTTTAACGAGTTATAAATATTAATTAATTTTTGAAAAATAGATTTCTTGATATTGTTAAATATAACTATATTAAAAATATATATTTTTAAATTAATCTAGTAATTTGGCAGCTGAAGCATATCTCTGGTTTAAATCACTTCACATTATTGGTGTAATCGTTTGGTTTGCGGGCCTTTTTTATTTAGTAAGACTTTTTATATATCATGAAGAATCTAAAAATATGGATAATGAATTAAAAATTGCCTTTAATAAACAATACACCTTGATGGAAAAAAGGCTGGCGAATATAATCACAACACCTGGGATGATATTAGCTTTAAGTATGGCTATATGCATGGTAATCATGCAACCAAGTTGGTTAAGTGAGAAGTGGTTACAAATTAAAATTTCTTTTGTTTTAGGATTAGTAATTTATCATTCTTACTGTTACAAAATAATGTATTCATTACAAAATGGTACTTCAACCATTTCAGCAAAAAACCTTAGATTATTAAATGAATTGCCTACTTTATTATTATTTATAATTGTACTTTTAGTTATTTTTAAAAATAATTTTCCAACTAGTTTTGCTACATGGAGCGTAGTTGGACTAATTATTTTCATGTTGGCTTCAATACAATTATATGCAAAGATTAGAAAGAAAAATGAGAATTCATTAAGTAATGAATAGGGAAGACTTAGTAAAATTAACCTCCAAAATTAATAAAAATAGTTGTCCTAAAAATATTAATTTTCACTGTCATACAAAATTTAGTGATGGAAGTCTAGAACCATATGAACTTTTAGAACAAGCTTATAAAAATAACTTGAAATTTTTATCAATAACCGATCATCATACAATTAAAGCTCATGAATATATAAAAAAAAATAATATACTCAAAAATTATCCTAAAGATTCTTTTACATTAATTTCGGGAATAGAAATTAATTGTTTGATTCTAGGATGTTTAGTACATGTAATTGGATTGGGAATAGATATAAAAAGTAAATACCTAAATCCCTACATCCTTGGAGAGTCTCCAATAGGTAATGATTTAAATATTAAATCAGTTATTAAAGCAATAAATTTAGCTGGTGGTTTATCATTTCTTGCACACCCAGCGAGATACAGGATTCCCTTTTATAAATTAATTCCAGAGGCCAAAATACAAGGTATTGATGGAATAGAGGTTTGGTACGATTATGAACTTAATGAAGTATGGAATCCTAGTTTATTTGTTTGTTCAGAAATAGATAAATTAGCAGATAAATATTCAATGCTAAAAACATGCGGAACAGATAGTCATGGACTTTCGCTGTTAGGTAGATAATTCAGAATTCGTTTTTTTCAATTATTGAATCAGTATTAATAATAATGTTCTTTAAATTTTCAATGACATCTGATGAACAATTATTCCACATTTTTCTATTGACAATTTCAAGTAATCTTTGTGCAATATCTCTTAAAGCCCATGGATTATTCTCTAGAAAGAAATTCCTAAGATCTAGATCACATAACCATGATTTATAAACTTCCTCATAACACCAATCTGAGACTACTTCAGTAGAAGCATCAAAAGCATATAAGTAATCTAGTGTAGCTGAAAATTCAAACGCTCCTTTATAACCATTATCCTTCATTCCATTTATCCATTTAGGGTTAAGTATTCTTGATATAACAACTTTATTAATTTCATCTTGTAATTTTGAAATTTTAGATAATCCAAATTTTGATAAATCACCATGATACATTTCAGGTAATTTACCGCTCAATTTTTTTACTGCTGAAGATAATCCACCCTGGAACTGATAATAATCATCAGAATCTAAAATATCATGTTCCTTATTATCTTGGTTATGAACAACTAACTGAACATTTTTAAGAGCATTTTCTAATGATTTTTTATCCTCTATAGGTTCATGATTATCACTGTAAATCCACTTACTCCAATTAAGAAAAGATTCTCCAAAATCATCAATATTTTCCCAATTAGAATTTGAAATTAGTTCTTGCAGACCAGCTCCATATGAACCTGGCGCTGACCCAAATATACGATTAATTGAATCACCATCCCTTGATGCCTCAGCAAGAGGGTTAAATTTATCATCCTCATTAAGATTAGAAACAAGATTTATTGCTTTAGAAGTTAATTTAACTAACTGTGGAAATGCATCTCTAAACATTCCCGAAATCCTTAAAGTAACATCAACCCTTGGTCTTTCGAGAACAGATAAAGGAATGATTTCTAGATCTACTACTCTTCTTGAAGGCCCATCCCAAATAGGCTGTACTCCTAATAAATATAGTATTTGACAAATGTCTTCACCACCATTTCTCATTGTGGATGTTGCCCATACAGATATTGCTATATTTTTTAAATCTTCTCCATTATCTTGTTTGTATAAATTAAGTATTTGTGAAGCGGATTGACAACCAACACTCCATGCTGATTCAGTTGGCAGTCCTCTCGAATCAACTGAAAAGAAATTTTTACCAGTGGGTAAAGCTTCAGTTTTACCTCTCGTAGGGGCTCCAGATGGACCACTTTTTACATATTGTCCATTTAATGAATTAATAAATGATAATTTCTCATTATATGAAGAATTAATGATTGGATATAGAATCTCTTTTTTTAATAATAAAAAATACTTATTATGTTTTTTTTCATTAAAGAAATAGTCTATTATTTTCTGATTTTTATATTTTTCTAGATTTTTTATATTGGTATTCTTTTTGTAAAAAAACAAATATATTAAATACTTTGCTTGTTGTTCCAAAAAATCAATAGCCATTCTAAACTTTAAAATGTTTTTGTTGGAAAAAGTCAATAATATTTTTTTATCCTTTTCACTTAACTTTTGATCATATTTATTTGTCCAAGGATCCAAATCTAGTTTTAAATGTTTTGCTATATATTGAACTATCCCAATTCGATTAGCATTTGGCACTCTAGCGATACACAAGAATAAATTTATTTCATTAATTTCATTCTGCCTATTACCAAAAATATGCAAACCTGTCCTAATTTGAGATTCTTTAATTTTGCAAAGAAAAGAATCAATCTCTTCAATTTGATTATTTTTATTATTTAAAGTGATTTCGTTAAAATCTTTTTTAATTAATTCAAAAATGGATTTTTCTATAATTTCAATCCTATTAGAATCTAATAATTTTGCTTCAAAA
The DNA here is from genome assembly GCA_003281255.1 of Prochlorococcus sp. AG-347-L02. Lineage (GTDB taxonomy): Bacteria > Cyanobacteriota > Cyanobacteriia > PCC-6307 > Cyanobiaceae > Prochlorococcus_A. Next base: position 6,229 of record QCCL01000007.1, read on the forward strand.
TATTCGTCTAAATAATTTTCTAATATTGAATATTTTCCATATAATTCTGACCTATCTAAAGGAGGGGTTAAATGATCAATAATTGTTGCGGCAGTTCTTCTTTTAGCTTGGGATCCTTCTCCTGGATCATTTACGATAAAAGGATATATGTTTGGTATTGCTGGACAAATAATATTTGGAAAACATTTATTACTTAGACCTATAGATTTGCCAGGTAACCATTCAACAGTCCCATGTTTACCAATATGGCAAATAGCATTTGCATTAAAAACTTTTTCAATCCAAAAATATTGTGCTAAATATCTATGAGGAGGTGGAAGATCGGGAGAATGAATATCTCTATCAGTGAAAGCGTCATAACCTCGTTGAGGTTGAATCAATAAAGTTATTTTTCCAAATCTAATACCATTTATTGAGAAGCCTTCATTATCAAGATCAATCGCTTCTGATGGTTTGCCCCAACGGTTAATAATAATATTTTTTGGTTCAAGTTCTAAATAATTCCAATATTTTAAATATTCACGAAGTGGTAAGTAATCTAAAGGTTTATTATTTTGAGATTCAAGATCATTAGTTCTAGTTTTTATAAGTATTGACATTAATTCCGAAGAATCTTGAGGATAATTAAAAGATCCAAGATCATAACCTTCTTCTTTTAACCAGTTAAGAATATTTATTATCGAAGATGGTGTATTAAGACCAACACCATTACCGATTCTTCCATTCTTTACTGGATAATTACTTATTATTAAACAAATTTTTTTATCAAAATTATTAAGTTTTTGAAGTTTCACATAATTTTTTGCGAATTTTGAAATCCATTTAATACCTACTTGATCAGCTTTGTAACTGGTTATTTCACTGTAGAGTGTATTTTTTTCAGAAATTATTTCTTTAAATGCTGAAGGACAGGTAGTAATCCTTCCATCAAATTCAGGAATAATTATTTGCATTAATAAATCAGATGAATTCATTCCAATGGATGAATTTAACCAAATTTTTCTTGATCTATTAGAAGAAAGAAGCTGTAAAATTGGAATTTTGAGAGAAGTAAAAATATTTGTAGAATTTTCAATTAATTCGTTATTTTTGATTTGAGATGAAGAAAATGAAGTTGTGGTAATTATTAATTTAATATCTTCCTTTTTAAAAATATCTATTAATTTCTTTTGAATAATATGATCTTTTAGTGTGGAAATAAATAACGTTTTAGGCGATAGTCCGCATCTTCGTAACTGCAAGTTAAGTTTTTCGTTTACTTCAATTTCATTAGCCAAAAAAAGTGATTTATAAGATATTATTCCTATCTTTTCGCCTTTTTCAATTTTCCAATCATATAAATAAGGATCTGCATAAAAACTAATATTCAAAAACTCATCAGGAATTAATGTTTCATTTACCTTTAGATAATTTAAACTATTAAGAAATTTTCTATAATTGTCCATTCCTCCCGATCTTAGTAATCTAGAAATATTTAATGCAATATTTTTATCTATACTACTTATTTCACTTAAGGAAACTTCCTGATCAACAGTACCTGATAGGATTAGTAACTTCCTTTTATTATTGACTGCTTGCCAATTTAAAAGTTGTTCAATTCCATAGTTCCATGTACCTTTATCTCCAAAAATTCTTAGTATGACAACTTTTGCATAATTAATTGTTTTTAATAAATAATTATCTATTTGAGCTGAGGAATTTAAATTAGAAATTTCTAAAGCTCTTATATTATTTTTTAATGAAGCAAATTCCTTTTCTAACAATAAGTTTGATATGAGATTTAAATCAGCTTTGACACTTGTTATAAAAATAAAATCTGCCGTTGGTTGCTCAATTAAATCATCCTTATTCTTTTCATTTCCTGCTATATTTAATATCCTGTGCATTTTTATATATGTATAAGGTTTAGAATACGTAAGTAGGATAAAACAAGTTTACCTTAATTAAATAAATTGAATATGCATGAATTTCTTCCATACGCCTGGTTCGAAGGTAAATGTATTCCATTTAAAGAAGCAAAAATATCTATAGCTACTCATGCACTACATTATGGTACTGCTGCATTTGGAGGAATGCGAGCAATACCTAACCCTACAAATAAAGAAGAATTCCTTTTATTTAGAACTGATAAACACATAAAAAGATTATCTCAAAGTGCAAAATTACTCTTAACTGATATTTCTGAAGAATATATTTTTAAAGCCTTAGAGGAAGTTATAAAAAGAAATAAGCCAGAAAAACCTATTTATATTAGACCATTCGTATATACAAGCGATTTAGGTATAGCTCCAAGGTTACACAATATTGAAACAGATTTCTTTATGTATTGTATTGAACTAGGAGATTATCTATCCCCAGATGGAGTTTCTTGTAGAATGAGTAGTTGGACTAGACAAGAAGATAGATCTCTCCCATTAAGAGGAAAAATAAGTGGGGCTTATATAACTAGTTCTTTAGCTAAAACAGAAGCTAGTTTATCGGGCTTTGATGAAGCCTTGTTATTAAATTCAAGTGGTAAGGTAAGCGAAGCTAGTGGTATGAATTTATTTATTGTAAGAAATGGAGACTTAATCACTCCTGGTGTTGATCAAGATATCCTTGAGGGGATTACTAGAGCTAGTGTAATTGAATTAGCAAAATCTTTTGGAATAAATGTAATTGAAAGGCCTGTTGATAAAACAGAATTATTAATAGCAGATGAAGTTTTTCTAACTGGTACAGCAGCAAAAATTACACCAGTTAAAAAAATTGAATCAAGTGAATTAAATGGTGAAAGACCAATAATGAATAAATTAAAAAGTAAGCTTATAGAAATAACAGAAGGTCGTTCTCAAGACTATGATAATTGGGTAACAAGAATTTCACTAAAATAAATTAATTTTTATCTAAAAATGGAATCTTTCAGAAACTATCTAAATAGAGATGAAAAACCATTAATTATTTTTGACGGAGGTACTGGAACATCTTTTCAGAACTTAAATCTTAATGCAGATGACTTTGGAGGAAAAGAATTAGAGGGATGTAATGAGAACCTTGTTTTATCATCGCCAGAGGTAGTTGAGAAGGTTCATAATTCATTTTTAGAAGCAGGTTGTCATGTTATAGAAACAAATACATTTGGAGCCTCATCAATAGTTCTTGATGAATATGATATTGCGGATAAGGCTTATGAGATAAATAAAAATGCGGCATTTATAGCAAAAAAAGCTGCTGCCAAATACTCATCAGTTGATAAACCAAGGTTTGTAGCAGGTTCAATTGGGCCAACAACTAAATTACCCACCTTAGGACATATAGATTTTGATGAATTAAAGCAAACATATAAAGAACAAATTTATGGTCTTATAGATGGAGGAGTTGATCTTCTTTTGATTGAAACTTGTCAGGATGTTTTACAAATTAAATCTGCCTTATTAGCATCAAAAGAAATTCTTGAAAGTAAAAATATAGATATCCCTTTAATGGTATCTATAACAATGGAAACAACAGGTACTATGCTTGTTGGATCTGATATTGCATCTGCATTAACAATATTAGAGCCATTTAATATAGATATCCTTGGACTTAATTGTGCAACTGGTCCAGAGCAAATGAAGGAACATATTAAATATTTGTCTGAAAATTCTCCTTTCGCTATAAGCTGTATTCCCAATGCAGGTCTTCCCGAAAATATAGGTGGTGTAGCTCACTATAGATTAAAGCCAATAGAATTAAAGATGCAGTTAATGAATTTTATATATGACTTTAATGTTCAATTAATAGGTGGATGTTGTGGGACAACACCTGAACATATAAAATACCTGTCTTCAATAATCGATGAAATTATTGATAATGAAAGGACTAACAACAATGGTAAGAAAAATTCAAGCGGTTTTATTCCATCTGCCTCATCAATATATAACTCTGTGCCATACAAACAAGACAATTCAATTTTGATAGTAGGAGAAAGATTAAATGCAAGTGGATCGAAAAAGGTAAGGGAGTTATTAAATAACGACGATTGGGATGGCCTAGTTGCAATTGCCAAGCAACAACAAAAAGAAAATGCTCACGTTCTTGATGTAAATGTCGATTATGTAGGAAGAGACGGGGTGAAAGATATGAATGAAATAACTTCAAGATTAGTTACCAATATAAATTTACCATTAATGATTGACTCTACAGATGCTGACAAAATGGAAAGTGGATTAAAGTCAGCTGGTGGTAAATGTATTATAAATTCAACCAATTACGAAGACGGCAATGAAAGGTTTGATCAAGTACTAAATTTAGCTTTAGGGTATGGTTCAGGTCTTGTTGTCGGAACAATTGATGAAGATGGAATGGCAAGGAATGCAGAAAAAAAATATAAGATTGTCAAGCGAGCGATTAATAGAACTAGAGAATGTGGTTTGTCAGATTATGAGCTATTTTTTGATCCATTAGCTCTGCCAATATCTACAGGGATAGAAGAAGATAGATTAAACGCTAAAGAAACTATTAGTGCTATATTAAAAATTCGTGAAAATTTCCCAGATATTCATATCATACTTGGGATATCAAACATTAGTTTTGGTCTTTCACCATTATCAAGAATTAATCTAAATTCAATATTTTTAGATGAATGCATTAAAGCAGGATTAGATTCTGCTATCATCGCACCAAACAAAATTTTGCCATTATCAAAAATTTCTGAAGAAACTAAAAAGCTTTGCTTAGATTTGATTTATGATAAAAGAGAATTTGAAGATGATATTTGTATTTATGATCCATTAGTAGAATTAACAAAGGCTTTTCAAGATTTATCTATTCAAGATTTCAAAAAAGCTTCTTCAGAAAATAAAAACCTAACTCTTGAAGAAAGTCTGAAAAATCATATTATTGATGGAGAAAAAATAGGATTAGAGGATCAATTAAATAAAGCGTTAAAAAAATATAAACCTCTTGAAATAATTAATACCTTTTTACTAGATGGGATGAAAGTTGTAGGAGATTTATTTGGCTCAGGTCAAATGCAATTGCCATTTGTACTCCAATCCGCTGAAACAATGAAATTTGCTGTTTCAATTTTAGAACCATATATGGAAACTGTAGATGAAAAAATATCAAATGGAAAACTCTTAATTGCAACTGTCAAAGGCGATGTTCATGATATTGGAAAAAATTTGGTAGACATAATACTTACAAATAATGGTTTTGACGTAATAAATCTTGGAATAAAGCAAGATGTTTCAGCAATTATAGATGCTCAAAAAAAGCACAATGCAGATTGCATCGCTATGAGCGGATTACTTGTTAAATCAACTGCTTTTATGAAAGATAATTTAGAGGCTTTTAACAATGAAAATATTAGTGTACCAGTAATATTAGGAGGTGCTGCCTTAACCCCAAAATTTGTAAATGAGGACTGCAGCAAAATATATAAAGGGAAAATATTGTACGGAAAAGATGCGTTCACTGATCTTAAGTTCATGAATGAATATATGGATAATAAGAAAAAGGGTAATTGGTCAAATACAGAGGGTTTCATTAACAATGAGGGTATAAATATTAATTTAGCTTCATCAAAAGCCAACTCTCAAGCTGTTAAAAAATCAATATCCATAAATACCGAGACTTCCATATTAAATTTAAAAGAAAAGTTTATAAGATCTAAATTTATAAATGAAGAAGATCCAATTCAAGCCCCTTTCTTGGGAACGAAAGTCTTGAACGATGTTGATATAGATTTAAATAAGTTAATATTTTATTTAGATACAAAAGCTCTATTTAGCGGGCAATGGCAAATAAAAAAAGGAAAAAACCAAAGCGTAGATGAATACAATAACTATTTGGATTCATATGCTAAACCATTGTTAGATAAATGGTTAGAGATAATTATCGAGAAAAAACTTATATCACCCAAAGCAGTTTATGGATATTTCAGATGCGGGAGAAAAGATAATAGTATTTTCTTATTTGATGAGAAATCGTTAAATAAAAGTTCCCAATTTAATTTTCCACGACAAAAATCTGGGAATAATTTATGTATAGCTGATTTTTATTGTGATTTGAATAATGATAAACCGATAGATATATTTCCTATGCAGGCAGTAACAATGGGCGATATTGCTAGTGAATATTCTCAAAAATTATTTAAAGAAGATAAATATAGCGATTATTTGTTATTCCATGGACTTACAGTGCAATTAGCAGAAGCTCTAGCTGAGTATGTCCATGCATTAATTCGTATTGAATGTGGTTTTAGGTCTGAAGAACCAGACAAAAATAGAGAAATACTAGCTCAAAAATATAGAGGAGCTAGATATTCTTTTGGTTATCCTGCATGTCCAAAAGTATCTGATTCAAACATACAATTATCATTGTTGGATGCAAAAAGAATAAACTTAACCATGGATGAATCTGAACAACTTCATCCAGAACAAAGTACTACAGCTATCATTGCACTACACTCAAAAGCTAAATATTTCAGTGCTTAAGCAAGATTTTTAGTTGTTTTCTAAATATTCAATAATTTCTTCCTGTAGTTCTTCCATCGTTTCATTATCACCCAGATCAAGTCCCTCACCTGCGGCATCCTGTGTTAACTCAAGATAATATGAAGCACCATCACTAGATAAAAATTCTAATGCTGAAGTTTCACCACTATCTTTAAAAGCTTCATAAAGAGCTTTAAATGCTATGTTTTCAGTAAAGTCCCAATCCATAATGAAAAAAACCTTATTAGAATTATTACCTCCTTACCCCCCATACTCGTCAACCTTTTTTAAAGAAATGTTGGTGTTTTTTTATTATAAAAAAAATCTATGACCATAAATAATCAAAATCAGTTAAATGTCCTTGGAGAAAAAATTGAGATTTGTAGTTGCGCACCTATGACAGGGTGGTTCAGGGATGGATTTTGCAACTATGACAAAAATGATGGAGGGAATCATTCCATATGTTGTGTAATGGATGATAATTTCCTGAAATATAGTCAATCACAAGGTAATGATTTAATAACTCCCATGCCTATTTATTCGTTCCCAGGACTAAAGGATGGTGATCATTGGTGTATTTGTCTTGATAGGTGGAAGCAAGCATTATTAGACGGTCTTGCACCAAAAGTCATATTAGAATCAACAAATATTGTAGTCTTAGAATCAGTACCTCTGGAAAAATTGAAAGAATATCAATTTAATAAAAAGTAATTACAAGTTTATTTTTTTTTTTAAAATGAATATGATAAATTTTTTAAAATGAGTTTAGAAATATATTGGAAAAAAGCACTAGAACAAACTCGATTATCAATTGATGATGAATCATTATATCCTCTCAAAACTGATATTATTACAAGAGATTTATATGAAAAAGACGACTTCATAATAAGGAAACTCGATACTTCAAAATTTAACAAAAAAAAAATTTATGGTCCTAAGCAAAATCCTTTTTGTCCTTGGGAAAAGATACTAGAAATTGATAAAATTGGTGATAATCATCAACTAATATTAAATAAGTACCCTGTACAAAAAGGTCATATTTTACTTATTACAAATGAATGGAAACCTCAAAATGGATGGTTAGATATTAATGATTGGAAAGCGATCCAACAAGTTAATAAAGATACTAGTGGATTATGGTTTTTCAATAGTTCTCCAATTGCGGGAGCAAGTCAACCTCACAGGCATTTTCAACTTCTGCGTAGATCTAAAAGTGAGATATCATGCCCTAGAGAAGAGTGGTTTTTAGAGATGAACTCATATCAAGATCTAGATAGTAAGCTTAAAAAGAATATTATTGTATCCAAATTTAATTTTTTAGAAAATCCATCATGTCTTTTAGAATTTTACTTAGAATTATGCAAGAAATTAGGAATTGGGGACCCTATTAGTGATAAGAAACCGATATATCCTTACAATATTTTAATAACTAATAAATGGATCGCTATTATAAAAAGAAAAAATGATCATATTCATGGTTTCAGTATTAACGGTTTAGGATTTGCAGGATATCTATTAGTAACTGAAAAATCAAATATTAATTATTTAAAGAAATTTGGCCCTGAAAAACTTCTAGAAAGTTTTGTTTGAATACTAGTTAGTAGCTTCAACTTCTTTATCTCTGCTGATTTGGCTTTCTAGAACTTCTATAGATGCTTTTACAGAGGCTATTTTACGTTCAAGTGAATCCTTAATATAATTGAGCACTTCTAATTTCTTATGTTGATAAAAACTCTTCTTTTCTTTAGATGACTTGAAATTACAATTAAGCATTTTATTTTCATTATAAAAAGATACTTAATTGACTTGTGACATGAAAATAAATTAGTTTTAATTTAAAAACAATATTCCGTATGGACTTTCAATTTTTTTTGAATAAAATTAAATAAATTCCTTACTATTTAAGAAAATATTATTGAATATTCCTGAAAATTCAAATACAAAAAGAATTTCAATTGATTTACCTGAGGAACTAATTTCCAGGTTTGATCAATTACGGAAAGAGTGGGGATTTAGAGCAAGAGGACCTGTAATAGAAAAGATACTTAAAGAACTTCTTCAAGAAGATGATTTACTACCTAAAAACCAACAGCAAGAAATAGATTTTAACGAGAAGAAGAATAATGAAAATTTAAATATTGACGAAGATACTGCATTGGTATTGATTAAATCAGACGTAAAAAAAGAAGTTAATGAGATATCTTTGAGTAAAAGATTCTCAAATAAGAATAAACATAATGAAAAATCCAACTTAAACATAAGCCTTCCCAACTTTGTTGAAAAAAAAGTGAAGAATCTAAGAAGAAGTATTAATAGTGAAAAATTAAACGAGAATATCAATGATATTCAAATTAACACAATTAAAGAAAGTGAATTAATAAAATGTCGAATTGAGTTAATTAGTCATTGGAAAACCTTATATGGATCAGTTCCTAATGATCATGTAGTAGAAGCTTCCATGGATTGGTTTGGAAGGGATATATGGCCAAATCTTGATGGAACTGAAAATCTACCCTTTACGTGGAGTGCAGCCAATAAATTAATGTCTGAATTATGCCCATTTTGGATAAAGAAAAATCCATCCCTTGAAATTGTTTTATTAATGATTGGCGTTTTAGAAGACCCTTTTGCTACATCAGATCTAATTAATAGGATACCAACACTTATGAGAAGGTTTGTAAGTAGATTTAAGCGAAATAACAGATCAAATTCATTTGAAACTTTGGACTCAACAATGACAGTACATGGAGCACTCAAATTATTGAACTTATCAACAGCCGCAGGATCAGCTCATACGTTCCGTAAAATTAGGGAGGCCTATAAATCAATAGCCCTAGAGACACATCCAGATGCTGGAGGCTCAACAGATCAAATGAGAAAATTAAATGAAGCGTATCAATTGCTAAAAAATCTATACAGAAATTAGTATACTAATTCTTAAATAAGACTAGAAATAAGTCTATACAATAGTCTTATATAAGATAGCTGTGACCCTAAATTACTTAACTCTATGAATTATTTGTTAAGCAAATTTATAAAGATAATAATTATGTATAAATAGAATTTAAAGAAAATTTACTTTTAAGAATGTAAATATTTTCTTGTATAGTAATTCTTATTTAAGACTTATTATTAGTCTATTATATAGTCTCAAAACAGATAAGTAAGAAATAATAATTTATCAATTTTAATTAAAGATCCCAAGACTGCTTAATAGCTTGGAAAAATTAAAAATGAATATAAAACAATAAATTATGTCCTTTCAATGTCCAAAGAATTAATAATAATTAAAAAGCATTGCTGCAGAACAGTTTTAAATCTACCCGTACTGCCTTAAAGACAGTACTACTTGGACTGTAGCTTTTCAATGGCAGTTTGTTTATCAATACTAGGGACATCACTTAATCCGTTAGCATCAAACCAAGGGGCGCTAGCCCAATCAAAACCTTCCCCAAAAGTATTATCTGGTGAAGTTATATACCAATGACATGAAGCATCTGGTATGTCAACTGCACATTTTGACCAATCATCTGACCACTGAGGGACTTGTACCCACAGCACTGAAGATAGAAGTAGAGATAGTAAATTGATCATGAAACTTATCATACAACATTAATTAGTTTTATAGGATTATTATTTATCTTATATAAGAATTATAGATAGACTTGTTTATAGTCTCATATAAGATTGGCAATACAATTAATTTCTCAATTTAGTATTAAAAAATTTTTCAACATTAGAAATGATATTTGAATGTATTGATGTAATGTCCGAGTCTAGTAATGTTTTATCTTTATCTCTATAAGATAATCTAAATGTATAACTGATATGATCATCTCCAAATTTAGTATCTTCAAAAACATCAAGTAAATTAACGTCCTCTAAGAGATTTTTTCCTGTTTTTCTTATTTGTGATGTTATTTCGCTAATTAAAAATTTCTTACTGAAAACAAAATTTATATCCCTTTCCATTTTCGGAACAATTGGGTATTGCTTATATATTGGAATCCATTTATTTTTTCTTGTACTAGCTCCCAAGAGGTTAGAAACATTTATGTTAAATAAATAAACTTTTTTTAATGACTTCTTTTCTAATATTAGTTTGGGATGTATTTCACCAAAATAACCTGCATCTTTCCCTTCAATAACTAATTTCGCTGTTCTTCCTGGATGAAGAAAATCTATTGAATCAGTAGGTTTATCATCAATTTTTATGTTCAACGATGATAGAGCCTCCTTTAACTTTCCTCTGGCCTGGTAATAATTAAGATCGTTATCCTTACCCGAATTTATCCATTTTCCAAATTTTTTATTTCCATAAATGGCACCATTGAGAACTTCTTCTTGAATGAACTCAGTTTTCTTTTGAAAAACATTTCCAATTTCAAATATATAACAACTTGCTTGTCCAGCTTTTATATTACGGTTCACTATCTCTAAATGTTCTTTCCAGATATTATCTCTAAGACAGCTTGTTTCTAATAACAAAGGATTAGAAATCTTTATAAGTTTTTCATTATCTTCAGGAACAAGAGAGTAGCTTAGTACCTCATTAAAACCATTCTCTATAAAACCATTTTTTACTTTTCTCAATGCCAACTGTTCTGATGACAATTTTCCAGGCTTAATTGGATTAGGAAGTTTTAAATCGAATCTGTCATACCCTATTAATCTCGCTATTTCTTCAATTAAATCTATTTCTCTTATTAAATCATGAGATCTATTAGGAATTACTGCGACATCCCATCCATATTCTTTATTCTTTAAAGTACAACCTATGAGTTTTAATTTATCAACTATTTCATTATCAGATATATTTCTTTTTTCAAATTGATCTTTAATTATTAATGGACCAAGAATTTTATGTATTCGATTTCTCCGTAGTTTAATAAATATATCCTCATTACTTATTAAATTGGAAGTATTGATGATTGGTGAATTAATAGAAAAATATTCTTCTAAAAGATTAATTGCCCTTGTTACTGCACTTATTGTATTTTTTGATGAAATCCCTTTTTCATACCTGCTGCTAGATTCTGTTCTTATGCCAACAGCCTTTGAAGATTTTCTTATAATGACTGGATTAAAAACAGCGCCTTCAAGGTAAATAGATGAGGTAGTATTAGTTACAGAAGTCTCTAAACCGCCTATCACCCCTGCAATAGCTACCGGTTTATCACAACAAGTAATGACTGTGATATTGTCATTTAAGTCATATTCTTTACCATCTAAGCAAATAAGGCTCTCGTTATCTTTACCTTTTCTTACAGAGAAATCTTCTGGAGAAACTTCCTTACCAATTAAGTTTGACAGTTTATCTTTATCAAACGCATGCAAAGGTTGCCCTTGTTCTAAAAGAATATAATTTGTCAAATCAACTAGAAGATTAATAGATTTTATACCTGATTTTTCTATACGATCTTTAAGCCAACTTGGCGATAATTTCTCTCCGTTTACTCCATCAATGCAGCTTATTGTATAAATGCAATTAGACTCTATAGCTTCTGGACAAAGTTTAATTCTCTTAAGTAAATGAATATTGTATTTATGGTTCAATTCTGGAAAATTTAAGGTGGATTCTAAAAGGGCAGAAATTTCACGGGCTATACCCATAACAGACATTCCGTCAGGTCTATTAGCTGTAATGGCTAAATCATATATAAAATCGTTTAATTTAAGAATGTCAGACCCTGGAGTGCCCAATTCATGTTTTAGGGCTAAATCTTCATCAATGATCTCTATCCCTTCGCTAGAGTCCTCTAAACCGAGTTCCTGCAGTGAACATATCATTCCTTCACTAATGACACCTCTAATTTCACTTCTTTTAATAGTTAAATCAACAGCATTTAATTTCGCGCCGACTGTAGCAACATAAACATAAATATTAGGTTTAATATTGCTCGCACCACAGATAATTTGTAAATTCTTTGAATTACCAATATCGACTTGGCAAATTGAAAGTTTGTCAGATCCTTCGTGTTTTAAAACAGATAATACCTTACCTAAAACAACACCATTTACATTTTCTGAACAATCTTCTAATGATTCAACCTCAAATCCACCAATAGACAATTTCTCAGAGAGATGTTCAGGAGTAGAAGTAATTTCTACTAAATTTTTCAACCAATTTTGAGAAACTTTCATTTATATTTTTTAATCAATGATGATAAAAGAAATAAGTATACCTCCAAAAAAGATTGTTGAAGATGTACAATAGAAAATTATACAATAAAGTATTAATTAAAATGGCCAAAAAAGGGACAAGAGTTGTAGTGACCCTGGAATGTACTGAAGCTAGGACAAGCACAGATCCTAAGAGATCAAATGGTGTCTCTAGATATACTACTGAAAAGAATCGTAGAAATACAACTGAAAGATTAGAACTAAAAAAGTTTAATCCTCATTTAAACAGAATGACAATTCACAAAGAAATTAAGTAATCAAATCAAATTAAATCATGCCTAATTCAATTTTTAAAAAACAATTATCACCTATCAGACCTGGAGATCCTATTGACTATAAGGATGTAGAATTACTAAAAAAATTCATCACTGAGAGGGGCAAAATCCTACCAAGAAGGATGACAGGTTTAACCTCTAAGCAACAAAGAGATCTTACATTAGCTGTAAAAAGAGCTAGAATTGTAGCTCTTTTACCCTTCGTAAATCCTGAAGGATAATTTCATATTGAATATAGTTGGCACTATAATTAATATCTCAAATATTTGAAAGATTTAACTAATTTAAAAACATATATTATTGACTCTGATGATCCACATGAGGTTGATGACGCTGTTTCATTAGAAATAAAAGAAGGAAATAAAAAAAATTTATGGATACATATTAGTAATCCATGCAAACTCTTTTTGCATGACTCTAATGTTGATTTAAATGCAAGAAAGAGAAATAGCAGTTTATATTTAATTGATCAACATGTCCCAATGCTACCTAAAAATATTCTTGAAAAGGCAAATCTAGCTCAAAATAAAGTTTCAGAAACCATTAGTGCAGCAATAGAATTCAATGACGATGGATCAATAAATAAATATGAAATAATTGAAGCAATAATAAAACCAAAATATCAATTAACATATGAAGATGCAAATGAAATATTAGAAATAGAACCTAAAGAAGAAATAGAATTAATTGAAATTAAAAATTTATTAGAAAAAAGTATTAAATTCAGAAAGAAACAAGGAGCAATTATTTTTGAAAGTCCTAATAGTAAAATTAAATTATATGAGGACAAGATTATACTAACTAAATTAGAGAAAACAATATCACAAATTATAGTTGCAGAATCAATGATTTTAATGAATTATGTAACAAGTCTATTTATGAATAAATATAATTTAGCGGCTGCATTTAGGATTCAAAAATTAAATTGTAATCCATCTGAAATACTTAATAGATACAATGATAGTGATATTAAATATATAATATTAAAACAATATATGGGAAGAAGTTATATTACAACTAAGCCAGGAATCCATGAATCATTAGGCCTTAAAATGTATGTACAATGCACATCACCATTGAGAAGATATCTAGATTTAATTATACAAAGGCAAGTCTATAATAAAATTAATAATTATGAAGTTTTAAGTAAAAATACAGTTTCTAAGATTATAGATTTTTCAAAGAATAGACAATCAGAAAATAATAATATATTTAAAAATGATAAATTTAAGTATTTAACATTATTTTTTAATAATGAAAAAAAAGCTTTTTATAAAATAATATTTGTTAAGTGGATTAATCATAGCAAAAATATTGCTTTGGTTTATTTTCCAGATTATTCACTAGAAATACTTATTACTCTCTTTGTATCAATAGAAATATATAGTAATAAAATATATAAAGTTAAATATATTATAAATGATAGTAAACTTTTAGAGTTTATTTATTAATAAGATAATAAATATAATAGGTTGTTATTAGTTTAAAAAATATCTGTTAGTATAAATAGAAAAGCTTTATGACCTTTGTCATTACTACACCTTTATACTATGTTAATGATAAACCTCATTTAGGAAGTGTATATACAACAATAATTTGTGACTCAATAGCTAGGTATAAAAGGCTTACAGGTGAAAATGTTATTTTCATCACTGGTGTTGATGAACATGGTTTAAAAATACAAAGAACAGCTAATGAAAAGGGAATTGAACCAAAATCACATTGTGATGAAATCTCAGAAGTCTTTAATAATAATTGGAAATATTGGAATATATCTTTTGATAAATTTATAAGAACAAGCTCAAAAAATCATGAATTTGTTGTTAATGAATTTTATGAAAGAGTAAAAGCATCAGATGATATCTATATGGGAGTTCAAAAAGGTTGGTATTGTGTCGGTTGTGAAGAATTTAAAGATAATCCAGAAAACTCATCAACATACAAATGTCCCATACATCAAAAAAATCTAGAATGGAAAAATGAAGAGAATCTATTTTTTAGGCTTTCAAAATATCAAAAAGAAATTGAGAAAATAATCAACGAACCTTCTTTTATAGAGCCAGTAGAAAGAAAAAATGAAATTATAAATTTTGTATCAAGAGGTTTAAAGGATTTTTCAATTTCAAGAACTAATGTCTCATGGGGAATTCCTGTCCCTGGTTACGATAACCATACCTTTTATGTATGGTTTGATGCTTTACTTGGATATGTAAGCGCCATTAGCTCTGATGCGACAGAACATTCATTGGAAAATTCAATTATTGGAGGATGGCCAGCGGATGTACATTTTATTGGTAAAGATATTCTGAGATTTCATGCTGTATATTGGCCCGCTATGCTCATTTCTGCCAATATGAAAGTTCCTAAAAAGGTTTTTGGGCATGGGTTTCTTACAAGAGAGGGGCAAAAAATGGGTAAAAGCTTGGGAAATGTACTCGACCCTGATTTATTGCTTGCAAAATATGGAAATGATCCTGTAAGGTGGTACCTAATTAAAGATATATCACTAGGAAATGATGGAGATTTTCAAGATAAAAGATTTGTTGACATTATCAATAATGACTTAGCTAATACAATTGGCAATTTATTAAATAGAACATCGTCTATGTCTAGAAAATGGTTTGATAATAAAGTGCCAAATAATGAAAAAATTTTAAGTGAAAATAAATTAGAGAATTCTGCCAAAATTGCAGTCGAAAAATATATTTATAACTTCGATAACTACAAATTAGATCTAGCAGCTAATGAAGTCCTTAGCTTAGCAATTAATACAAACTTGTATTTGAATGATAATCAGCCATGGCTGTTAATAAAAGATAAAGATAATCTACCTCTAGTTGAACAAATTATTTATAACGTTTTAGAAAGTACCCGAATAATTGGATTGTTATTAATACCTTTATTGCCCGAATTATCTACAAAAATTAATGAACAACTTGGTTCTGTATACAGAGAAGAAATCCCTTGGAAACAACAATTAAGTTGGGGATTATTAGTGAGTAACTCAAGTCTTCCTCAACCCACTCCAATCATAAATAAACTGGAGTATGAGCAACATTTATAGATTAATAATTTTCCTCCCATTATTTATGCTTGGTTGCGCTCCAAAAGTAATTGATGAAAATAAAGTAATACAAAAAATAGAAAGTTTAGATATGACTATTTTCTCTAAAAGTGGAGATAAAATATATTCAATTACCAGTCCAAATTCAAGTTATAACAATATAGAATTAGAATTCGAATTAAAAAACCCCATCATTAATATTCTCGATGAGGAAGAAACTAAATATATTATTAGTTCAGAAGATTCTACATTATCAGACAACAATAAACTCCTGAAATTGAAAGGGAATGTTAAATTAAAAACTCTTAAAAAAGATGGGGATTTTTTATATGCTGATAATTTTATTTGGAATATAGAAAGTACTAACTATCTATTAGAGGGTAATATAAGATTTGAAAATCAAAATATCATCTTAAATTCAGGAAAAGCCATATTGGGATCAGATAGTATAATTGAATTTTTCAATCCAGTAAAATATATAATAAAAGATGAAAATAACGAAAATAAATATGAAATAAATTCAGAAAATGCTTACTACAATTTAACTACTGAATCAGTAAGTTTTAAAGCAAAAGATAAAAGAGTAAAATCAATAATTTATTTTTAAATTTTATTTTTTGAAAAAATATTATTAATTTTTTTGGACCAGTTATTAATCCATTTTTCATCAGACTTTGTAAAACACTTAGCACTCCAGCCTCCAATCAATATAAAAGCCTTACTATTTATAGGTACAACTAAGATAGATGGAATATCGGCACAAAAATTAAAAAATTCATCTCTTCCAGGATAAAATTTAGTGTTTGCTAAAGATATTAATTTCATATCTTTTATAGATCTCAGACAAGTTTCCCCAGGTTTAAAATCATTACTTGAAGTGATTCCCCTCCTCAATATATTAACTCCATCATTGTGGATTAATATTGCTGCTGCTGCTGTAGAAGTTAATATTGCTTCAGAACCCCATGCAAGTTCATCAATAACTTCAGCCGGCATGTTTCTATCGAAGAGAAACTTATTTTCTCCTTTTAAAGCAGCTTTCTCACCAGCTAATGGTTCGAATTGTTTAAATAAAAAACCTATCAAAATAATAATTAATGAAGCTATTGCGGCTAACACTTGTGCTCTTTCAAGCTCAGGAGTGATTGTTTCTATTGAAATGAAATTTGCTATCTGAAAAATAAAGAGTAATGCACCGACTAATATTAATGATTTCCCATTGAATCCCATATTTTAAATATTTTATTTCTAATTAAATTATGCAAATATTATATTGTTTAATACATTTAAAATTACTCAAACATATGGTTTTTAATATATAATTAACCAAAACCTTTCAAAATGAACCTAAAAATCAATAAATATATATTATCTCTTATTTTTACTGGCTTAATTTTTTTTCTTATCCCCTCGAGTACATTCGCAAATGAAATTAATAGCATAAATAAATATTTGGGTATAACTCAACAGAAGACTGTTATGAATTACGAAAAAAGTCAGCCTTCATCTATTGATAACCCTGTAGTGGATCCAAATTTTAACACTATGAGATCAAAAGATACAGAGAGTTCAACTGCTACTTATATAGTCATAGGTTTGTTAATCGCTGCCACAATTATACCTTTAGCAACATGGTGGTATTTCTCTAAATAATAGAGAATTTATGAATGCAAACGATAAAAGTATTAGTGATTATTCATCTTATATAGTTTTTATTACAGGGGGAACAAAGAGTGGCAAAAGCGAATTCGCTGAGCATCTTGCAAAGGAGGTAAAAAAAATATCCTATGTTGCTTTATCTGAAAACAATTTGGATGATGAAGAATGGCAAGATAAAATTAATCTACATCGAAAAAGAAGGCCAAAAAATTGGAAATTAATAGAAACGACAGATCTATTAAATACATTAAAAAAAGAAGAAGGTCCATTATTAATAGATTCGATTGGCGGATTCGTTATGAAAAGTATTGGCAAGAAAAAAAATGAATGGTCAACAAAAATGAATTCACTTATAAGTCTCCTAATGAAAAGAAAAAGCATAACAATTATTGTTGGAGAACAAGTAGGTTGGAGTCTTGTCTCTGAATATAAAATTGGTAATACCTATATTGAAAGAATCGGCGAACTTCAAAAGAGAATAACCAAAATATCAAAAGATAATTGGCTGACAATAAACGGCAGAGCAATCAAAATAGATGAAATAAGTATTGAAATACCTACTTAAAATTGGAAGTCGCTCTTTTTGAACCTAGAATCCCACAAAATACTGGTAATATTGCCAGATCATGTGCTGCATTTAATATACCTTTAAATCTTATAGAGCCTTTGGGTTTTAAACTAGAAGATAAGTATTTAAAAAGAGCAGGATTAGACTATTGGCCTCTAGTTACAGTTAATAAGTATGAGAATTTTGAAAAATTTTTAACGTCAAAATCAACAAAAAGAATAATTTGTTTTAGTAAAAAAAATGGATTATACTTGAAGGATTTTAATTTTATGCAAGATGATATTTTACTATTTGGGAGAGAAGATTCAGGATTACCAGATTCCATTATTAATAAAAGCGACTTTTTAATATCAATATTTATGCCGAATTTACAGATTGAGAACAATGATCAAAAAGGTGTTAGAAGTCTAAACCTTTCTGTAGCATGCGGAATTGCTATGTATGAGGCTCACAAACAAATAAATTTTCAAAATGGTAATTAAGTACAACCAATGCCTTACAATATTTCCATGTCTCGGTAGCTCAGCTGGTTAGAGCGGCGGATTCATAGCCCGCAGGTCGCGTGTTCAAGTCACGCTCGAGACATTTTCAATACTTTTCAATTGATGAACATAGGTGAAATTTTAATTTAAATAAACTATTAAAGACAATAATGTTTAATTCGCTCGGCACAGTCTTAGATCCAAAGAAATCTAAAGCAAAATATCCAGAAGCCAGGGTTATAGTTCTTGATGACAATTTTAATACTTTTCAGCATGTCGCAAATTGTCTTCTAACAATAATCCCAAGCATGAGTGAAAAAAGGGCATGGGATCTAACCATAAAAGTTGACAAAACAGGATCGGCGGAGGTTTGGAGAGGTAATCTTGAACAGGCAGAGTTATATCATGAGCAACTCTTCAGAAAAGGATTAACAATGGCTCCAATTGAGAAAACATAAAATAAGTAAGATTGACAGAAAATTTTTGGCTTATAAATTCGAATCGTTCAAGGGTTAAAAGGTTCTCAAAGAATAATCAAAATAAAGATAAATTTTTTGAATATATGTTTATTGACTCTGGAAGAATTCTTGGTGTTTTAGGAAAAGAACCACCTCTTATGACAACCAGAGAAGAACTTAAAGTTGATAAAGCTAGAGATGAATGGAAAAAGTTAATCGCTCAAGGTTGGAGGAGAACCAAACCAGTTTGGGAAGACTCTTAGTATCCAATATTGTTACTAGGGTTAGTTATATAAATTATGAGATTAAGGACGTAGTTAGCGGGTAAATTTAATGGCTTCAAAAGTAACAAAGCCATCCCTTGAGTCACATTAAATTCTTTATTTTTCATAAAAAAAAAAGTCTCATTTTAATTATAAAAAGTCTGTCAAATAAAAACTAAAAATACTGAAAAAAAGATACATAAGCATTTATTATTTAAAAATTTTCAAGATATCTTATATCTAAAAATAATTTTAGAAAATTACAGATTTAGGGTTTTGTTATTGAATATTTAACAAAAAATCCACGTAATAATTTCATAATCCCTACTATTTAATTATAATTAATACCCAATGAAAAATCTCATTTCAAGCAAAAGATTCAGAGCTATATTTGGTATTGGAATAGTTGCTATAAGTATTGGATTAATATCAAAAAAAGTGATTAATTATCCAGCTGGAGGATGTATTAAAGGGACTCAAGAAATAACCTTTAATATCTAGCCATTAATCTTCATACATATTCTTTAATTCTTAAATCCAGTCAACTTTGATAAATCTTTTAGTGAAAGTACGCCTAAAATAAGTTTTCCATTTATTTCCCATGTGGGAAACCCTTTAATTTTTTTATCAATGCATAATTGAGTTTGACTGTTTATGCCATCTCTTGCACATTCAACTACATTAAGTTCTCTATAAGCTTGCTTACCAAATAATTCACTTTGATTAAGGCAATTAGGACACCAATATGCTGAATATTTAACTACACCTTTATCTTTAAGGTATTTTGCCAACTCGATAGATTCGCTAGTGCTTTCTGAGGTAACTGTAAGTTCTCTCTGATTATTCAAGTGGGAACTATGAACAACACTTGGTGCATTAAGCAAAACAAATAGTGGGATTAATAAGCGTTTCATTTATTTAAAAATTTTCCTCCATATTTTCTGACTATTTTATCAAGCAAAATTCGAATATCTTTATTTTTAAGTTTCTCTATTTGCTGAAAATTTTCAAGAAGATCACATTTTGATTCTGTGTATCTTCTTTTAATTCACTTACTGCCATTTATATTTTGAGTTTAATGTTCAAATTTTAAATCAAAAGTAAATTTAAATACTTATTGTATTTATATTTTTTTATTGCTATTTTTTTAAAGCGGGCTAAGGTTCATATCTCCACGAGGATTTAGTCCGCTGAATTTTTAAAGATTCAATTTATTTTGGATCGCTCTTTAAGAAGTTTATTAGAAATATTCAAAAATATTTATCTTAGTTTAATTTCTAAATTCTATTGAAAAGCATTCTAATATAATTATTAATAGTGTGACACTATTTATTTAATAATATTATTTCGCTTCATAATTTTCTTAAAATACTTAAACTCAATAAATTCATGCATCATTTTGATATCATCAGATAATGCTTTTTTATTAACTTCATAGTCTTCCGTATAAAGTGAAGATATACTATTTTCAGAGATTGTTTCTTGATCAAAGGAAAAATTGACTAGATCCCCTCTTTCGTTTTTATTTTTACCAAAAGATTGATTTAATACACCTCGAGACCTCAACGCTTCCTCGACCAATAAACCCGTAACCTTTGACTGACTAAATTCATTAGCTGTGCACAATTTTTCAATAATTTCATGAACTTCTGCACTTGGCAAAAAACCAATTCTTTTCCTCGGAGAGGGCATAATTAAGAAAAATAAGTGTCACACTTGCACATTATAAGTGTTGCACTATATTTAATTTAAGTCAACTAATTTTGCTATGCATATTTTAATATTTCCTGCCGGATTTATTCTTTGGTATATAGCTTATGAAGCAAAACCTATTATTAATGATGAAGTAACACTTCATTGGGAAGAGAAAAATATAAATAAAAGAAATAAACTTTTAAATATAATCAACGACAGCTTTTAAAATGTTCTGTCAATCGATTTTGACCATTCCTTATGCTTATAATCTAGATCTGAGATTAGTTGTTTTTGATAAGTAAACTTGAGTTGATTTTCGTTAAGTGATTTTTTTGTGATAATCATTTCTTTAGAGAAAAAATCAGGAGTATTAGAACTATTAAATTTTTTTTTGACTTCCATACAAGTAATTTATCTATTTTTTTTTATATGACTCAAAAGAATATAGTCTTTATATTTTTATATTTTTTTTTATTTCCTTAATATGTATTTTTAGCACGTTTGTTAAAAATATTAGTTTATCAAATAAAAAAGGCTATATTTAAACAAAATATATGTTTTATTATGAATCTTAAGGAGAGGGGGATTACTGTTGGAGATCTACTAATTATACTAATAATAATAATCACTTCTACAATATTAATTAAATCATTTAGCAAGGATAAGAAAACAACACATAATTATAGTAATCAAGAGCAAGTTACTCATAAGAAAAATTATTATCAAAAATTAATTTGATTAGCTTACTTAAATTATTTATAAAACTCTTAATTAATTCATTTAAATATTATTTATCTCTTATATAAATTTTAAGAATTCATAATAATCAAACAAAGTGTTTATTTATTTTAAATATTTTGATGAAATGATTTAAAACTTTCCCATTTCAAATTATCCTTTAAATCATTGAAATCATTTGATATTGATACTAAATTGACCATTTGAAGAATTTGAGTTTTATTTAGCCTATTTATAGCAATAAGCTTATTAAGCATTTCTAAAACAGATTTATCATTAATATTCATTGTTTGTATAAAAATATGATTCTTCAATACCTATACCTTATCTTATAGTTTTAAAATTTACCTTATAGTTTCATAGTATATATTGACAAAAATAATAAACATCTTAAAAATTATCAAAAATAAAATTCTTACTGATAAGTAAAAATCTTTAACTCACTTTCTTATAAATTCGTTTATTGTAAAAAGAAAAAAATGAAAAAAGACTCCAAGAAAGAATACCTAAATAGAGATGAAGTTAATGAAATGATTGAATCCGCTTTAAGGAGACACAATAGAAGATCTACAATTATATCAAGTGTACTTGGATGGATCCTAATAGGAGGTTATTCATTTGGACTATTTCAAGCAGTTCAAAATGTCTAATTAATCTTTTCTTTAAAGTTGAACTTGCTAGATGATAAATTAATATAATACTGAGTATTTATTATGAGGGAATATATTGAGGCAAATCTTACAGTGATAAGAAAATATTTAAAAAAACGAGGAAAATATACATCAAAATTAAATAATGCTTCGATAATGGAAGAATTCAAAGAATGGAGCAAAGATCCATTACCTGAGACAGAATCAATTTGGACTTTACCCGACTTAACGAGAAATGAAAGACTAAAAAATTTTTGTCGCTCAATTAAAAAGGAAATAAGATAAGTTTTTAACTACCTAGGTGTATATGATTTACCTTTAAGTAAAAATAACCCGCAAATCCAACCATATTCAAAATTAAAACGAAAATCCAAGCTCCAATTGGCTGATTAGAATCAAATTTTTTTATTTTAACTTTTTCCTTTAGTCTTTCAATATATTTAGCCATAATTAAAAATATTAAAAAGAATATTTACAATTATAGAGAGTTGAATTTAAAGGAATCTTAAATAAAATAAAATTTCTTTTAATTCGAATTTTTATTGTCAAGCCTGTTAATGGGATATTTAATTAACTCTTTTTTGAGGTTTTTTAAAAGTTTATTGTGATTCAAAATTGTAAATTTCCTTGTAAAGGAATAATGCCATTTCATTGAATTAAAAAAAAACTTGCTAATTCATTATTAATAAAATTATAATACTAGTTACGGTCATTCAGACCATATATAAATTAAAAAAGGACAAATTTTTTCATGAGCTTAAGAGTTGGCCAAGAAGCACCAGACTTTAGTGCTACCGCAGTATATGATCAAGAGTTTAAGGAGATTACACTTTCAGG
This sequence comes from Prochlorococcus sp. AG-347-L02, assembly GCA_003281255.1. GTDB lineage: Bacteria > Cyanobacteriota > Cyanobacteriia > PCC-6307 > Cyanobiaceae > Prochlorococcus_A. The sequence goes on from QCCL01000007.1 coordinate 29,559, forward strand.
TCTAAGAGGTAAATGGGTTGTTTTATTCTTTTACCCACTAGATTTTACATTTGTATGTCCAACTGAAATCACTGCATTTAGTGATAGATACCAAGATTTCTCAGCTCTTAATACTGAAATACTTGGGGTATCAGTTGATAGCAAACACTGTCATTTGGCTTGGATACAAACCCCAAGAAATGAAGGCGGAATAGGTGATATTAACTACCCGTTAGTTTCTGACTTAAAAAGAGAGATTTGCCAGGCGTACAATGTTCTTAATGATGATGGAGAGGCCGATAGAGGTCTATTTCTTATCAATCCCGAAGGAGTAGTTATGCATACGACTGTTAACAAGGCTCCTGTAGGTAGAAATGTTGATGAAACGCTAAGGATTCTTCAAGGTTATCAATACGTTGCGGCAAACCCAGATGAAGTATGTCCAGCAAACTGGACTCCCGGGGAGAAAACAATGTTAGAGGACCCCAAAGGTAGTAAGGAATATTTTTCTGCGTTATAAAAGGATTAAAAACATTTAAGTAAGTATTGAGTAGTAAATAATTATAAAAAAATAAAAAATAAATATATTCAAAAAGGGGATAATATCCACTTTTTGAGGTTTGGGCACGATCCAATCGCTTAAATTAGTTTTATATGATATGAAGGACCACGTATAAAAAGAAATTTCTATGGCGACTAGGAAAAAAAGATTAATTAAATTTAAGTCATTTAAACCAAAATATCTATAAATATGAAACTGATCATCAACACTAAGATTGTTAATTTGAAAATGCCAAAGATAGAGAGAAATCAAAATAAAATTTACCAATATTATTTTTTTTAACAGAAACCTAGATTTCTTAAAAATTAATAAGATAGAAATTAAATATATGAAAAAACTTATCTGTGGAATATCCAGTTTTGGTACATTAATTTCTTCAAGAAATAAATTTAATATAAGATCAAAATTTATGTATATATAATCAGTTATTAAGAAAGAGAGAAATATTAAATTTACTGCTACTAAGAATAATAATCTTTTTCCCTTAATTATTTTTATACTATGGATTTTATCCGTATCAAAATTATAGTATGTATAGTTTTTTAAAGAGTTAAAACACACTAGAGATGGACATATTGCACCGCTCAAATAGTAAAGGATTGAATAAAAGGAAATATCTTTAATATTGAGTGAATACAAATTAAACCATTGTTTTTGTACAAATGGAAGAATAAGTAAAAATGAAAGTGTAGCTAGTAACTTAGTTGTATTGTTTTTAATTATCAAGAAAATATTTTTTTTAATTTAAAACAATTAAATCAAACTTTCAACAATTTAGAAGTTGTTAATTTAAAAACTTTTTTATCTATAGTTTCTTGATTTAAAAGTATATCAACTAATTTATCTAGTAGGATTCTATTTTTTTTCAATATTTTTATTGAATTATTTAGTGAAATTTTAGAAATATTTATGATTTCATTATCTATTCTAGAACTAGTATTTTCTGCTATGAGAGGCTTTCTTCTAAATAATCCATCTCCTAAATACATTTCATTATTATCAGAATCCATCGAAATTGGACCAATAATTGAAAATCCATATTTTGTAACCATTTCCCTTACGATATTTGTCGCATAAGAGATATCATTTAAGGAGCATTGTGTAATTTCACCTTCACCAAAAACTATCGTTTCTGCTGCTCTTCCAGCTAGAGCAATTTCGATTTTTGAAAATAATAATTTTTTTGAAATCAAGCCACTAGAAATTACATCTTCGTCAGGGCATATTTTTGTATATCCTCCTAAAGATCCAGATCTAGGTAAGATCGTAATTTTATCAACTGATTCAATTCCATTTCTCACAGCAGATACAATCGCTCTGCCAACCTCATTATAAGCAATAATTTTTTTCATATTTGGAGAAGTTATTAATGAACTTCTCAGGCCGATAGTGATTTTATCAAGAGCATTTTCTATATGAAGATCACTGATTAATTTAGATTCATCTCTAGCACAGTGAATAGCACTCTCGTTCATCAAATTTGCAAGATCTGCCCCCGAAAATCCAACTGTTCTAGAAGCCCAATATCCTAAGTCAACTTCACTTGAAAGTGGTTTGGAAAGTGAGTGAACCGAAAGAATTTTTTTTCTTCCATCTAAATCTGGAAGCATTACTTCAATTTTTCTATCAAATCTACCTGGTCTTAATAATGCTGCATCCAAAATATCTGGTCTATTTGTTGCTGCTAAAACAATAATCCCAGAATTATCAGCAAAACCATCTAATTCAGTTAGAAGTTGATTAAGGGTTTGTTCTCTTTCATCATTACCACCTCCGATCCCAGACCCTCTTTGTCTACCAATGGAATCAATTTCATCAATAAAAATTATACAAGGAGATTTTTCCTTAGCCTTAGAGAATAGATCACGGACTCGGCTTGCACCAACACCAACAAAAAGTTCTACAAACTCTGATGCCGATATTGAGAGAAAAGGCACTCCTGATTCACCAGCAATTGCTTTAGCTAATAATGTTTTACCTGTTCCTGGTGGGCCTATTAGAAGAACTCCCTTAGGAACTTTTGCTCCAAGATTTTCAAATTTCTTTGGTTCTTTCAAAAATGTTATTACCTCTTTTAATTCCTCAGCGGCTTCAGGGACGCCAGCTACATCATCGAATCTCGTTTCTACATCATCAATAGTTACAAATTTAGCTTGATTTTTGGTAAAACCAAAGGCTCTGGAAGCCAACTTTGATGTACTCCTCAAGATTAAGACTATAGCTAATATTAAAATCAAGAAAAAACTTATTGAAGCAAATGAATTAGCAGCTGAGACTTCTTTTCTACTATTGTTAATAGTGAGATCTACCTTATTTTCAGTAGCCTTCTCTAGGATTAATTGATCGTTGTAAAGTATGGGTATTTTAAATTTATCGCCATTTTTATACAGAACATCAATTTCTCTCTGCCTAGGATAGAAAAATATTGATTCTATTTTCCCCGTCTCTATATCTTCTAGAAGATCCGAATAACTTGATTTGGAATCTGAATATGAGAATTTTGATCTAAACACTAATCTTTATAAGTGATTAATAAAGCATATAAGCTTATTTAAAAAATTGACGTATATAAACAAAATATACTCAAAAGTTTTGGAGATAACCACTTAAAGGTTATATTAATATATGGAAATAAAAAAAACATAATGGCTGTACCAAAGAAGAAAAAATCAAAGAGCAAAAGGAACCAAAGGCACGCTGTCTGGAAAGGGAAAGCTGCAATAGCAGCTCAGAAAGCAATATCTTTAGGTAAATCAGTTTTAACTGGGAAAGCTCAAGGATTTGTTTATCCTATTGAAGAAGAAGAAGAAGAAGAATAACTTTTAAGATCCTAATTTAAATGCCTCAAGTATAACGGCATAAATTGCACCAATTCTCAATTTATCAACTACCGTCCATAGATAAAAAAACTTTGAACTTGGAGTAGGTTTAATCCTTATAATAATTTCAATAAAAACAATAATTATTGGGACCATAATCAACTCATTTTTACCTTCAGATATAAATTTTGTAAGGAAATTTGCGAACAAAAAATAGCCTGTCAAAACAGAAATTAGACCAATAGATTTTGTCTTCCAAGTATCACTTAGAAAACCAAAAAATAAATTATTTAACTGGTAGGTAATTCTTGAAAAATTAGTTTTTTGCATTATTAAAAGACACTAAATAATCACTTAGAAAGCTATAGTCAACATATGATTTTTTTAGTTTAGGGCCTTTAATTACATTTGCCACATTATTCTCATCACCAAGACTGTCTAAAATACAATCTAATTTAATATTTTCCTCAAGAACAATTGGGATATTTGAAGGCACAAAAATTGTAGGCAAGTTAGCAGCCAAGGAAGATTTCAATCCTGGATTGGAATCCTCAAAAACAATCGAGTTGTTTTTGTTTATACCACTTAATTGGATTGCCTTTAAATATGGTAATGGATTTGGTTTCTTTAATTCAACGTCTTCACTTGAAATAATGAACTCAAAAGGGGTGAAGCCATTAAAAAGATATTCGACAAGTAGATTGACTTGATTTCTTGAACTTGAGGTAACAATAAATTGTCTTACTTTTTTTTTATATAATTCATTTATTAATCTAAAAACACCCGTTTTGAAACTAACACAATTTTTTTTTAAAATTTCTAAATAGTGAAACTGCTTTGTTTCATGAATTTTGAGAATTAAATCTTCTGAGAAATTATCATTATTCAATTGTGCGTAATAAGCAATCCTATTTTTGCCCCCATTTATCTTCAAAAGTTCTATGTATTTATTAGTGTCCCAATTCCAATTAATACCAAGGTCATTAAAAGCATTATTAAAAGCAGGTAAATGAGCCTCTAATTCAGTATTTGCGATGGTACCATCTAAATCCCAATAAACACCCTCCAGAAAAGTCACCAAAAAGAAATTCTCTTATTTGCGGTAAAATACAAGAGCAATTATTGCTGGTCCAGCTAACGCAACTACAGCCAAAGGAATAAGTGTTGCCATGATTAATGAATATGTTTTGTGATACTATTTTTACAAATAAATGACGAAACTGTACCGATACGTTACAAGATTGAATTAAATTATGAAATCATGGACATGTATAGAAAATTGCGGAGCTTGTTGTAAATTCGACTTGAAGGAAAGAAGCGATTTGGATGACAAACTTAATAATGAAGATATCGCACTGATACACTCAATGACTGCTAAAGACGGTTGGTGTAAAAACCTGGACAAAGAAAATAAAAAATGCTTAATTTATGAAGACAGACCACATTTTTGCCGGGTAAATGAATTTTCAACATCATTTAAAGGATATTTAAAATCCGGTGATAAATTTCTAATAGATTGCTGCAAACAACATATTTCATCAAATTATGGATACCAAAGTAAAGAGATGAAAACTTTTAAAATTGCTGTTTCAGGAAAATGAATAGTAAATTAGAAGAAAAGGAAAAAAATTTAGAAAAAAGTTTTTTATCAATATTTATAACAACTTTTACAACAATTTTTATTGCTGAACTTGGCGATAAAACTCAAATAGCAACATTAATGCTTTCTGCTGAATCGGGCAAACCAATAATTGTTTTTCTTGGAAGTTCTCTAGCTTTAATAAGCTCAAGCATAGTTGGAGTTCTTATTGGTAAATGGGTATCAAAGAAAATATCTCCAAGCAAATTTGCTTTATTTACTGGTGCTTTAATGATATTAATAAGTATATTCTTAGCTTATGAAACATTCAAAAATTATTTATAAATGATTTTAAGTTTATTACTATCAACATTTATAACCGTTTTTATAGCTGAATTAGGTGACAAAACTCAACTAGCTACATTAACTATAAGCGGCACTTCAAATAAACCATTAGCAGTTTTTCTAGGATCATCTTCAGCACTTGTTTTTGCAAGCTTACTAGGAGCTTTAACAGGTGGCTCTATTTCAAGTTTTCTACCGGAAGTAGTTCTTAAGTCAATAGCCTCAATTACATTTTTTATCATTGGTATAAAGCTTTTTATCAACTCTTTTTCTATCGAAAAAGAAGAAAAAAAAGAGAAAGAAAATATTTAGTTTTAAGCTTGGATAATAAGGTGTAATAATGAAGTGTATACCTCTAAATTAATTTATAATTTTTTTTAGATCATGTTCACATCATCTTCAATTATTGACAATCTTAATCAGTCAGAAGGATTAGAATATAAAAAATTATGCAGATTATTAAAAATAACCAAGAAATCTGATAAGGATAAATTAGATATTGCATTAACAGCTCTAGAAAAACTTGAAATAATTAATAAAAATAAAGATGATGAATATACCTGCATAAAAGATAGTGATCATCTTGTCGCCAAAATAAGATGTAGTAGCAAAGGCTATTGCTTTGCTGTAAGAGGAAAAGACAAAGAAGATATATACATTAAAGAAAATCTACTTAATTATGCATGGAATGGAGATAAAGTTTTAGTAAGGATAATAAAAGAGGGTTATAGAAGAAGATCACCTGAGGGAATAGTTGATTGTATTCTTGAAAGATCAAATCAAATACTTCTTTCTAAAGTTGAAATAATAAACAATGATGCATATGCAATCCCAATAGATGATAGGGTACTTTCTAAAATTAAACTTCCAAAAGAGAATAAAAAATACACTTTCAATCCAGAGGATAAAAATATAGTAAAAGTTGAGATTGATAGATTTCCCATAGGTCAAGAAGAAGGGCTAGGTCATGTGATACAAGAACTAAAACTAAATAATAATGAGGAATATGATACAGACTTTGTTTTATCCAAAAGCAATATCGTTAAATCACATAATTTAAATCATATTGAACCTAAAAAAATAGAAAAAAGAGAGAGGATAGACCTAACAGATAAAAACTCTTATTTATTCAAAAGTTGGAATTCTAATAATTCTCCGATGCTCCCAATGATTCAAATAGAGCAGGGAAAAAATAAAATTACTAAATTATGGATACATACAAATAATCTTTCAGAAAGAGTAGATCTTAATAGTAAAAAATCTCTAGAAATATTATTTAATGGCTTCGAATCATTACCCCTGTTAAATGAATGGCAAAACTACCTTAGTGAAGCAATAAAAAATGATTCTGAATTTAAATTAGGAGAAAAAAATGAAGCAATTAGCCTCTGTTTGCATATAAATAGTGATAATGAAATAACGGATTGGTCATTTAATCTAACTTTAGTAAAATGCGCTCTTATTGTCGGAAGTGATCATACTGACGCGCTTCTATCTAGAAAAAGCAAAACAAGAATAACCTCTCGGATATTAAAACCTATAAAGGAATATATCGACGATTTAGATAAAATACTTGAAATTTCATGTTCATTCAGACATAAACATCTTTTGGAGGGAAAGGTTGAAATTCCAGTGCCACTCAATAAGATAGAACTATTAGAAGAATTTTTTATTCACAATCCAGCTGAAAATTCAAAAGGATATTTTGAATCATTAAATAAAGAAGATTGCCAAACTTACCTTTCGCCAATACTACATGAAGCTAATTTAATATGGTTCAAACATTCAAATCAATATGGCTTAAAAAGCGCAGGATACATTTCTAACGGAATAGATTATGTTAACGCAAATGAAATCATTAAATATTCAGAATTTATTGATAATGATATAGAGCTTAATGAAGATGGCAATGTGTCATTTAGTCAAGTTATTAAATTATGTAGCAATGATAATAAAAAAAGAATATTGCACAAACTTCTAATTAATGAATTTAAGGACAATGAAATAAAGTTGATTTCTAAAAATCCTGATAATGATGAATCAGGAAAATTATTTATTTCTCCATGGACAATTCCTGGATTTGACTTCACTAATCTTATTAATCAATACTGTATTTTTAATATGATAATAAATGGAAAGAAATCAAAGAAAAATAATATGAATGCAATAAATATATCGGAAAGTAATTCATTAGACCAAGTAGATTGGGATATATTTAATTCATCAATTTCCAAGAATCTAGAAATATTATTTAACAAGTTTGTAATAGATAAGCTTAATGAATATAAGTACAAAGTTAACCAATATAAATCTAATTTGATAAATATAAAAAAAGTAAGAAAAGCAGAAAAATTACTAGGCAATATTTATAGTGGTTTTATATTGTCAGTTCAATCATACGGTTTCTTTGTTGAGATATCAGAACTAAATGTAGAGGGTTTAGTACACGTAAGCACTCTTAATAATGATTGGTATGAATATAGATCAAGGCAAAATCTATTGATTGGAAGAAAATCTAAAAAATCATATAAAGTTGGAGATTCAATAGAAGTAAAAATCATAAAAGTCGATATTCTTAAATATCAAATTGATTTAGAATTAACATAAATGAATTTTCACAAATCATATTATGGCAACATTAACAAAAAAAAATTTAAGATAACTCTTTAGAATTATGTTTAAGAAGAAATATTTATTATTAACTCTTTTTTTAATAATAATTTTTCAAGCCTTATTATACACAAATAATAATCAGAAGACTTCATTTAGATACTTTAAATGGACTCTACAAGAAGTAACTATAGGTAAGTTAATCAGTATTTCATTTTTTTCTGGTTTATTTATAGGAACTTTATTGAATACCACAATGACTAAAACTAGTTTCAGAAAAAATACTTTCGAAAATGTGGAAGATGATTTTGTAAATCAAAATAATGAGGAAGATATAGAACCAAACGTTGAAATGCCGCCACAAAGGGATATTAGAGAAAGTCAACCAACAATTTCTGTTAATTATAGGGTAGTCAAAAATATGAATGATAATAATTTTAAAAAAGATCGAAATTATTCAGATCTAGATAAAAAAGATGACTGGGATAATTCTGATAATGATTGGTAAAAAATAAATTATTTAAAAAAAATGATTTTTTAATTTATAATATTTATAAATAGTTTTTTTTATGGAAGAAAATTTAGACATAAATAATGAAGTCAATAAAGAAATTCCTGAAAAAACTACTAAATCAAACTCTGAAGAAATAAAAGAACCTAGATCAGAAAAAGATACAAATACGGTTATAAATCCTGGAAATTTTCAAAGAAATTCTGTTTCAGAAGTCATTATTAAGAATGAAATTGACACTCCCGTCAAACCTGTCACTAAACCCAAAAAAGAACTTCCAATAGAGAAAAAGCCTTTCCAAGAATTTATCAACATTTATTTAATTCCCGCTCTTTTAGAGGAAATTAATCAAAGAGGATTAGAAATAAACAATATTAACCTCAAAAACACTAATAGACCTATAGCTGGAGATAAATGTTGGGTGATAAATTGCGAAATTAAAGATACATGTAACTTTTGGTTATCCTTTGAGAAAGAAGACATTAGTTCATTAAAAAGTATTTCTTTATCTAAACCAAATCAAAACCCCAGCATTATTGAATCATTCCTTATTGATGAGAAAAGAATAACTCTTAAATTAATTGTTTCAAGAGTATTGCAAAGATTAAATGGACAAAAATTGATTGGAGTTAATTAACGAAAGAATAACACCAAGTTAACTTTTCCCTCGAAAATACAAATAATGGTAAATAATAGTATTAATAAAACAATTAAGATGTCTCAATCAACTATTGAATCAACAAATAAAAAAGAAATTAATAGAGGAAAAGCCCCAGCAAAGGAAACTATTTTATCTCCAAGGTTTTATACAACAGACTTTGAGGCAATGGAAAATATGGATTTATCAATAAATGAGGAAGAATTAGAAGCGATATGTGAGGAATTTAGAAAAGATTACAATAGGCACCATTTTGTAAGAAATAGTGAATTTGAAGGAGCTGCTGATAAGTTAGATCCTGAGACAAGAGAACTTTTTGTTGATTTTCTGGAAGGGAGTTGCACATCTGAATTTTCAGGTTTTTTACTTTATAAGGAGCTAAGCAAAAGGATTAAAGACAAAAACCCTCTTCTTGCTGAATGTTTTGCTCATATGGCCAGAGACGAAGCTAGACATGCAGGTTTCTTGAATAAATCTATGAGTGATTTTGGATTACAGTTAGATTTAGGTTTTTTAACAGCAAATAAGGATTACACCTATTTTCCACCAAGAAGTATTTTTTATGCCACTTATTTATCTGAAAAAATAGGCTATTGGAGATACATCGCAATTTATAGGCATCTTGAAAAAAATCCAGATAGCAAGATTTTTCCACTATTTAATTACTTTGAAAATTGGTGTCAAGATGAAAATAGGCATGGGGATTTCTTTGATGCACTGATGAAAGCACAGCCTCGTACTGTTAAATCATTAAGTCAAAAAATTATCATTGGCGGCTCTACCTTTACACACCCGCTATTTGACTATTTCCATAGATTTAGATATTTTTTGAATAATCTTCCATTAACATCAAAGTTATGGTCAAGATTCTTTCTACTAGCTGTATTTGCAACTATGTATGCAAGGGATTTGGGAATTAAAAAAGATTTCTACAGTTCATTAGGTTTAGATGCCAGAGATTACGACCAGTTTGTTATTAATAAAACGAATGAAACTGCAGCTAGAGTTTTCCCTGTAGTAATGGACGTTTATGATAAATCTTTTTATGGAAGATTAGATAAAATAGTAGAGAATAATAAGGTTCTTTCCGATATTGCGAGCAGTAATGGAAATAAAGTATCTAAAACTTTTAAAAAATTACCTAAATATTTATCAAACGGTTACCAGTTATTAAGACTATACTTATTAAAACCTCTTGATAGCAAAGATTTCCAACCTTCGATTAGATAATCTTTTATACAGAGAAGATTTATAGACTCAAATGCTTTCGTCACAAATCAAATCAAATGAAATAGTTTTTGGTAGTTGCAATAAAGATTTATTAGAAGAAATAATTTTCTACGGTATTGGACTTGGGGCTGATTTTGTAGAAATATTTATAGAGAATACCGACAACTCAAGTGTGCTTGCTGAAGAGGATTTTATTACTAGTGTAAGTCCATCATTTGGAAGGGGGGCTGGTATTAGAATCTTCAAAGAAAAAAAGGATGGATTTGTAAGTACAAATGATTTAACAAAGCATGGGTTGATGAGATCGGTAACACAGGCTATTGAGATGTTAGATATAGTGGTTAACAAAAAAAGAGAAGTATTTGACGGTTTAAATAAATATAGGGACTATAGTTTACACAAGAAAAAATGGATAAATGAAGTACCATCTATTCATGAGATAAGTGAAAAACTATTAGCCAGCACAAAGTCTCTAAAAAAAAATAATAAAATAATAACTAGAAAAGGAAGTTACTCAAGAAATCTGCAAGAAGTAATTATAGCTTCCAGCGACGGAACCTATGTCTCAGATATTAGGTTGCATCAAACAGTTGGACTCAACGTAATTGCTAGTGATGCCCAGTATAGATCTAGTGGAAGTAGAAGATTTGGATCGTCAGGAATGCCTAATGAATTCAGATTATGGGATCACGAAAAAGCAGCTAATGATGTGTTTGAAAGCTCAATGAACATGTTGTATGCAGATTATGTTGATGCGGGACAAATGCCTGTTGTATTAGCTAATAAATTTGGTGGCGTTATATTCCACGAAGCCTGCGGTCATTTACTTGAAACTACGCAAATAGAGAGAGGAACAACACCATTTGATAATAAATTGAATGAAAAAATTGCACATGAATCTGTAACAGCAATAGATGAAGGAATTTCAGAAGGATCCTTTGGTTCATTATCAGTAGATGACGAAGGTATGGAACCCGAAAAATCAGTTCTTATAAAAGATGGAATTTTAAAAAAATTCATATCCGACAGGGCAGGTGAGCTAAGAACTGGACATAAAAGAACTGGGAGTGGAAGAAGACAAAATTATTCCTTTGCTGCAGCTTCACGAATGAGAAATACTTATATAGCTAAAGGTGAGCACTCGAAAGAGGATTTAATTAATAGCATTAGTGATGGTCTTTACTGCAAATCAATGGGTGGTGGCAGTGTAGGTGCTACAGGACAATTTAATTTTGCAGTAGAAGAAGGATATCTTATTAAAAATGGAAAATTAACTAATCCAGTAAAAGGAGCAACTTTGATTGGTGAGGCTAAAGAAGTTATGCCAAAAATATCAATGTGCGGAAATGACCTCGAATTAGCTCCTGGATTTTGTGGATCCATCAGTGGAAGTGTCAACGTAACTGTTGGCCAACCTCATATTAAGGTTGATTCAATCACTGTTGGAGGAAGATAGGATATGAATTCAAAAGAAATAACAACTCAAATATCTGAGGCTGCAGATTCTCTAAATCTTAAAAAATGGGATTATGGTGCAAGCTTCTCTAATGACTATTCTGTGCAAGTAGATAAAGGTGAGGCCAAACAACTTAAGGCATCACAAAAGCAAATTTTAACTATAAGAGTTTGGAACAAATCTAATTTAGTTGGCATTACAACAACTAGTGATATTAGTCAATCTGGTATTAAAAAAGCTCTAAATCAAGCAAATATTGCATCTGATTTTGGCAACAAGAATGAAAGAACAGAATTCTCACCACTAGCCAAGGATCCTATTGAAGTTAAGGACTCAAAAAAAAGAAATCCTGTTGGAATAAAAAAATTACTTACGCTTTTAAGAGAAGCAGAAGTAAAACTATTAGAAAGCCATGAATCCATAAAATCTGTTCCGTATAATGGTCTATCTGAGAGTTTTTATGAGAGAGTTTATGCAAATAGTAATGGTGCATTTCGGAGTTATTCCAAAAGTCAAGCTGCACTTTATTTATATGCAAGAGCAGAAGAGAAAAATAAGAAACCTCGTAGCTCAGGTTCTGTAAAACTTGGATATGGAGTTGATGATATAGATATAGAGTCGTGTATAAAAGACGCTTCTAATAAAACAATTTCTCATTTAAATTATTCATCTATTAAAACTGATAAATATTTAATATGTTTTTCCCCAGAGTCTTTTTTAACTATCATTAATGCCTTTAGTTCAATGTTTAATGCTAGAAGCATTTTAGATGGAGTTAGCTTATCTAATAAAAATTCTATTGGAGAGAAACTATCTACAGAAGCACTTAATATTTATGATGATGGTCTTCACGAAAAGAATATTTCTTCATCACCCTTCGATGGAGAGGGAACTCCTACCAAAAGACTATGTTTAATAAACAAAGGGAGACTTGAAAATTTTATACATTCTGAATCAACTGCAAGAATATTTAAAACAATCCCCACAGGCCACGCTGGACTAGGATCAAAAGTTTCAGTATCTCCTGATTGGATAGTAGTTGAGAAATCAGGGGAAACCTCAGATCTAAAAACATCATTAGATCACTCTATTTTTGAGGGAGAATTTGTTTATATTGAAGAATTAAATGCAATCCATGCAGGTGTCAGAGCAAGTCAAGGTTCATTCTCTCTTCCATTTGATGGATGGCTCTATAAAAACGGTAAAAAAATCTCAGTAGAATCTGCAACTGTAGCAGGGGATATCAAATATCTTTTGAAAAATATAGTAAATATTGAATCAAGCCAGGAAGTAACAACAAGTGGAATTTCTCCACATATATGGGTAGATGAATTATCAATAACTGGTGACGCGTGAGAATTATATTCTGGGGAACACCTGAATATTCAATTGAGAGCCTTAATATTTTTATTAAATCTAAGCACGAGGTAATTGGAGTAGTTAGCCAACCCGATAAGAAAAGATCTAGGGGAAATAAATTAATATCCTCACCTGTTAAGAGCTTTGCCGAGCAAGAATCTATAAAAATTTATACTCCAGCAAGAATCAGAGACAATATACATTTTATAAATGAACTTAAATCACTATCTTGTGATTTATTTATTGTTATAGCTTATGGAAAAATATTACCTAAAGAGATATTGGAAATCCCAAAATTTGGATGTTGGAACGCACATGCTTCATTACTTCCAAGATGGCGTGGTGCAGCCCCAATCCAATGGTCCCTAATAAAAGGCGATGAATATACTGGTGTAGGAATCATGAAAATGAATGAGGGACTGGATACTGGCGACTTATTGTTGGAAGAAAAAATTAAAATTGATAATGACGATAATTTAAATACACTATCGGAAAAACTTAGTATTCTATCTGCAAAATTATTTTTAAATGCCACATCACTACTCGAAGAAAATATTAATAAAAATACTAATTATCAATTAACAAAACAAAATACCCTTGGAAGAGAAATTACTTACGCAAGGATGATTGAAAAATCAGACTTTAAAGTTGATTGGGGTAATGAGGCAATTAAAATTTCTCAAAAAATAAAAGCATTATACCCACGAGCAAATACAACTTTTAGAGGTAAGAACCTAAAAATACTTAAAATCAAAGTTTTGAGTAGTGATGAAATTGCTCATGAAAAGGTAATTTTCATGAGCAATAATTCAAGACCAGGTATTATTCTTGCTGTAATAGAAAATGAAGGAATAATAATTTCAACTAAAACTGATCCGATTATATTGTTAGAAGCAAAACTTGAAGGCAAAAACATTTCTAGCAAAAAGCAATTGATACAACAGTTAAAGCCATCATTAGGTGAATATCTCTCAGATTAATTTTTAGATTCTTTTTTAGAGAATCCCCAAGTGAAGGCAAAAAGAATCAAAAAATAAAAATAATAGTCTGGAAGAATAGACTCTTTAATTAACGTATTTAGTAAAAGTTTAATTCCAACTATTAAAATTGCTACGTAACCGGCTGTTTCTAATCTAGAAAATATATCCAGAAGTTTTAGAAAAATCCCCGATGTAAATCTTAAGGCTAATACTCCAATCACTGCTCCAAATATTATTAATATGTATTGATCGCTGATAGCTACTGCAGTAGTAATACTGTCTATGGAAAAAGCAAAATCAGTAATTGAAAGAAGCGCTACAACCCTTAAGAACCTAAAATTATTTTTATTATTATCTGTGCCATTTTCATCATTTTCTGTATCTGAATTTAAAAAAACATTAGATAAGAACAAATATATTAAATAAAAACCAGCAAAAACTCTAATAAGAATAAACTTTAGAAGAACATTAGATAATATGATGAGAATAATTCTAAATAATAAAGATATTGTTATACCAATATTTAAGGCTCTTGACCTCAATTCTGAACTATCGAGAGATTTAGTAAGAGAAGCTAGTGCGACAGCATTATCTGCCGATAATAATAATTCTAGGGCAATTAATATTGGTAAAAGTGTAAAGATTTCGTACCAACTATCTACCTGATCTAGAGTCGGTATAAAAGAATTTATTGCGGCTGAATCCATCAAATATTATTCACATTCAGTATAAAATCTAATATAATGTATCGGATATTTGTAATCAAGATTGATAACTATAAATGAGTTTAAATACTTTAGTTAATTATATTTCTAACTCACAAATTACTTCTGAATTAATAAAAAGAATTTCAAAAAATAATGAATTAAATATTGTTGGTTCAAGTAGATATGCTAAATCAATAATTTTAGATAGCATCGCAAAAAAAGAGGGAAAAAATATATTATTAATTTGTCCTAATGTAGAAATTGCCTACAAATGGATTGGTTATTTTGAAAGTATAAATAATAAAGCAGTTTTATATTATCCCCCAACAGAACATCTACCATACTCATCAATTAATAAATCCAAAGAGATTGAATTTAGTCAGCTTACTGTTTTATCCAAATTAATAAAAAAAGAGAAAAAGGAACTTAATATTGTTATATCAACAGAGAGATCACTTCAACCACATCTAATAAATAAAAACTTATTTATTGAAAACAAGTTAGATTTGCAAAAAGGGGTTCAAATCGAGATTCAAGAATTAGCAAATAAACTTACTTTCCTGGGTTATACAAAAGAAAATGTGACTTCAACAGAAGGATTCTGGAGTAGAAGAGGGGAAATAATAGATATTTATCCTGTAAACAATGAGTTTCCTATACGATTGGAATTTTTTGATAATGTAATTGAGAAAATAAGAGAATATGATCCACACACACAGAAAACATTAGAAAGTATAAATAATATTGAAATAATACAGGCTGGATTTGATTTGCTAATAAAAGATAAGTTAAATAATTTATCTAAGAACAGTATTTTTAATTCAGAAGATATAAATAAAAATAATCTTGATCGTTATTTAGGAATAATTGAAGAAAAACCTTCAAATATAATAGATTTTATAAATAGGGAAACAATTATCGTTATTGATGAATTAGAAGATTGTAAAAAATTTGCAAATAATTGGTATTTAGATTCAGAAAGTAATTTTGATAATTGTGTGTATGAATTAAATGAGAACCTTAAAAATAATGAAATGAATTTAGAAGCCAAACCTAATTTGCATTTAAAGTTTGATGAAATATTAAATTCACTAGGAAATTTTAATTTAATAAAATTTTATGAATTTGAATCTAAAGTCAATATTGATAATAGGTTTTTGTTAAATGATAAAAGATTAAATTCATACTCAAAAAATATAGGAAAATTATCCAATGATATAAATAAAAATATAAAAAATAATGAAAAAGTATGGATATTATCAGCACAGCCATTGAGAACTAGGACTTTACTTTCTGAGCACGAATGTAATACAAATTTTTTAAACAATCCTAATAATATTGATGAAGCATTTAAGTCAATTAATAATTCAACTCCTTTAATTTTAAAAAATAAGAACAATTATGAAATCGAGGGTTTTTATCTTCCGATATGGAAAGTTGTCCTGATAACAGATAAAGAATTATTTTCACAACAATCTCTTTTTAATAATGTATTTATAAGAAGAAAAAAAAGAAGTGTAAATTCAAATATTAATTTAAATAAGATTAGTCCCGGTGATTTTATAGTTCATAAAAATCATGGGATAGGAAAATTTTTAAAAATAGAAAAAATAAATATAACTGGAGATTCAAGAGATTATTTAGTCATTCAGTATCAAGATGGGAAGATAAGTGTTGCCGCTGATCAACTCGGTAGTGTTAACAGATACAGATCAAGCGGAAAAATAAAGCCAAAAATAAATAAATTAGGAGGGACAGAATGGGAAAGAATAAAAGATAAAAATAAGAAACAAATCAAAAAGGTTGCTGTCGATATATTAAAACTTTATGCAAAGAGAGAAAAATTAAAGGGTCACATATATCCAGAAGATGGTCCTTGGCAAGGTGAATTAGAGGAATCATTCCCTTATCAACCAACCCCAGATCAAATTACTGCTGTAAAGGAAATAAAATCTGATATGGAAAGCGAAAAGCCAATGGACAGATTAGTTTGTGGAGATGTAGGATTCGGTAAAACAGAAGTCGCTGTTCGAGCTATTTTTAAGGCTATAACATCAGGCAAACAGGTAATATTACTAGCACCCACAACAATCCTTGCTCAGCAACATTGGAGAACCATAAATAATAGATTTTCACCTTACCCAATAAAAGTATCACTACTCAACAGATTCAAAACCATTAATGAAAGGAAAGAAATCTATGCAGGTTTGAAAAATAATAAAATTGATTTAGTTGTAGCAACGCACCAAATTTTAGGAAAAGAAATAGAAATTAAAAACTTAGGATTACTTGTTATTGATGAAGAACAAAGATTTGGAGTAAGGCAAAAGGAGAAAATTAAAAAAATCAAAACCAACATAGACGTTTTAACTCTCTCGGCAACTCCAATTCCAAGAACTCTGTATATGAGCTTATCTGGACTAAGACAAATGAGCTTACTAAATACTCCTCCTCCATCAAGAAGATCAATAAAAACATATTTATATGAAATAGATATAGACGTTATAAGAACAGCAATTAATCAAGAACTTGATAGGGGAGGTCAAATTTTTTATGTTCTTCCAAGAATTTCTGATATCGATCAAGCTGTAGACAAATTAAAAAATATGTTTCCCAGCTTAAAATTTATTGTTGCTCATGGGCAAATGAACGAAACAGAGCTTGAAAATGCAATGATTGCTTTTAATAATGGAGAAGTTGATCTAATGATATGCACAACGATAATTGAAAGTGGATTAGACATTCCTAAAGTAAATACAATCATTATTGAAGATTCTCACAAATTTGGACTTTCACAACTTTATCAACTTAGAGGAAGAGTTGGTAGGAGCGGTGTACAAGCACATGCTTGGTTATTTTATCCAAATATAAATAAAATTAATGACGCTGCAAAACAAAGATTGAAAGCGATAAAAGACTTTTCAGAACTAGGAAGTGGCTACCAACTTGCAATGAAAGATATGGAAATAAGAGGTGTTGGTAGTTTACTAGGAGAAGAACAAAGTGGAAAGGTTAATGCTATTGGATATGATTTATATATAGAAATGCTCCATGAGGCTATTTCAGAAATCAGTGGGCAAGAAATACCTGAAGTTAACGACACTCAAATTGATCTACCAATAAATGCATTTATACCAGCAACATGGATATTAAACAGGGAAGAGAAGCTTGAGGCTTACAAATCTGCTACTGAATGTTCAAATAATGATGAATTAACCGAATTAGCTACAGACTGGGTGAATAGATATGGAAACTTACCCAAACCTGTTGAGTCCCTGATTATGATAATGAGACTAAAATTACTAGCTAAAAAATGTGGTTTTAATAAGATCAAGCTCAAAAAGCCAAACATCCTGATAGAGACAAAATTAAAAAATTCTACTTTCAAAATTCTTAAAAGTTCCTTAGCAAGTAGTGTTCAAAATAAATTTAATTTTAATGAAGGCAATCAATTATCAATCATCACTATAAGAGGAATAGGTGCAACTGAAATTCAAAATCAAATTGATCAACTAATGTTGTGGTTCGGGTCTTTTGAAAGAGAAATAAAGAATTTCGATAAAGAACTTATTAAAAGAGGATAAATTATTAAATAATTATATAAAATCCGCGAATCAGTTTGAATTCGGTTAGGTTTATAAAAATTTATTTTTTTTATGGGTGAATATATAGACGTCGGAATTCAAACTTCGATTTTACCCTTATCAATTATCCTTTCATCAATTGTACTTGGCATATTTGCATTATTTGGTGAAGAAACAGAAAATGATGATGATGATTCTGATTCAGGAAGTGGCGGCCTAATGCAACCTATTTAAAATTATTTATAAATAATTTGTTTTGACTTTCTCTTGGAGACTCTTATTAACCTATAGAAGGAACCTATCATTAAAATAAGAGCGATAAATGAAGAGACAAAAATAAAAATCACCAAAAAAATTTCATATAGATATGAAAAGAGATCAATTAATAATAAAAAAGATTTATTAAATGTAGAAGGTAGATTTTGTAACAGCAAATTTTTATTAGGAATTAAATAATTTACATAAACTAATAAAACACTCAAAATAAACAAAAAGAAGGATTCAGTAAACAGTCTTCTTTTGGATTTTCTTCTTAAATTTAATTTTTTTTTAAAAATATATTTATCAGATTTAATATTCAAATTTGGGATGTTTAAATCTGCCATAAATCAAAGCTAAAGAATAAATTTGAATAACTCTGAAAAGAAATTAACCTATAGTATCGTGTTTGTATTTAAGATGCTAATTGCTCTTTATTCAGGATTTATTAGTTCTTTTTTTTCTATATTTTCAAAAGGACTATAAAAATAAATAAAAGAAGAAGAGAATAAAATTAAAGAGCAAATGGCAATAAATGGTGAAATAAATAAATTGAAAAATTTAACTTTTTTATTAAACCCAAATCTTAATTTTTTAGGAATGTTAGTAGGTATATAAGTTTTTTTTATTCTTACTTTTGGCGATTCATTTAACTGATCAAAACAATTTATGGTATCTGAAAGTAATGAATTACCAATCTTTAAAACTAAAGGCTTTACATTTGGTTTAGAGCTCTTGAGAATAATATTATGTATGTGGAGATTATCGGCTTTTATATCTATTAATTTAGACTCATATATTGGGATTTCGTTTTTGATTAAAAGATTTGAATAAATATAAAAAGCATCCATAATAGGTCCTAAATGTTCAATTTTTCCTTCAATAAGTGGTTTATCAACTAAGGTTAATTTCCATTGAGAAATTATAGATATTTGATCTTTATTTTCATTATTAGAATAATCTGGCAATCCGATTATTTCGAGACTTACTGAAGATTGATGAAATGACAATTTATTTTGCATCATATTAAAAATCGTATAAAAAATTCTTCAACTTTTGATAACCCTGATTTGAAATGCAAAAAGATAAAATAAGCAAAGATTTTATGATAATCTCATCATTTTCAGCTTGATTTAAAAGCTTTTTCACTCTCATACTTTCCATATTAAATCTCTCTTTAATCAACTCAATAAATCTCTTATTAAAATCATTCCAAATAACTGAATTCTCTTCAATATCTTCTTTAGATTTCAGTATCTCTCTGATATAAGGATATAAATATTTAGACATTTCAACTGTAATTCTAATTAAGGCATCGAATTCGTTAATTTTAATATTGTTAGTAACGTAAGATTTTCTCAATGGATTATTGTTCCTTAATTTCCAAATAGTCACTTTATTTGGTAGAACATTATTTAAATTAAGTTTATTTGATAAGGCGTAAAGGGACTGGATACCATTTAAGTCAATAGTTTCTAGTATTAATATTAATAAATCAAGCTTCTCAATAGATTTTCTTGATACCTGATTTCCTCTAGTTAAAACTGTAATTGTTCTCGGTTAGATTTATGCGAATTATAACAGAATTATTATTCCATTTTTTTAAATAAAAATGAATATAACTTATCTAGTTCTTCAATAGTTAGCATTCCATAACTCCATAATAATATTGGTAATGGAGTGTTGTTTTTTATAGATAATTTTATACCAAGTTCAATAGTAGATTCATCTAAACCTAATACATTAAATAAATAAATTATCATTTCTCTAGATAAATAATTATTCATGAATTCTATTTAATACTTGAGTAAATGAGAGATTTAGTCATTTGATTTAGGACTAATTTTCTTGTAAAAAGAAATTTATTTAAAAGTAAAAATGAAAATTTCCTAATTGGAAATAAAAAAATGTTTCTATTAGCAAAAATTGATATCAATAAGTCAGTTATAAAAATAGTGACGATAATATCAAAAATCCTGCTTGAAAAATACTTAAATTTAAATAATATTAATTCCATTTTAGTAATAGCAGTATTTTTATTAAAAAGATTATAAATAGTATTTACATCTCTCCAACAAGTATTAAGACCCTGACCGCCAACAGGATGAAATGTATGAAATGCATCTCCTACAAAAACTAATTTTTTAAAATTTAAAACTGGTAAATTTAAGGATAATGAAACAGGAAAAATATTAAATTCGCCAACTATTTGGTCCAACTTAAATTCATCTGGCAAGATTGTTGATAAATTATCCATTAAAAAATTCTTGTCAGAATTTAACCTTTCAATTGCCTTCAATGTACTGGAAGTCCAAATTACTTGATATAAGTTTTTTTCTAAAGGCAATAATGCAAGTGGGCCTTCTTTTCTAAAAATTTCATAAGCACGCTTTTCACAATGACCTCTAAGAGAAACTTTAAAAGTTAAACAAGATTGACTATAAGATTTTTTTATATCAACAAAATCTAAGAATTTTTTATCAAGTGAGTTTGCTCCTGTTGAGTAGAATTGATAATCAAATAATATTTTTTTACGCAACAATCTCTGTGGTGTCATAAAAAAAATATTTTCATAATTATCAATCTCTTGAAAAAATACGTTCATGAGATCCGAATGTTTAACTACCCAGCCAATATTTTCAGCAGAACTTATATCATCATCTAAGTCAGAAGTTGATAAGGTGGTAAAAGCAGAAGTTACACTATCTGAAATTGAAAGGGTATCAAAGCCAAATAAAAATGGTTCTAATTTTTCCCAAAGTCTGAATTTAGATAATATTTTTCTTGTTGAGTGAGTAATTGCATAAGTTTTATCTTTATCAATTAATCTATCTTTTGTTAATAAATCAGTTAAAAAAATATTGCAATCAAATTTTGAAAGTGCAATTGAAAGTAATAAACCTGTGGGACCTGATCCAACAATTTTAAAATTGAATTTATTTTTCATCAGATTATATAAGCATCAACTATCTATTCAGATAAATATAGCAAATTTCCTCAAATGCTGGTCTTAATAAATAGGGATACTCACCAACCCATAAGTTTATTTCTGGAAGCCAAGCATCGGTCAAATAAAAATCTCTGTCAAAATTACGGTTATCAGATGTTATTAAACATCTGATACTAGAACCTACCCTAATTTGACTGTGCTTATTTTCCATAGGAAAACTTAATTTTTCCAAATAACCATCTTCATCTTCTAATTCAAGTACTAACCAAGTCCTTTTGTTTTCGATAACTTCTAATCGACCTTGCCTATTGGATTGTTCTCTTGAACTTTCTATCTTTTCTGTTTTATAGATATCTGATATATAACCATCAAATATAGAAAAAAATTTATATTTTCTTAATTTCAAATTTTTTCTACTTGATTCGAGAATTGGGCCCCAGATGATATACAAAAAGAAACCTACACATAGGAATAACCAGAAATTATTAGTTTGATCTCCAGTAGAACTAATAATTAATGTGATAAATCCACCAATTGAAGAAACTATTACTCTTTGAAGAATTTTTCTCGGATTCCCCAAAGCGTACTTAAATTGACTTCCTGTACCAACTGCAGGAATAAGTTTTGAAATTTGACTTGAATTAACTGGAATTAACATTTTAAAAAATCAATTTTTCAAGTCCGTAAACTAAAGTTTCATAATTACCAATTTTTTTAATAGCCTGTAAAACTCCTGGCATATATGCCTTTCTATCAATAGTGTCATGTTTAATTGTGTAAGTTTCCCCTGGAGATCCCATAATTACTAACTGATGAGCGAGTAATCCTGGTAATCGTACAGAATGTATATTAATTCCTGAATCTCTAAGCCCACCCCGTACACCTTTCAATGACTCAGACTCTTTTACTAAATTCTGATTAAATTTCTTTGGATATTCTTCAATCATTTCTGCAGTTTTTATACATGTCCCACTAGGAGAATCAGCTTTTTGATTATGATGCATCTCTATTAATTCAATATTGTCATAAAACCTTGCAGCTACCGATGCCGCCTGCTGAAGAAGAACCATCCCTACTGAAAAATTAGGAATTATTGCACAACCAACCGATGCTTTCTGAGCAAAAACAGACAAATCTTGTATTTGCGAAGGGCTTAGACCTGTAGTTCCTACTACTGGTGATACACCATATGCAATAGCTGATCTGGTATTTTCATATACAGAATCAGGATGAGTAAAATCAACCAGCACAGGTTTGATTTTTTCATTTCTATAATTTTGACTAACAGAACATAAAGTGCCTTCAAAATCATTTGAAACAAAAACATCACAATTTTTTACCTTCAATAATTCAGAAATATTTGAGCCATTGTTCTTTTCGTTTATGTCGATTGCTGCAACAAGTTCACAATCTGTAGAATTTAATACAGTATTGACAACTTCGCTACCCATTCTGCCTAAAGCTCCGGATACTAGTACTGGTACAGGTTTTTTAGAATTTTCAATCATTTTTTTTAAAAAACTTTTTTTAAAGGTTGTTACACGCTATTTATATTGCACACAATAACGTCTTTTCATTCGTAGGCTGGTAGAAATACTTAAAGAAAATCAATGTTTACGCAGGTCCGCTCAGCAAACCGCAGAGTATCTCCTGTTGAGGATAACAAACACAAAGTTGTAATAAAAGCAGTTTATGTTGTCCTTGAGCCACAATACCAAAATTCCTTAACGGAAGCTGCAAAGTCAATAAATAAAATGAATGGGCCAATAGGTATAGACCTTAGTGGCTATCTTATAGAAGAACTCAGGAATGATACTAATTTTGAAGATTTTAAAGAAGACATAGCTAATGCAGATATATTTGTTGCTTCTCTAATTTTTATTGAAGACCTTGCTCAAAAAGTGGTTGATGCAGTATCTCCATTTAAAGACAAACTTAAAGCATCAATTGTTTTCCCCTCAATGCCAGAGGTAATGAGATTAAATAAGCTAGGTTCATTTAGTATGGCCCAACTTGGTCAATCTAAAAGTATTATTGGAGATTTAATAAAAAAGAAAAAAGAATCTGATGGAGCAAGTTTCCAAGATTCAATGTTGAAGTTATTAAATACACTACCTTCAATACTTAAATATTTACCAGTAGAAAAAGCTCAAGATGCTAGAACATTTATTCTGAGTTTTCAGTACTGGTTAGGTGGTACCACTGAGAACTTAAAGAACTTCTTGTTAATGATCTCTGAAAAGTACGCTGTTTCAGAGATCATAAAAGATCAAATAGAAGAATTCAAAATTCAAGACCCTGAAACATTTCCAGATTTAGGAATTTGGCATCCGCTTGCTCCTTGCATGTTTGAAAGTCTTAAAGAATATCAAAATTGGGAAAATAATAGGAAAGATATAAACCCTAAAGATGACAAAACTACAACAATAGGTTTAGTACTTCAAAGGAGTCATATCGTAACGGGAGATGACGCGCATTACGTTGCTGTTATTCAAGAATTGGAATACAGAGGTGCGAGAGTACTGCCTATCTTCTGTGGAGGCCTAGATTTTTCTAAACCAGTTAATGAATTTTATTATGATTCAATAAATCATGATCAACCTATAGTAGATGGAGTTGTATCACTAACAGGATTTGCTCTAGTTGGTGGTCCAGCAAGACAAGATCACCCTAAAGCTATTGAAGCCCTAAAAAGGTTAAACAGACCTTATATGGTTGCACTTCCATTAGTCTTCCAAACCACACAAGAATGGGAAGACAGTGATCTAGGTTTACACCCTGTTCAGGTAGCCCTTCAGATTGCAATTCCAGAGCTAGATGGTGCTATTGAACCTATTATTCTCTCAGGTCGTGATGATGCTACAGGTAAGGCGCATACGCTCCAAGATAGAGTTGATGTAATAGCTGAAAGAGCAATAAAATGGTCAACTTTAAGAGTTAAACAAAGAAAGGATAAAAAATTAGCCATCACAGTATTTAGTTTTCCACCAGACAAAGGAAATGTTGGTACGGCAGCATACTTGAATGTTTTTGGTTCAATTTATAGAGTACTGCTTGAAATGAAATCGAAAGGATATCAAATAGATGAACTTCCAAGTAATTCAAAAGAATTAATGGAAAAAGTAATTAATAACCCTGAAGCCATGGATGGCTCTCCAGAGTTAAATATTGCTCATAAGATGTCAGTAAAAGAATACGAAGAATTCACACCATATTCAGAAAGACTTGAAGAGAATTGGGGTAAACCTCCTGGGAATCTCAATAGTGACGGACAAAACCTTCTTATCTATGGAAAACATTTTGGAAATGTTTTTATAGGAGTTCAACCTACATTCGGTTATGAAGGTGATCCCATGAGATTGCTCTATTCAAGAAGTGCTAGTCCTCATCATGGTTTTGCCGCTTATTACACGTATGTAGAAAAAATCTGGGGGGCTGATGCTGTTCTTCATTTTGGAACTCACGGCTCACTTGAATTTATGCCTGGGAAGCAGATGGGTATGAGTGAAACTTGCTATCCGGATTCTCTCATTGGATCATTGCCTAATTTGTATTACTATGCTGCGAATAATCCATCTGAAGCAACAATTGCGAAGAGAAGAGGATATGCTTCAACTATTAGTTATCTGACTCCTCCAGCGGAAAATGCTGGCCTTTACAAAGGACTTAAAGAACTAAGTGAACTCGTTGGTTCTTATCAACAATTAAGAGAAAATAGCAGAGGTATTCAAATTGTTAATGCAATAGTTGAGACTTCTAAACAATGTAACCTTGACAAAGATGTAGAGCCTCCTTCAAAAGACGTAGAAGAACTTTCAATAGATGAAAGAGATTTATTTGTTGGTAATGTCTATAAACAGTTGATGGAAATTGAAAGTAGATTGTTACCTTGCGGTCTTCATACTATTGGAGAAGCTCCAACAGCAGAAGAAGCTGTTGCAACACTTGTAAATATTGCATCTTTAGAGAGAGAACAAGAAGGATTAAGATCCCTTCCTGGACTACTCGCAGAATCCATTAGTCTAACTATTGAACAGATTTATGATGGTAATAATAAAGGTGAACTTAAATTTGTAGAGTTAAATGAAAAAATCATAAAGACATCAAGAGACTCGATTTTTGCGATGGTTAACTCTTTAAAAATTGTCGATGGCAGAGTTTATTTAGAAAAATCACTTCTTTCCAAACTTTTCAATTTACTTAAAGTTTTTGGTCTAAATCTACCTACCCCTTGGCTAAGAGTCTGCCGATTAAATGGATTTAATGAAGTCAATCAAAAAGAATTAAATAAATTATTTGATTACTTACTTTTCTGTCTGGAACAGGTCTGCGCAGACAAAGAAATGGATAGTCTCATTAAAGCACTAGATGGAAATTATGTTTTACCAGGACCAGGTGGAGATCCCATAAGAAATCCAGGTGTTTTGCCCAGTGGAAAAAATATCCATGCACTTGATCCTCAATCAATTCCAACTACAGCAGCAGTAGCAGCAGCGAAGTCTGTTGTTGACAAATTAATTGAAAGACAAAAGGAAGAGCAAGGAACTTGGCCTGAAACAATAGCTTGTGTTTTATGGGGTACTGATAACATCAAAACTTACGGTGAATCACTGGCACAAATCTTATGGTTTGTTGGAGTAAAACCAAAACCAGATTCTGTTGGAAGAATTAATAAACTAGAATTAATCCCCTTAGAAGAATTAGGTAGGCCAAGAATAGATGTAGTAGTTAACTGTTCAGGAGTATTTAGAGATCTATTTATCAATCAAATGGCATTAATAGATCAGGCAGTCAAATTAGCAGCTGAAGCTGATGAACCATTGGAATCTAATTTTGTAAGGAAACATTCACTAGAACAAGCAGAAAAAGAAGGCACATCTATAAGAGAAGCTTCTGCGAGAGTATTCTCTAATGCAAGTGGAAGTTACAGTTCAAATGTTAATTTAGCCGTAGAAAATTCAACTTGGGAGGAAGAAAATGAATTACAAGAAATGTATTTATCGCGCAAAACATATGCTTTTAATGCCGACAATCCAGGTGAGATGAATCAAAAAAGAGAGGTATTTGAGTCAGTAATGAAAACAGCAGATGTTACATTTCAAAACCTTGATTCTTCAGAGATTTCATTAACAGATGTAAGTCATTATTTTGATTCGGATCCAACAAAATTGATCAAAACACTAAGAGATGACGGAAAAGAACCAAGTAGCTACATAGCGGATACAACCACTTCTAATGCTCAAGTTAGAACACTTGGAGAAACTATCAGATTAGACTCAAGAACAAAACTTTTAAATCCTAAGTGGTATGAAGGTATGCTCAAATCTGGCTACGAAGGAGTAAGAGAACTCTCTAACAGGCTGAATTATACTCTTGGTTGGAGTGCGACAAGTGGTCAAGTAGATAATTTTGTATATGAAGAAACTAATGAAACATTTATAAATGACGAAGAGATGAGGAAAAGATTAATGGATCTTAATCCTAATAGTTTCAGAAGAATTGTTGGAACATTGCTAGAAGTCAATGGTAGGGGATATTGGGAAACTTCAGATGAGAATATAGAACAGTTGAAAGAATTATATCAAGAGGTAGAAGATAAAATTGAAGGAGTTAAAGAATAAAAAATTTATTATTTTCTGTAAATCTTATCAGCAACCTTCAGGATTTGATAATTTAGTTTGACGTTGTGAACTCTCACAATGTCAATATTAAATTGAGAACAAAGACAACTTATTGCAAGAGTTCCTATATCCCTTTCTTTTGGATTTTTCTCATTCAAAATTTCTCCTATAAATCTCTTCCTAGATGCACCTATCAAAATTGGCAAATTCAATTTTTTAAATACATCTAAGTTTCTCAAGATTTCCAAATTATGAATGATATCCTTTGAAAAACCAATTCCAGGATCCACTATTATATTTCTTTCAGATATATTTTTTTCTAAAGCATTCTTTATTAGATTATCAAGCGAGCACTTAACATCACTCAATACATTCTGGTAATTAGAGAGCTGATTCATATTTTGACTATTACCACGACTATGAGTTATGACGAATGGACAGTTGAATTTTGATACAACATCCAAAATTTTTATATCTCTTCTTCCTCCTGTGACATCATTTATCCAATTAGCACCATTTAAAAGAGCCTCGTAAGCAACTTCGGAATTAAAAGTATCAATAGAAATTAAAACATCTGGAAACTCAGATTTTATTAATTTTAAATATGGGATCAATCTTTTTATTTCTATACAAGATCCAACTTCTTCAGCCCCAGGTCTCGTACTTTGAGCACCTAGATCAATAACATCAACACCATTGCTCAAGAAATGATTTACTTGATCTAAAACTTTTTTTGAAGAGTTTAATTCCCCACCATCACTAAATGAATCAGGAGTTAAATTAATAACTCCCATAATTGAAGTTTTTTGGCCCCAGCCTTTTGGCCATGGTTTTTTCTTATTGATAATTTGCAATTCTCGCAAAACTATTTGGATCTAATGAAGCCCCTCCAACTAACACCCCATCTATATCACTCATTGACATGATTTCGTCTATATTATTAGGATTAACAGATCCTCCATATTGAATAATTACATCATCAAAACCTATTAATTTCCGAATCAAAGAACATATCTTATTAGCATCTTCAGCCTCACATGTTTTACCAGTTCCAATAGCCCATATTGGTTCATAGGCAACAATTAAATTAGATGGATCAGTATTTTCTAATCCTTGTTCAACCTGTCTAGTAATAACTCTATTAGCTTCTCCTCTCTCTCTTTGTTCTAATGATTCTCCTACACAAACTATTGGAGTAAGTCCACTAGATTGTGCAAAAACTGCTCTTTTATTAATTTGTTCATCACTTTCACTAAAATATTTCCTTGGTTCACTATGTCCAACGATTGCATATGAGACACCGTGTTCAAGAAGCATTTTTGGAGATATTTCTGCAGTAAATGCTCCTTGATTTTCCCAATGAATATTTTGACTAGAAATATCTAAATAATCAAAATCAGAATGATCAGAAAAGGTTGAAATAGCTGTAAAAGGTGGAGCAATAACAACTTGACGATCATCTTTTATGTTTTTTATTAAAGGAATAAACTCTTCTAAATAGGATTTAGCTTCAGCACAAGTCATGTGCATTTTCCAATTACCAGCAATTACAGATTTTCTCAAAATACTATCTCCAAGAAAAATATACTAATACAAAGTGAGTTGAATAAGCTAACTATTCAAAAATTAATTCATTTTTTAGAAATATTACTTTATCTCCTTTATTTAACTTCCTTCCTCTCCTAGTCTCTATTACATCATTAACCTTAACAGAACCGGATTTAATAAAAACTTTTGCTTCGCCACCGGAAGATACCAAATTTTTCCATTTCAAGAATTGATCCAATTTCATTGTTTTTTATACCCAAAGATATTGATAAAGTAGGATAAAGAATTAAATATATAATATCTTGAGACTAATACCACCAGTCAGACCATATTCAAATAGGTTTATAAAGGGTTTTATATGCATGCTTATTTACGTAGCTTGTTGGCCTTTATTAGCTTATTTAGCTGGAAACTTAATCCCAGCAATTGGGTCAGGTGATCTCTCAAAAGTTTCTAGCATAATAATTAAGTCTTTATTTATATTTTTAGTTCAGAAAACTGCTCAATTTGGACAGGATGTATTCATAGCAAAACCATCTTTAGAAATTAGTGAAGTGATGAGAGGAAATTTATTTAGCAGAATTCAAAAAATAAAGATGAATTCTGTTGAAAATATTTCAGCCGGGGATATCACATATAGACTTACAGAAGATGCAGACAGGGTAAGCGAAGTTATTTATAAAACAGCTCAAGATACTATTCCATGCACTTTACAGTTGTTAGCTGTAATAATTTATATGTTTTATTTAGACTGGTCACTAACAGTATCAACATTCGTTTTAGCACCATTGATTATTCTTTCAGTTAACAGTTTTGGAAGAAGAGTTTTAATAGCTTCCGAGAAAAGTCAAGAATCAACAAGTAATTTAGCAGGTTTAATAGGTGAATCTATAAATGGAATGTCCACGATAAGAGCTTTTGCTGCAGAAAATTGGATTGAGAAAAGGTTTTATAAAAGATTAAGTACAAATAAAAAAGCAAAATATAAAACATTAAAACTACTTGCATTTCAACATCCAGTTGTAGGATTTGTTGAGGCATTTGGAATATTAGCAATATTAGGTTTAGGAGCCGCAAGAATCAATCTAGGCCTTCTAACAAGCGAAGAATTTAGTAGTTTTTTTGCAGCAATATTAATGCTTATTGATCCAATAAGCCATGTAAGCACAAATTTTAATGACTATAAACAGGCAGAAGCCTCTATAAAAAGGTTGAAAAACATAAATAAAGAACCTGTTGAAGATGATAAGGAAAATTTACGAAGGATATCCAATTTTGAAGGCAAGATAAGTTTCAAGAAAGTAAATTTCGCTTACAAAAAAGATAATCAAGTACTTAAAAATATCAATTTAGAAATTAAAAGAGGGGAAGTCACAGCATTTGTTGGAGCTTCTGGAGCTGGTAAAAGTACAATGTTGGCTTTGATATTAAAGTTTATAACTCCAAATAATGGAGACATTTTTATAGATGATAAAAATCTCAAAATATTAAATACAAAAGATATTAGAAAAAACATTGCATTAGTACAACAACAGCCTTTTTTGTTTTCAGGAACAATTATTGATGTAATAAGAATGGGCAGAAATTTCACCAAAGAAGAAGTTATAGAATCAGCAAGAAAAGCAAACGCTCACAATTTCATTCAAAAGCTTCCCGAGAAATATGAAACTGAGATTACTGAAAGAGGATCAAATTTCTCAGGTGGTCAGATCCAGAGGATATCAATTGCAAGAGCAATACTTGGTAACCCCTCAATTCTTCTTTTAGATGAGGCCACAAGTGCGTTAGATGCAGAATCTGAATCTGAAGTACAAAAAGGTCTTAAAAGAGCTATGAAAGATAGAACAGTTATTGTAATTGCTCATAGACTAGCCACTACTCAAGAGGCCAATAAAATAGTAGTTTTCGATAAAGGTGAAATTATTGAAGTTGG
The DNA here is from genome assembly GCA_003281255.1 of Prochlorococcus sp. AG-347-L02. GTDB lineage: Bacteria > Cyanobacteriota > Cyanobacteriia > PCC-6307 > Cyanobiaceae > Prochlorococcus_A. The sequence goes on from QCCL01000007.1 coordinate 60,248, forward strand.
GAAACATATTGATTTAATAAATAAACCTGGAATTTATAAAGAATTATGTGAAAAACAATTGATTAAAAAATTATAGTTCTATTTTATTTATTAAAAAAGTAAATCCATGAGCGAAAACACAAATGATTCTGCAAATCCAGTTTTAACCTTTGAAGGCAAAAAATATTTAATAAATGAACTTTCTAATGAAATAAAAGAATCTATAAAAGTGCTACAAATAGCGGAGACACAACTTAAGATGCATCAAGATACTCTCAAATTACTTTCAATAAGTCGAAACTCTTTAGTTAATCAATTAAGAGAAAAGCTAAAAAATTTAGAATAAAATTTTAATAATTATGGATTTCTTGTAGAGAGTAAGAATTAATTTTATTGCATTGCAAAGCTTTGATCGCTTTAATCGCTGCCTTAGCTCCAGGAATAGTTGTAAAAGTTGGAATATTATATTCTAAAGCGGCACGTCTTAAATAAGCATCATCATGAAGAGCCTGTGAGCCAATTGGAGTATTAATTATTAATTGAACAAGTCCAGAACGAATTAGGTCCTCAATATTTGGTCTTCCTTCATGAACTTTTAGCACTTCTTCAACTTGAATTCCTAAATTCATTAAATATGAAGCTGTACCTTTTGTTGCGATTAATTTAAATCCTAAATTCAAAAGTTCTCTAGCAACTTCCTCAAGATTTTTTTTATCTAAATCATTTGTAGATAAAAAAGCAACTCCTTCTGAAGGAACACCATTACCTGCAGCCAATTCCGACTTGGCATAAGCAATTCCAAAATCTTTAGCTAAACCCATAACTTCTCCAGTAGATCTCATTTCAGGACCAAGTAATGTATCAGACCCAGGAAATCTTTTAAAAGGTAAAACGGCCTCTTTTACTGCCTGAAATTTTGGAGAAAATTCTTCTGTGAAATTAAGATCTTTTAATGTAAACCCTTGCATTAACTGAGTAGCTAATTTTGCTACTGGTTTACCTATGGCTTTTGAAACAAATGGAACTGTCCTGGATGCTCTTGGATTTGCTTCGAGAATAAATAATTTATTTTCTTTATTATTTGTATTTATTACTGCAAATTGCAAATTAATTAAACCAACAACATTTAATCTTTGTGCAATTAATTTGGTCCAGTTCCTTACATTTTCTATTGTGGATTTTGATAGAGAAATTGATGGTAAGCAACAAGCTGAATCTCCTGAATGAATTCCTGCAGGTTCCACATGTTCCATTAGGCCAGCAATTACAACCGAACCCTCTGAATCGCATAAAGCATCAACATCTATCTCAATTGCATTATTCAAATATTGATCAAGAAGGATTGGATGATCAGGTGATACCTTAACTGCTTCAGAAATGTATTTCGATAATTCATTCTCATCTTTAACAATTTCCATTGCCCTTCCACCTAAAACATAAGAAGGTCTTACAACCAAGGGGAATCCTATATTTTTTGCTACTATTTCTGCTTCATTTTGATTACGTGCAATACCGTTCAAAGGTTGTCTAATACTTAATTCTTCAAGAATTTTTGTAAATTCCTCTCTATCTTCTGCTAAATCGATAGATATTGGAGAAGTCCCTAGAATTTTTGATCCAGTTCTGATCCCATCATTAGATTTAAGCCATTCAAATAAAGGTAATGATAATTTCAGTGGAGTTTGACCTCCAAATTGAACAATCAAACCATAAGGATTTTCAGCTTCTATTATGTTAAGGACATCCTCCAAAGTTACAGGCTCAAAATATAAAACATCGCTAGTATCATAATCTGTTGATACAGTTTCAGGATTACTATTAACCATTATTGTTTTATAGCCATTTGTAGAAGCTTGATATGATGCATGACAACAACAATAATCAAATTCTATTCCTTGACCAATTCTGTTTGGACCTCCTCCTAAAATCATAATTTTTTTTGATTTACTATTTTCTGAAATCTCGCTATCAAAAATTTGAGAATTAAAATTAATGAAAGATTCTTCGTAAGTTGAATAGTGATAAGGAGTTGAGGATGAGAATTCTGCTGAACAAGTATCAACAGTTTTATAAATTGGAATTATACTGAGTTTTTTTCTATGTTTTCTTACTTCAAAAAACTCAGAATTAGTTAACTTTGCTATCTGTTGATCTGAAAAGCCTAATTGTTTAGCATGTAACATCAAATCCCTATCTAGAGTATAAAGTTCCTTATCTTTCAAAAAATCATTTTCAAAATTAAAGATATTACGTAATTTTTCGATAAACCATAAATCTATATTTGTAACTTCTTGAATATAATTATTAGTTTTCCCAAGCTGCATAGCTTTTTTAATTAGGAGAATTCTTTCAGATGTAGGGTTTCTTAAACTATTTTTAATTTGATTCTCATCTTTAAATTCATCCTGTGAATCACATTCCCATCCAAAAACACCTACTTCTAATGACCTTAATGCTTTCTGAAATGATTCTTCAAAAGAACGCCCTATTGCCATTGACTCACCAACAGATTTCATAGCAGTGCTTAAAGTATTAGATGAGCCTTTAAACTTTTCAAAAGCAAATCTTGGGATCTTAGTTACTACATAATCAATTGATGGCTCAAAACATGCAGGTGTTTTTTTTGTAATGTCATTAATAATCTCATCAAGTGTATAGCCAACAGATAATAAAGCTGCAATCTTTGCTATAGGGAATCCAGTTGCTTTACTTGCCAAAGCAGAGGATCTACTTACACGAGGATTCATTTCTATAACAATTACTTCTCCATTGGATGGATTTATTGCAAATTGAATATTACTTCCTCCTGTTTCAACTCCCACCTCTCTAATAATCTTCAATGACAAATCCCGTAACCTCTGATACTCCTTATCTGTTAAGGTCTGCGCAGGAGCTACAGTAATCGAATCTCCAGTGTGAACACCCATTGGGTCTAAATTTTCAATACTGCAAACTATTACCACATTGTCAGCAGTATCTCTCATAACCTCTAGTTCAAACTCCTTCCATCCAATGAGTGATTTTTCAATTAATATTTGATTACTTGGACTTTCCTCTAAACCCGATTTACACAACTCAACAAATTCTTCAAGGTTAAAAGCAATTCCACCGCCTACTCCACCCAAAGTAAACGCAGGTCTTATTATAAGAGGATAGGAACAAATTTTTTTTGATACCTCCCTAGCTTCATCTAGATTAGATGCAATACCAGATGGACAAACATTTACATTTATTTTCTCCATCGATTCTTTAAATAATTTCCTATCTTCAGCTTTATTAATAGCTCTTAAATCAGCTCCAATTAATTCAATATTATTTTGCTTTAAAAAATCTGACTCTGATAATTTAACCGCAAGATTCAAAGCGGTTTGACCTCCCATTGTGGGAAGAATCGCATCAGGTTTTTCTCTTAGAATGATCTGAGAAACTATTTCAGGAGTCAATGGTTCTATATATGTTTTGCTTGCGATATCAGGATCAGTCATTATTGATGCGGGATTTGAATTTATCAAGACAATTTCATAACCAGCATTTCTCAGTGCTTTGCAAGCTTGAGTACCAGAGTAATCAAATTCGCATGCTTGCCCTATAACAATCGGTCCCGAACCTATAATAAGAATTTTTTTAAGATCACCTCTTTGAGGCATAATTTAAACGTTCATTTATCTCATGCTACTTATAAATCATCAGATGTTAATCAAGTTACTTGAAAAGCAACATTTGTTTCTATAGTATTGGAAGAAATTAATTTTTTATGAGCGAACTTCAGCGACTTAAAAATTTGTTGCCTCCAGAGAATGAAAGTTGGGTATTTGTTGAAGCTGCTGCGGCTATAGATCCACCTTTAATAACACTTGAGGAAATCGGTCGTGACGAAGTAGAAATTCAAATAGATTTAGATGAATGGGATAACTTTGCTATTGATCATAGAAATTTATTATTTTGGCACGAGGTTGGAAAAATCCAAAATGACACAATACCCAGAGATGGATGGGAAATGGCAGCTCTTGCCATAGGGCTTGGAGGGGCGATAGGAGAATTGTGGGTACAAGATGGGTTACTTTTATTACTTGCTCTTGGTTTATCAAGTTTTGCAGGTTATAGATTATATTTAAAAAATAATTCTGAAAAAAAGCTTCAAGATGCTATTTATGCAGATGAAAGAGCTATAGATCTTGCTTGTAGATTTGGGTACAGCATTCCAAATGCTTATAAAAGTCTTGGAGGAGCATTAAAGGAGTTAATAGAAAAGACACGAAAAAAGAAAAAAAGAAGTTTCTTTGAAGATAGATTAGATGCCTTAAGAAAAAGTGCGGAAAAAGCAAGATCAGAATTATCTCAGCAAGAGGGCTCAGAAAAATCAGTTTCAAGTGAAAATGTTTATGGACAATAAAAGTTTGGTTTTATTAGCAGCCAAAGCATGTGATGAAAAAAAGGCAAGAGATATAAAACTTATAAAAATTGACAAAGTATCATTTATAAGTGAATGGATTTTGATTGCAGAAGGATTATCTGATGTACAGGTTAGATCTATAACTAACTCTGTAGAGGGAGAGCTTAGAGAAAAAGCTAAAGTTGAACCTATACGAAAAGAAGGGATTAACGAAGCGAAATGGGCTTTACTCGATTATGGTGATTTGATAGTGAATATTTTTCAACCGGAAATAAGAAAATATTATGACCTCGAATCATTCTGGAGTAATGGAGATAATCTTTTATTTCCATAGTTTTATTTTATGAATCAATCTAAATGTCCTGTCCCTAGGGAGCAGCAACCCACAAATGAATTCATAGAATTATCAAAATCTAAAATTTTTTCTTGGCCAAAAACAAAAAAGTCACTAATTCTTATATTGTTAAAGTTCTGGCTAGGAGCTTTTGTTCTATTTCTTGTTATTTCTTCAGGTAGTGTATATTTCAAAACGTACCTTTTAAAATATATTCTATTAAGTTTTTTTAGCAGCTTATCAATACCTCTTTTAATTTCAATAAGATTATATCTAGGTTGGAAACATATATTTAATAGATTAATATCTGAAAAAGTCGAATACGAGGAGTCCGGTTGGTATGACGGTCAAGTATGGGAAAAGCCATTAGTTTTGAAAGAAAAAGAATCACTTATTGCCTCAATCGAGGTAAAACCTATTTTAAAAAATTTAATTCAAACTTTTTCTATTATTTCAGTCTTAGCTTTGTCTGGTATTTTGATTTTTCAATATAACAATTTCTAAATGAGTTCTAATTTCAAAAACCTCTACACTTCTAACAATCCTCCCTTACAAGCAACCTTAATGAGAGGATCAAATATTGAGTCGATTCACAAGATTCATGCTGTTATTACTGACAAAAAAGGGAGGGTTTTAATGTGCGCAGGAAATCCAGAATATAAAAGTTTCATAAGGTCAGCACTCAAACCTTTTCAAGCAATACCTTTCGTTAGTAGTGGGGCTTCATCAAAATTCAATAATGAATCAAAATCAATTGCTTTAGCATGCGGGTCACATAGTGGATCAAAACTTCATTCAAGGGAAGCATTCAAAATTTTATGGGAATATGACATTGACATTAATAATCTTAAGTGCCCAAAATTAAAGACAAGTCCATTAGAACATAATTGTTCGGGTAAACATGCTGCTTTTTTAGCTACATGTAAAAAAATGAATTGGCCATTAGATAGTTATTTAAAAGGGGATCATCCTCTTCAAATAGAGATATTCAGAATTGTTTCTGAATTACTTGAAATCCCGTCATCTGAAATAAATGCAGAACGTGATGACTGTGGTGCACCCACTCTTTATTTAAAACTATTAGAAATGTCGAGGTTATATTCACTTCTGAGCAGTTCCGAAAATGCTGAATTAGAACAAATCAGTAGAGCTATGACTATAAACCCTATAATGATAAGCGATAACAACAAATTTGATACAGAAATAATTAAAGCTTCTCATGGGAATGTTATAGGTAAAGGTGGAGCCGAGGGAATACAGTGTCTATGTAAAGTAAATGAGGGTATAGGTTTAGCTTTAAAAGTAGAAGACGGTTCAAAAAGAGCAAAACATGCTGTTAGTCTTCACTTACTAAAACAGTTAGAGTGGATATCTGACTTAAGAATTCAAGACATCGAAGAAAAGGTGTTTAATTTTCCTGAAGGAGTGCGAGTTGAAGTTAAAGGTAAAGTAAAATTCCAAGAATCCTAAAAAACAGGAAAAATAACTCTTTCAGATGTATGCTATGTATATGACGCGGGGTAGAGCAGTCTGGTAGCTCGTCGGGCTCATAACCCGAAGGTCGGAAGTTCAAATCTCCCCCCCGCCACCATTTAGAAGCAGCTTCAAAGCTGTTTTTTTAGTATTTGCACTGGTTACAGCAATTATAAAAATAATTATTATAACGCCTAAACTTAAAAGAATTTATTAAGATTATTTGAGATCTTTTTGAATAGAGAATTTCAAGTCAACCCTAACTATTAGGCCAGTGATGATAAAAAGTATTCCAATGTACGAATTCAAAGATAGGTCCAAAATATTAAATTTACTTACTAACTAAATCTTAACTCACAAATCATATCTATTAAATAAGCCAATAAAAAAAGAATTATAAAAATCAGAATTTTGAAGACTTAATACCTTAATAAATAATTTAATAGAGTAGTGTAGAATTCTTATAATTTAGAAAAATTATATGCAGAATTTTTTACAGCGTGATTTAGGTTCAAGCATGTTATCAATAGCTGTCATATTAGGTTGGTTAGGTCTTTTTTTTGTATTTTTGAGAGTAATAACAATTTCAATAAAGAGAATCCTTGAAGCTGTTTTCAAAAAATCGTAATTATTTAAAAAAATCAATAATTCCGAATTAATCGCATAAATCCTTTACCACTAAGTATAATAACCTAAAAATGTCAATTTTAGATAAGGTTAAAATAGGAAATTCTGTTCAAGTTAACCTAGAATTATCTAAGGACAGACTTACCAAAGAAACTATTGATGCGATAAAGGTTTCTTCATTAGGTAAGATAAGTGATTTCAGAATAACTGATGGTAAAGGTATTGGAGTTATCCTGCAATTATCTAATGGAAAAGAGCAATGGTTTTTTGAAGATGAAATTGATCTTCTTGACGAAAATGGTAATGTAATTAAAAAAAAAGATAAGAAAGAGAAGAGTAATTTTATATTTGATTTTTTAAGAGGATTAAATTACGAAAATAAAAATAAGGTGAGCGAGTTACTTAATCCAATAAACTTTTTTATCTGGCTGGTTGTATCTTTTAAAGATATTTTTTAATTGGTTAAAAAATTTCCTAAAATAAAAAATAACTTAACAATTTATTTAAATATAAAATTTCATTAATTAAAAATTTAAATGGTACAAAATATTATCGATGTAAGAAATTTATCTAAGTCATTTAATATCTCTTCCAAAGAACCAGGGTTAAAAGGAACAATTAAACATTTTTTTAGAAGACAAACAAAAAGTTTAAAAATTATAAAAGATATAAGTTTTGAAATTAAAGAAGGAGAAATAGTAGGTTTTCTAGGTGCTAATGGAGCTGGGAAAACAACAATATTAAAAATGCTTTGTGGCTTAATTTATCCAAGTTCAGGTTCGATTTTGGTTTCAGGCTACTTACCTTTCAGGAGAAAAGAAAATTTCCTGAAGAATATCACCTTAATAATGGGACAAAAGCAACAGCTTATTTGGGATCTTCCGCCAATTGAATCATTCTATTTGAATGCATCAATATATGACTTAGATAAGTTCGAAGCTAAAAAGAGAATAAAAAAACTATCTGAAATGCTTGAAATTGATGAAGAGCTATTCATACCTGTTAGAAAACTTTCACTAGGTCAGCGTATGAAGTCAGAATTACTAGCAGCTTTGATACATGAACCTAATATCCTATTTTTAGACGAGCCGACACTTGGATTAGATATTAATGCTCAGAGAAATTTAAGAAAATTCCTTCAAAAATATAATAAGGAAACTAATGCAACAATATGCCTAACAAGTCATTACATGAAAGATATTACATCGCTATGCAAGAGAGTTATATGTATACAAGAAGGGGCGATATCATATGATGGGAATCTTGACCTATTATTAAAAAAACTTTCTCCTGTAAAAGAAATATTAATAGTTTGTCGCTCAGAAGACGATGCAATTAAATTAGAAAATTCCGGTTTTACTGTTAAAAATAAAATAAAGAATGAAATCACTATAAAAATTGAAAACAGCTCTATTACCTCCTCACTAAAAACTATCCTAAATAATTTTGATATTGAAGACCTTTTTATAAATGAACCACCTATAGATGAAATTATTGGGAAGGTATTAATCAAAAAAGATTATGATATATAAATTGATTAAACGTAAAATATTCACTTTATTAAAAGTCCAATATTCAAACATGTTGGAATATAGGGTAGAAATTGCATTATGGGCAATTTCAGGGATAATTCCTTTTTTCATGTTAAACATTTGGACAAATAATAATCTAAATGAATCCATAAATATTAGTGATGTTATGCTTTCTAGGTATTTCTTGTGTGCTTTTTTTGTAAGACAGTTTTCTGTAGTTTGGGTTGTATTTAGTTTTGAAGAGGATTCTCTAATGGGGAAAGTATCTCCGTATTTAATCCAACCTTTAAATCCATTTTTCAGATATTTCGCGCAACATCTTGCTGAACAATTAACAAGATTTCCTTTCGCATTAATAATCGCATTTTTCTTTTTTATTTTTAATCCAGAAAGTATATGGATTCCAAATTTTGGTATTTTACTTTTATCGATAGTATCTACTTTCCTATCCTTCTTGATTCAATTTTTAATTCAGTCAATAGTTGCATGTCTATGTTTCTGGACAGAGAAAGCATCATCGATAGAAAGATTGTTATTTATTCCAACTTTATTTCTCTCAGGTCTTTTAGCTCCAGTAGTTTCATTTCCCGATTATGTTAAATCTTGGATTTATTTAACTCCTTTTCCATATCTAATTGATTTCCCTGCGAACTTACTATCAGGTAATGAAGCAAATATTAGTGGAGGCTTAAGTATGCAAATTTTATGGATATTTTTACTTTTCCCATTATTTAAGAAAATCTGGTCTGAAGGAACGAAAAAATACACAGCTATGGGTTCATGAATTTAAGAAAATATCTAAAAGTTTATAAAAAATTCTTACATACTTCATTAGCTTCTGAATTGGAGTATAAGACAAATATATTAATTGATTTAATTACTGCAATTTTAAGTTTAATTGGGAGTATTTTTCTATTATCTATTTTCTTTCAAAATAATGGATATATTGGAGGGTGGAAATTTGAACAGGCACTAATAATTCAAGGTATTTATACAATTTTGAATGGAATAACAAATACATGGTTTAATCCTAATCTTACAGAAATAGTTAAACATATTAGAGAAGGAACATTAGACTTCGTACTTTTAAAACCTATTGATAGTCAATTTTTTATTTCATTAAAAAAATTAAATCCATCTGGATTTTTAGAAGTAATGCTTGGATTATTCTTGTTGTTATTCTGCGTAAGAATAAATCAAATAAATTTAAATTTAAGTTTTCTGACCCTATCGTTGATTACGATAAGCTGCTCGATTTGTATTTTATACAGCCTATGGTTTTTTATCTCTACTACTACTATTTGGTTTGTTAAGACCTGGAATGCAATAGAAGTATTAAGATCTTTTCTTTATATAGGAAGATTTCCTCTAAATTCATTTTCATTTTCTTTAAGAGTTTTTTTTAGTATTTTCATTCCTATTGCTTTTATAACTACAATTCCTTCTGAAGTTTTTCTAGGATTTTCTCAATTGTGGAAAATATTGCTTGAATTTATTGTTGCTACAATATTTCTTATAACTTCAAGAAAGTTCTGGTTATTTGCATTAAAGTTCTATTCATCAGCATCTAGCTAACTATTATTTAATAACCTCCCTGCAAAATTCCCAAATTTGTTGTTTACTTTTCAGATTAGAAAGCTTAGATAATTTCTTAAAATAAGGTTTAGATTTTTCAACAGATAAAAGCCGACAGTTGTATTCAATTTTATGATTTCTAGATATGATTCCTAATTTAATTGAAACATCACAAAGGATAATTATTAAAGTTAGAAAAAAAACTATACCGAAAAATTGTGAAAATGATTTTGAATAATTTTCATTTTCAGTTTTTAATTCAAACTTCATTACTTAACTATATGCTGAGGGCACTTAATTGCCGCAATAGCAACAGCCGTAACTTTGAAATTATCTGACTTTTCAATAACCTTTTTAACCTCTAATGGTCCAAATTTATTACTTGCATCACTATAAGAAAGAAGTAAAGATTTATAGTTGTCATGGCCTAGATTTCTATACTCACAGAAATTATCCCCAACATAATTCAAAAGAGTCAGTAAAGTTAATTCAATCATTAAAGCTTGTTTCTGGCAAAGTTCTTACGAATGATACTGCGCAGGACATTTTTAACAAGTAAAAATACCAAAAACATTTGAAATCATTAAATAGGATTGTTACTTATAAACCTTAAAATTAAAAAATTATTTCAGAATTTATTAATTCCCATTTAAGAAAATAATTAAAGCACTATCGGTAGTGTATGAAGATCACATTAATAGCGCTACAGATAGGGGGTTGCATTTTTTAAGAATTTGGTTTAAAAATAAGGTTCCCCATCACCCGGCCACACTTATGTGAGGCCTTTTTTTTTATTTTTTAAATAAAGTTTATTTAAAGGTATTACTTGATAAAAAGAATTATTCATTAACCGCTTTGATAATGAATAATAAGAATGAATTTATCTTGTTAACTAATAAAACTGCTTTAGAATTTTTTCACCACAAATATATTGAAATTCTCAATTAATTTATAAAAAACTTTTTATGGATTTAATCAATAAGCTAGTACCAACCAAAATGCAAACCGTTATGAAAGTTTTCTTAATTAAAATATTCCCATTTAATTTTGACAGGTGAGCACCAAAATATCCTCCTGTAAAGGAACCAATTATTAATACTATCAATATATTTAAGGGAACCGATTCTATTCTTGCCAAAAAAATTGCTCCGACAAAATTCCAAAAAATCCCAACAGTAAAGAATGTCATACTTATTGCGCGAAGAAAATCCATTTCAAAAGTTTTTATTAAGAGTATTGTTACAAGCAATCCAGTTCCAGATGAAATAGAACCATTTAATATACCTATAAGAAAAATAAAAATTAAAAATCTAATTTTATGAACAAAATTAAGCTTAATACTCCCAGATGATAAACCCAAATCTGGTTTAAGGAATGAGTAAAAAGCTAATAATATTGATACTATTCCTAAAATTAAGTACAAATACTTTTCTGATATAAATTCAACTATAGAAGACCCAAAAATTACTCCTGGTAATCCAAAAACTAAAATTTGCTGAGCAATACTTATATCATTACCTAAAGATTTGTAATTTCTTAATGATCCCCCTAATCCTAGTGCTACTGTTGCTAATTTATGACTAGCCAGAGCCTGATAATAAGGCACTCCAGATAAAATCAATGCAGGTAATTGTAATAATCCTGCACCTCCTCCAGAAATCGCTGAGAAAGTATTAGAAAAAAATGATATCAAAAAGATATAAATACTTTTAAATAAAGAATGATCAAAATTTCCTAATAATATTGTTAATAAATTAAGCATTAACTAAAAATTGCCTGTGTTTTTATAAGTAAAAATTATTCTATTAATAAAAAGCATATGATTTTAAATGTCTCGTCTTATCTTTTTCAATCATAATTTAAAAAAAACTGTTATTATCAAAAAAAATTATCAAGAATATTATGCATAAACAAGATGCTATTTACCTTGATCAGTTTTGTCCCAAGATAAGTAATAAAAATTGGAGAGAGTCACTTAATAAAATTTCAAATTATAAATGTATTTATTGCGGCAAGCCGTCAGAATCTCTTGACCACCTTCACCCAATGTCAAAAGGGGGGATTAGCAGTACAAGTAATTGCGTACCATGCTGTTTGTCATGTAATGGAAAGAAATCAGATTCAGAAGTTCTTAGTTGGTATAGAAACCAAAATTTTTATGACCCTCGGAGGGCTATGGCGATACGAGCATGGTTGAATGACGATTTAAAACTTGCTTCAGTTCTTTTAAACTACTTAAATTAAAAATGAAATAATAAATTGATTGGGATTCAAAAAAACATTTTAGTATATGGTTAAATAGAATCTTCCTTTTTTGGTAAATAATAAATTTTTATCTAAATTAATCTTTTTATTTCTGAATTTATTTTATTACTCCTGAAATATTCAATATTAGAATAGTCATCTTTCCACATTATTGGAGAATCTAAAACCTTTCTTTCTGGCGACTTTACTGAAAAAATTAATCCAAATACAATAAGAATAGTAATCAATATGGTTGTCATTACTAATTTGTCTGAAATATTGTTCATAAACCTTATCTATCTAGAAAAATTTTTGTCAGGAGTGGTTTTTTCATAAATTTCAAGAAAATATGATTTAAAATAATTTACTCCCTCCTTTCCAATCAATCCAATTGACCGTCCGCAATCATTTACTACTTGTAGTGAAATTTGATTAGCCAAGTCGCTTTTCTCAATCCATTTTTTCTGTGGATTATAAGAAAAAGAAATAATATTTTCAGTTTTTACAATAGATGATTTCATTGCTTCATCTTTAGAAAAACCATTTTGAATAGCCTTGCAATATTCCCTAGAGAAATTATTAGAAATCCTGTTTTGTAGCAAACTAACACTAGGGTCTGACGAATCAAAAGCTAAACCTATTGAGGGTTTTAACAAATTGATTATAAATAATAGAAAACCAAAAATGAATTTTACCAATAGCTGTTTATAAACACTTATAAATATTATATAAGTTTTTTCTAGTTGTCTTTTCAATTTAAACTGATAATTATTGACAGCAAATTAAATTTCAATTTATTAAAAATTAAAAGTATTGCGATAAGTTCAGCAATAATAGTCAGAGGTTTATTTGACTACTTATATGAACGAATCATTGATGACATTACTATTTTTTCCTGACTGGACTAATGGACTACCTTCAGACTTTTTAATCCTTCATTTTTTCGTAGGAGCTGTGATTTTCCCATTTAACATGATTCATGCTAAAGCAAGAAAAATTGACAGTCAGAACCCACAGGAAGCAGCTAATGGGTATAAGAACTTAGACAAAACTACATTCTTTGGATACGAAGAAATCAATTAGATTTCCATAAATTTTTAAGGAATTACTTAATTGATGATAATTTCTCTAAATACAGCTTTAGATCTCAAAATTTTCAGTCCCAGTCACCCTTTAGGAATATTTATTATTTTTTTAGGATTAATATTTACTGGTATGATTTTCTATATTATTTATGCAGTAAGTACTAATAAAGAATCACTAGAAGATAAAAAAATAAGAACTAAAAAAGAGTACTTGCAAAAGGAGAAAATAGGAAAATTATTTCCTAAGAAAAAATAAATTTAATTGTTTTATTACTATTTAGGTACCTATTTATATTATTAATGATCAAATCGGTAGGATCTAAAAACATTAAATTCAGTTCTCTTAAATCAAACATATTATAAAACCTCATCCTAACAATTAAATTTTCTTTACGAGGAGTTCATATTGTTAATTGCACTGCAAAAATTATTTTCATATGATGCAAAAAATGTTAATAATGGAAAAAATGATTTGAAATCTTGGATAATTCATCCCAATATATATTTCTTGCTAGTGGACTAAATAATGGGGAGGGTTTTTGGATTGTTGGAATAAAAAATTGTGATGAAAATATCCTTGAGGATGAAAAACTTCTAGATTGCCATAGAAAAGAATTAATAGGTAATGAATCAGCAAAAGATGTTCTTTTAGCTATTAATTTAAACGTAAATAATTTATTAAATGAACTAAGAAACAAAAATTATTTAATTGGAAGTCCTTCCATGGGAATTTCATTTAATATCCCTTTAGAACTCTTGGAAAATATTTTTGATTTTTGGTTAGATATTTATAAAAATCAAGAAGACTGGGAAGCTTGTCTAGGTCTTCTTAAAGTTAGGAAAAGGATTCCCCTAACTAACTTAATTGAAAGCGAAAGTTTAAAGGGTAACTCAAAAAAATGGGCTATAAAAATTGAAACTTTACATACTTATATTCCTTCTTCACTTAGAAATGATAAATTAAAAGATCCCATGTGGGAATAATTTCATCTTTTTTTATACTCAAAATATTTACTTCGTTGGATATTTGAGTAAAAATAAAATAACTAATAATTAAAAAATGAATAAACCATATTCTTTTAGTATCGATCAAATGAACGGGGTTGTCGAGGACACATACGCCAAAATAATGAATGAATGTGAAAATTTAAAAAAAAATACTAATTGTCCAAATGAGCAAGTAGTAGCACTTTTAAGTGTAATTGCTTCAAATTACGCTATTACAAATGACAAAAAAGAAAATTAAGATGATAAGTTATTTTACTTGGGGCGAATTTGATAAAAGCGTAGAGCAAATAGCTAATAAATGTAGGTTTAAGGAATTTTCCGGAATATATGGAGTTCCTCGTGGTGGATTATGTCTTGCTGTAGCACTAAGCCATAAATTAAAAATTGAATTAATTTCAGAACCAATAAAAAATTCACTAATAGTAGATGATGTTTATGAAACTGGTCTCACATTAAAGACCTTCGAGAATATTGAAGGAGCAATGTTTTTTGTATTATTTAGTAAAATCAAACCTACATGGTGGAATACAGTATTTATATCAAAAAAAAACCAATGGATAGTTTTCCCCTGGGAAAATTCTTTAAATTCAAAAAGTGACCGCGAAGAGTACATCAAAAAAAGAGGTTTAAGTTGAGAAAGAAATTATATTTGGCAAATCCATATGGATTTTCAAAACAAACTAAAATTCTCCTACATGAATTTATTGAAATCTTCAATGATTTAAATGTAGAAGTATTTGAACCTTTTGAGAGAGCAAAACCATTAATACAACAAGAAAGTGGATGGGCATATGACGTTGCAAGAAGTAATTTCCATGATTTAAAAGAATGTGATTGTATATTTGCGATTGTTAATGGAAATCCACCAGATGAAGGTGTAATGATTGAATTGGGAATAGCAATTGCTCTAAAAAAGGAAATCTTTTTATTCAGGGATGATTTTAGAAATTGTTCAGATAGCGATCAATACCCATTGAATCTAATGTTATTTCTCGGACTCCCTAAAGATAATTGGGAAAAATATTATTTTGAATCATTACAAGATATAAAAAGTAATAAAAAAAAATTTGTTGAATGGTCAAAAAAATGAGTCAATTAAACTAAATAAACAGTAAATCCTAAAATTTAGGTTTTAAGTTTAAATATATCTTTCAAAGTGTTAGAATATATTTTATTTAGAAAATTTTGACACAAGTTACAGTTGGAGAGAATGAGGGAATTGAGTCTGCCCTTAGAAGATTTAAAAGACAAGTATCTAAATCAGGAATTTTTGCAGATTTAAAAAGACTAAGGCATCACGAAACACCTATTGAAAAATATAAAAGAAAATTACAACAGAGAAGGAAAGCAAGAAGAAGATAATCCAGTAAAGATTGTTAATTTACAACAAATCTTTACTATAAGTTTTCAGTAAGATAATAAATAAAAGTTTTAACTATTTAAGGTTTTTAAGCTTCTTAACAAGATTAATCCCAACTCCTGATACAGCCAGAAGCTCTTTTTCGTCAGCGGCAATAACTGCTTTTTTTGTTTTAAATCCAGCCTCATATAAAGCTTTTGCACTTTTTGCTCCAACTCCAGGAAGTGTGGTTAAAGATTCTATATTTTTCTTAGAATTATCTGATTTAGTTTTTGATTTTGTTTTTGATTTTGTTTTTGAATTTGTTTTTGTAGTTTTTGCAGATTTAATTACTTTTTTTTCTTTCTTTAAAGAAGGTTCAGGGGATGCCGTACTTTTGAATAGAATTGATTTTAGTTTACTTAGAAATTTAGAGATCATTGTAATATAAATAATAGATTTAAATCTTAAGTTTATATTATCAAATTCCAAAGGAAATTAATAACAAAAAGTTAGATAATTGAATAGAAATAATTTATTTACAATTATATAAAGACACATTTTTAATATTTATGCAAGCTTACAAGCCATTGCAGGTTATCTAAGATTATTCTAAAAATTATAAAAAAGGAAAAATGTACTTTCGAAAATTTAAAGTATTTACTAAAAGTAAAATTAAAGTCTTAATAAAGAACAGATCATAAAAATGAAGCTTATATTTATTAGTGGTCCTTCTGGAAGCGGAAAAACAACTATATCAAATCAATTAATATTAAAGAATAAAAATGGTTTTGTTTTAAGTACCGACAATTACTATAAAACAGGGCTAATAAGTAAATTACTATCAAAATTGGTAGATGGTTATTTTGATAAGATGATTAGTTTTAATTACAAAGTATTCAAAAAAGATTTTGATTTTATTGTTAAGAATGGAATTTCAATTCATGATCGATCTTATAATTTCGAAAAGAAAAAAATTCAAAATATCTTGAACGAAACAAAAAATATTAGTTATTTAATTGTTGAAGGTATTTTTGCCGAAGAATTAACAAAAAATATCTACAATCGAAATTATTATTTTTTAGAAATTAAAGATAAAAAAAATGAATGTATGAAAAGAGTCGTCCAAAGAGATTTTAAAGAAAGAGGGAAGGATAAAAAACAAGCTGAAATTGATTTCTTAAAATCTTGGGACATTTATTACGAAAAATTTAAAACTAATAGAACAAAAAAACATAGGAACAAATTTATAATTAATAAAAAAACTGATATAGATCACCTACTAAAAAAATTATTTAATTAAATCATTAATTTTTTTCTCTAATATTAAAGCACTTAAAATTGATCCTTCAATCCTACCAAATCCTTCTCCTTCAAACCAGTCTCCGCAAAAACCAATTCTATATTTTCTACTAAATTGTAAGGATAATGGTACGGCAATTCCAGATGGCTGAGAAGCTCTCCACTTCATAATAGATATTTTTTCATCGAAAGTTAATTTATTTACTATGGAATTTTCCTCAAAAAGGTCATTGAAATTTGTAATTATTTTTTGTTTAAAAGCTTCTTCATCTTTTGCATTTAAATAAGAATTAATAAATTCTATATTTTTTGAATGTACTACAATTCCTAATTTATTGTTGCCTTGCAGCTGAAAAATAATTCTTTCAAATTTATATTTATTTTCTAAATTATTTTTTAAATAAAAATACCTTTGTTTTTTAGGATAAATATCTTTATAACTATAATTTGTATTTGTATAGATTAAAAAAGTTAACCTTGGAATAAATGATTGTTTATTTAAAAAACTTAATAGTAAATCTATTTTTTTATCATTATTTATGGGAATAGCTTTTCTTAATGGAATTTGTTTTGTGTTTAATATTTTCAAAGACCTCTTATGTAACAACAAATTAGTTGAACAAATAAGATATTTAGATTTGAATTTTTCACCATTTTTTGATAATAGTACCCATTCCTTATCATCAAACTGCAAATCAAGAATTAAAGTTTCAAAGAAAAAATCAATCTTCCCTTTTAAATTATTTGACTCGATTATGTTTTGAGATAATCGACTCATTGAATCTAAAGGGAGATAATTTTCCCCACAAGAAAATTCAGATTTTTTTATAGTTTCTGTATTAGAATCTTCATTTAGAAAAAATATTTCTGAGTCGTCAATTTTAATAAATTTATTTTCTATTAATTCATCAATATAACTTTTTAATAGAGGATTATTATTACTGTTAGTTATATTTAAATTTGGAGAACCATGGTTTAGTTTCCATCCTTTAAATCCTTTACTTATTCTTGTACTTGATCTCCCTCCAAGTCCACGACCAATCTCAATTAATGCAATTTTTTTTTTAATATTATTGTTCAGATACTTCGAAGCGAAAACACACGCTGATATACCTCCACCTATTATTAATAAGTCATATGTAAAATCACTTTTCATAGGTTTCATATTTAAAGAAATTATCTTTCATTTTCTAAAAAACTATAAACAGAATGAAGTTTTTCCGATGATGTAAAATCAGATTCAATTACAGGCGTAATATTATTATTTTTATAAAAACTAACTAAATGGCTTGTGAAATCAAAAAAATTATCTAGGTCATATAAACACTTTTGTGATATGTATACCTCTTTCCAAGGACGAAATTTAAACCGGGCTATAAATTGTTTAGAAGGAATAAATAAACTCCCAAATAGATTTAATTTTTCATCATTTGCTAAATTTTTTAGATAAGTAATCTCATTCTGAAGAACTTTAATATCTGTGCCATATTGAAACCAAATTGAATTTATTAATCCAGTCGAAAATTTTCTTTCAAACCTTTCTCTTTCTGAAGAAATCTTATAATATTTTTTCAAATATGGATTATAAGCTACACCTAATTTAACTTTTAAATTTTTTTCTTTTTTTAGATTACCTAATGCATCAATTGAATCAAAGTTTTTTTTCTTATTTGATCCTGACACAAGCAGAATTTCATAATTTTTATTTGTGTAAGAATTTTTAATAAAATCTAAAAAAGCCTGATATGATTCATTTTTATTTTTTGAGTATTGATGATAAAGACTATAATGATAAGTAACATTGAATTCATGAAAATTTTTAGATATATATTTGATTGTTTTATTAAATAATTCCTTCTTAATAAGCCCTTTACATGGAATATTGATATTTTTTATATTATTTAATTTGCAGAAATTCAGTTTATTTTCTAACTGAGTAATATTTTTAAATGACAATTCAAATCTTGTAATGTTGTTCATTATTTAACTATTCAAATTTCACACTTAAACATATTAACGAAATCAGGCATCTACTACGATTAATATTTTTGAAGCCTTCTTACTATTATTACTCTTTAAAAAATAACTTAGAGAAATCTCTAATAAAGCTTTAAAAGAAATTTTATCTTAAGTAGATTTTGCAATAATGTTATTAAAACATTTCCAATTTTCTGGTATTACTAAACCTGGTCATGATAAATGAAGACCTGCAAAAATACCGCAAAATATAAAAAAAATAATCTAATATCAAAAATTGTTATCTTAGTTATTAATATAAAAAAAAAGTTTCAAATATGTAGTCAAATGATTAATTATTTCCTTTATTTGGTAATTGATTTATCCAAAAAAGATTTTCATGAACTCGAGAGGTTAGAATAACAAAAAAGAATTATTTAAGAATATGGCAAGCCAGAATTATCTAATTGCAATAGCTTTAATAGAACAAAACCTTGTTAGAGCAATGCCTCTTGGAGGTAAAGAAATTAAAGATAATTTAGAGGAATCAGAAAATTTAAAAAAACTTGGAGAAGAAGTTATCTTAAATCTTCTAATGAGGGTTTTTCAAAGAAGTGATGAGGGTCCTTTAAAAAGGGCTTCTGAAGAAAAAGGTTTGCTGCTGGTTCATATGCATCCAAAAAGAATGCAGAAAGAGCTTCCATTCATTAAATCTGAATGGATAAGAGATGGAGACACACAACAATTTTTAAAATACCTTGGTAATCTCTCCAAAGAAGTCTGGACTGCATCTTTTGTAAAATACAAAGGGATTGAATTTACTTCAATCTCAAAAAATGAAGAAATCTAAAATACGTATATATTTTTTTTTATATAATTTCTTTCTTTACAATATTATTTTCGCTTGTAACTCTAAAGCATTTTCTACCATTACCAAAATCAATTGAGGAATAGTCAAAATCATTTTTAATATGCAAGGCACAATTGCCCTCAATACATATACAAGATTCAATAATTTCTCTCTGAATAACATAATTAACGTAAGGTTCCCTCTCTTTTTCTTCATCAAAATGTGGGCATGCAATACCTTCAACTATACCTAAGCAATCAATTATGGCTAATTGTTTAGCATAAGAATCAGTTATACCTTTATCAAACCAACAAATAGCCCCAGCACTTACACCACTCATTACAATTCCTTTTTCATAAGCATTTCGCAAAATTTTATGTAAATTCCATTCTTTCCAAACAGCTAACATACTTTTTGTATTTCCTCCGCCAACATAAATGATGTCTTGAGTTAAAACTTTCTCTTCTAAGTTTTCTGTTCTAGAGAAGAAATCAATATGACTTGTTATACAATCAAGTTTAGAAAATGCTCTGTAAAAATTTAGTTTGTACAAACTACTATCGCCAGACGCTGTTGGAATAAAGCAAATTTTAGGTCTTTTTTTATTGCTTAAAGAAACTATATATTTTTCAATTTCAAGAGAGCCTAATGAACGTCCAAACCCTCCTCCCCCAATTGCGACTATATTTTTACTAGGCATATAAAATAATAGATTTGTATATGAATTTAAGACAAATAACCATTAAAGATCAACTGGAATTAAAGAAGGTTTATTTTAATTCAATTAAATATTTAGATGAAAAAATTTACAGTCAAGAACAAAAAAGAGCCTGGTCAAGCCAAGCTTGGAATAACCCAAATTTTTATAAGTCAATAATTAAAGGAAAAGGATGGCTAATAAGTAAACAAGGAATTATTATTGCTTTTGCCACAAGATATCCCACCGATAGAATTGCACTATTTTACTGTAAAGGTAAATTCCAAAGAAAAGGCTACGGCTCTAAGTTACTTCATAAATTAGAAGATGAAGCAAAGAAAGAAGGTTTAGACTCTCTTTATACTGAAGCGAGTTTAATAAGTTATAAATTGTTTCTTAAAAATGAATGGGAAATTATACGTAAAGAAAAAGTTATTATAAATAACATTTTTTTTGAAAGATATAAAATGACTAAAATTATAAAAATTAATTAATTAATAATGTCTGGCAAAAGCAAGGGATTAATTCTGATTCAAAGGGTTCTAATATGGGCGTTATACTTTTTTTCAGGATTTATACTTTATTCAAACCAAGGTATTTTGCCTACATTAATAATTACTTTCTCAAGAATTATTTATCCATTATCTATTTTTTGGTTACAAATAAGAATTAAAAAAAGAACCAATTTTCTGCCTATTGATTCAAAAATGACAACTTCGCAATTGTGGTTCAATTTATTACCCGTTATTGCGTCTCTATTAACCGTAATTTTTTCTTTAACTAATTCTTTCTTATATATCCTAGAAAAATTAATTAACTCTTAAATAAATTAATTATTATTTATTAGCCTTAGAAATTTCTCTCATAAAAAACATAATGTAAAGAAAATTGTCTTTTACTAATATTTGTTTAAATTTTAAAAAGTGATCAATAAAATCATGAAAAATATTTCATTTAAGGAAAATATTAATTTTGATAAAAAAAAAGATATAAATGATTATGAATTATTTTCTTTAAAAATCACAGATAGTTTATATAAGAAAGATATTGGAAAATTCCTTGAGACTCTCTCTTCTCACTTTATTTAGTAAAATATTCTTTTTCTGATCTTCAAATTCAAACAGTCCCATTAATAAATAAGTATTTGAGGGATAATGAGTAAAACATTAAGAATACTCCAATGCAATTATTTCTTGCTGACTGCCAATTCCCAGATATTGAGAATCAAGTGAAAGCTTATCAATTATTTGTAGAAGCTTGGGAAAACGGTGAAATGGCAAAATCAGATAAAACAGATAAATTTGAGATGTTATTTAGAGTTCATGCTCCAGGTGAGGGTAGAGTAGTTTGTTTATGTAAGGCAGAGAGTGATAAAGAAATTTTCGAGCACTTCGCTCCATGGAGAGCCAAATTTGGCATTCATATGGAATTTACACCTGTAATAAGTTGTCAAAATGTTGTTGATTACCATAAAGATTTGTTCAAAACTTTAGGGTAATTAGCTTAAATCTAAAATTTATCGTGATGAAACCTTTTTCCAATCTTATTTATAAAAAAAAAGATAGAAATTTTCCTTCCTCAAAAGATAAGCTAAAGAAAGAAGAAAACGTCAAATCTAAACCATTAATAATATTTGGTTTTATCATCTCATTAACTTCCATCTTTTTACTTTTATTCACCATTAATAATAAATTTGGATGATATATGAGTAAAAAGAACTATTACCTGGGAACAAATATGTTCTATTATTAATTTAAAAATAACTTACTAAATGGCGTTTAACGAAGGGGGGATGGCATCGGGCCTTCTAATCATCGCAGTATCAATAGTTTTTGCTGCAGGTTTTGGATTTTTAGTCTTGCATTTTGTACCTGGAACCCCATTTTAGGTTATTCAACTGAATTTGATATCCAAAATATCTTAAACATTAACAGTTTCTAAATCCTGCATTTGATTATCATCAGAATTAGCTTTCTTCTTTAATCGATAGGCATAAACTAATGATCCTAAAGCTATGGTACTAGAGGCAAAAAAACCCGATATGAGTATCAATGCAAAAAGACCTCCTATTAGTCCCCCTTTTAATCTCAGCAAATTTGATTTAATTAAAAGTATTGATAAAAAAACAATAGTAGCTTTAAGAGAAGAGATTTTCAAAAAAGTAAAAGGAGAAAAAGGCTTTAACAACATTTCTTTGGCGGTATATAATCTAGATTTATTCTAAAAATAAATTTAAAAAACCGCATAAAAAAAGACTCAAATGAGTCTTTTAAAATCTATATTAAATACGAAGATTTATGCATCAGGGTCAAAATTCTTTAGGTTAGGACCAGCCACAAGACCAACAAGACCAAAAAGGACTAAAGAACCAATTCCAAAGCCTGCTGCCCATGGATTGAAACCACCTAATGCAAAAGAAGCTAATAAATTCATGATTTTAAAACATAATATCTCCGAGTTAGCATACAGATTTTTATGAAAAATATACCTATATTGAGACATTTCTTCGTAATTATTAGAATCGTTTAACTACTCCTTTACAAAAAATCCACAAAATTTTTATTATTTGTTTTATTATCTAGGCATTACTATTTTGTTGGTGCACTTTAAGACCTTAAAACCGTTTTTTTTCTAATGACTTCCAACTATACCTTTATTTATGATGGAGAATGCCCATTCTGCAATCATTTTGCTGAGCTCCTTGAGATCAAAAGCAAGTTAAATAATATTAAAATTCTTGATGGTCGTAAAAATTTAACTCTGATTAAATCCCTCCTAGATAAAGGTTATGACCTAGATAAAGGAGCTATCCTCCTGAAAGATGAAGACATCTTTCATGGGGCAGATGCAATTAATACTATTTGCAAACAGATAAATAATCCCTCAAGTAGTTTACTTTTGTTACTAACAACTGTGTTTAAATCAAATAAACGAACAAATTTGATATTTCCTTTACTAGTAAGAGCTAGAAGATTCGCATTGATATCAAAAGGTATATCAATATCCCTAGTTTAAAAATAAAAACTTTCTAAATATTAAATAACATATTTATAAGCTTCTGTATCAATAAATGATAATTAGTTATTTCTTAGCTAGAACTAGGTGGTAATAACAAGTATTAAATGATAGAAAACTTCAATCCCTTTATTTCATTGGGCGGTGATAACCAAAAAGTTAATCATATGGCTGAAGCGGCACTTGAAATGAATTTAACTTGCAATGATTTAAAGAAGGATTTAAATTTAACTGATGGTGATGTAGTGGATATGTTGCAACTAGTCATGGATAGGTTTAAAAATAGTAATTAAGTTCATATTTTTATCTATTTATCGCTAAATATCTAATACTTTTTAATGAAAACAGTACAAATTGAGTTTTCAAAATATGAATTAGTTAACTTTTTATGGCCTGAATTAATAGAAGACTACGGATTTGATAAAGCCAGAAAAATAGTTTCTCAAGCTATTGACTTACAAAAAATGAATGGGACTAAAAATAGCACCATGCCAATCATATTTTCAGGAACAGGAGGATTAGCTCTAATACCAATACAAATGCTAGAAAAAGAAAATTTTGAGATTAGCTATAAAGATAATCAAGTTTTAATATTTAATCTAAAAAGAAAGTCATTTCAAATCTTAAATGAAGCAAACTAATCTAAATTAGTAATTTCTCGATAAAGCAAAAATTACCTTATAGTTTATAAAAACAATTAACTGATAATGACTTTTGAAGCGACCTACCTTGGTTCAAATGGTTGGCTTATAAAATTTAAAAAAACCAATTTAATTATTGATCCTTGGCTCAAGGGAGATTTAATATTCGCTCCAGGTGAGTGGTTTTTTAAAGGATCATTAGAAGAAGAAATTTTAATAGATAAAAAAATTGATATTATTTTATTAACCCAAGGATTACCTGATCACTGTCATGTTCCAACATTAGAAATGTTCAGAAAGGATATTCCTATAATTTGCCCTAAAAGTGCTGTTGAAACATTAAAAAAAATTGGTTTTAGTTCAATCAAAGTGCTTAAGCCAACTGAAAAGATAAATCATTTTAATTTAAGTTTTGAAGCCACTGCTGGGGCTCCAGTACCACAAATAGAAAACGGATATATCGTTAAAGACGATCAAGATAATGGGTTTTATATAGAACCCCACGGATATCTTGATGAAAATTTAAACACGCAAAGTCTTGATGCAGTAATTACTCCTACAAAAAATTTAGAATTACCCCTAGTAGGTTCTTTTGTAAAAGGTGCTGATGTAATACCTAAATTGATTAACAAATTCAATCCAAAATTTATACTTTCAAGTACCGTGGGTGGAGATGCAAAATATTCAGGTTTTTTAAATAATTTTATTTCAGTTCAGGATTATGAAAAGGAATTAAATTGTAATCTTGTAGATCTAAAGAGTATGGAATCAATTATGATTTAGATTGATCAAAAAGATCTTTTATTTAGTCATTTAGCTTGAAAATAAATCTAGTATAATCGGAGCTCAAAAAATTCATTCATTTTTTATTACCTCAATACTATTATTAGCTTTAAATAGTAGCTATGTATGTGAGAATTCAAAGCTTGATCTTGTAATGAGAAACAATATTAATGGTGACTTTTCCATAGTAGAAATGATATCTGAGTTAAAGCCAGGGGCATTTATAAATATTAATTGGAATAAAAAAAAGCTTATGCTTCCATACTCTCTAAGAAAAGATTATATTTCCTTTACAGATAAAAAATGGGACTGGAGGTACCAATTTAATAAAGACGGCTCGCCTGATATTAATAATCCTTCTTTATACGAGTTACTTCCTTCTGGAGAAGTTAAAGCACATTTTTGTCAGTCAGAAGATAAAACTTCTAACTTATAATTTCAAAATAAGTATTCTAGATTACTTAACTTCTTAACTTCTATATAAAGATGAACAATCCAAAAAACCAAAAGAGTATTTCAAGATATGTAAAACTTGAAGATTATAAAGTTTTTGATTATGAAATTCCAGAAATTTTTTTGGACTTCGTAATTAAGAAAAATGCTGTTAATGTTACGACTAAACTAAAATTAGTAAAAAAAAATAAGAATACCAGAAATCTTATTCTTGATGGTACGGATATATTAATAAAAAAAATATTTATAGATGACTCACTACTAGAAAAGGAATACTATGAACAGCAGAAAAATAACTTAAAAATTAAAAATATAAAAAAAGATAATTTTTTATTAAAAATAGAAGGAATAATTAAACCTAAGGAAAATACATCCCTTTTAGGAATGTATGAGAGCAATGGAATTATAACTACGCAATGTGAGGCAGAGGGATTTAGAAGGATAAGTTTTCACTCTGACAGGCCTGATATTCTAAGCAAATACACTGTGAGAATTGAGGCAAACAAGAATGATTACCCTGTTTTACTTTCAAATGGTAATGTCGTAAAAGAAAGTAATCTTATAAATAATCGACATGAAATAATTTGGGAAGACCCATATCCAAAACCCTCATATCTATTTGCATTGGTAGCAGGGAAACTTAAATGTGTAAAAGACAATTTTATAACAAAATCAAATAAAAAAGTAAAAATAAATATTTATGTTGAGTATGGCGATGAAAGATATGTTCAACATGCAATAAGTTCCTTACAGAAATCTATGAGATGGGACGAGGATAAATATAACCTTGAATACGATTTGTCACTGTTCAATATAGTTGCAGTAAGGCACTTTAATATGGGAGCGATGGAAAATAAAAGTCTCAATATTTTCAACTCAAAACTAATACTCGCTAATTCTGAAACAACAACTGATGAGGAATTAGAAAGAATAGAGGGTGTTATCGCCCATGAATACTTCCATAATTGGACGGGTAATAGAGTGACTTGTAGGGATTGGTTTCAATTATCTCTAAAAGAGGGTTTAACAGTATTCAGAGATCAACAATTCACTGCAGACCTTCATAATCATGCAATCAAGAGACTTGAGGATGCAAAATTTCTTAGAAGAAATCAATTTAGAGAGGATTCTGGTCCAACATCACATCCTGTAATGCCAGAAAAATATCAAGAAATAGACAATTTCTATACGACCACGATATACGAAAAGGGATCAGAAATAATTAGAATGCTTAAAAAGCTTGTAAAGGATGAAAATTTCTATAAAGGATTTAGTAATTACATCTCAACATATGATGGGAAGGCAGCAACAATAGACCAATTTGTCGATAAAATTTTAGAGCACAATAAGGAAATCGATCCTAAAGAATTTAAAGTATGGTACAAACAAAATGGCACACCAAAAGTTAAATTCAACAGAATATGGGATCAAACAGACGAAAAACTTACCATTCAAGCCTCTCAAAGTAATCCAATAAAGAAGAACCCATATAATGATTTACCTCTAATAATTCCTATAAATTTAGCTATATTTTGCGGTGAAAATAAAACAATAGAAAAAACAGTTGTTTTAAAAACAAAAAAGCAAGAATTTATTTTTAGGAATGTAAAATCTTACCTCCAAATCCCTTTAGTAACTTATTTTCGCGAATTCTCTTCACCAGTAGAGTGGAAATCAGATACTACCTTGGATGAAAAATTTTTAATTTTAAAATATGAAAAAGATTTTTTTACACTATCTAATACTGTAAAAGCTTTTTATAAAAAAATTATTTTATGCAGATTAGATGAAAAACCTGCGCATAAAATTGAAAATAAATTAATAAGCACCTTAATATCATTTATAAATAATAAAGATATTAATTTATCTCTTTTATCAGAATTACTAAGTATTCCGACGTTTGCTGAAATTGAATCAGAGATGCAAAATATAGACCCTTTAAAAATATATAAAACTATTGACGAATTAAATTTTCTATTCGGTACCAAATTAAAAAAAGAACTATATTTTAAGCTCCAAGAAATAGAGAAAAATTTAGATAAAGTTTGGCCAGAAGGTAAAAATGAAAGAAAACTAATCGAGACTATTTGGAAACTACTCTTACACAGTGATGATGAGGAAATTAAAAGTAAAATAATTAATTTTGTAGATAGTAATTCAATGACGCTAGCAAAAGCTGCCTTGAATTCCTTCAGTAG
>QCCL01000008.1 GCA_003281255.1 Prochlorococcus sp. AG-347-L02
ATATAAATTTGAAGAAGGCTGAAGCCATATTTCACACGCATCCAAATTAATAAAAGAAAAGCAGTTGAAGTTTTGTGAACTCTGAATAAAGAAATTGAGAGATATAAAAGTTATTGCCCATCTCCATATTTTTGTCGTTGTTGTAAGGGAGTAAGAAAAATCATATTCTCTTAATTCATCATTAATATCGTTCCAAAACCAAACTGAAACTGTCATTAATAATGTTGAAATATTTGTTATCACAAGAGCATAATTATACTCTCCTATTAAGAGGAGAAGACTTATAAAAAATAAAAGGGATATTTTCCAATAAATTGATAGAAGTTTAATAACTGCTTTATTTCTTTTTTTAATAGACCAGAAGGATAGAACAACAGGAATACCGACAAGGAAAATTATTGAAAGTTGAAAGGATAGCCAAATAGAAAGTTGATTAAAAACGTTCAAAACTTTTTCTTTTTAAACACATAATAATTAAACATCAAACTGTTGCTTTTGGACTTACTATTGTCATAGTTATGAATATTATGCATCCTTATATTATTGCCTAGAAATATATTGATAATTGTATGAGACAACATGTTAATCCCCTTAGTAGTAATTTCAATCAAATAGAGAGAATACCTACTTTGAACGAAATGTTTGGTGATCCTAAATCGAATCTTCATTTGGATATAGGTTGCGCTGCTGGTGAATTTCTATTTGATTTAGCTTTAGTTAATACCAGTTGGAATTATTTAGGAATTGAAATCCGTGAGAAATTAGTAAAAAATGCAAAATTAAAAGTGCTCGAGAGAGAAATAAAAAATCTATATTTTATATTTGGTAATGCTAATAATATTTTGAATGATGTCCAAAGTAAATTTATTATCAAAAATGTAAAAAGTCTTTCTTTTAATTTTCCTGATCCATGGTTTAAAAAGAGACATTATAAAAGGCGTGTAATTCAGCCAGAATTTATTAATATTCTCTCAAATTCATTACAAAAAGGGACCTTAATTTTTATAAAAACTGATGTAAAGGACTTATTCGATTATATGGATTACACCATATCTAGTAATTTTTATTTTAAAAAAATAGATAAGAAAGATTTTAATTATTCCGAAAGTTTTAATCCAAATAAAGTTAAAACTTATCGGGAAAAATATGTGATTGTTAATCAACTTGATATTTTTGAAAGGATTTACATAAAAATTTAATGCATCATTAACTTATTATTTTATCAATTTCTAAAGAGAGTTTGTTTGTTATTTCACTTGATAAAGAATGAACTTTATTATGATTTTGGGCCTCAACAAGAACTCTCATAACGGGTTCTGTGCCGCTAGGTCTTATATAAACTCTACAATTATCCGAATATATTTTCTGAAAAAACTCTATAGTTTGATCAATCAAGATTTTGGTTTCTGGATTTAATTTATTAAAATTGAAATCTAGTTTGATATTGGTTAGTTTTTGAGAATAAGGTTTGAAACTACTTTTAAGCCAATCATTTAAATTAATATTTTTCTTTTTGCAAAATTTAGAAATTTGAAGTGCAGTCAATATCCCATCTCCAGAAAAGTTATTAATTTTTGAAAGTATATGACCTGACTGTTCACCCCCTAAAACTGCTCCTTTTTCCTTAATTGCGTTATGCACATGTTTATCTCCTACATCAGTTCTATATAAAATTCCTCCAATTTTCTCCCAGGCCTTTTCAAAACCTAAGTTTGCCATTTGCGTTGATATTAGTAAATTATTTGTGAGAATTTTTTGTTCCATAAGTTCTCTTCCCCAAAGAAAAAGCATGTGATCTCCATCTAAAACATTACCTTTTGAATCTATTCCAATTACTCTATCGGCATCCCCATCGAAGCTAAAACCCATATCTGCAGGACTCTCTCTTAATGCTTTTTTTAATGGTTCGAGGTTAGTAGAACCACAATTTAAATTGATTTTTGACCCATTTTTAGAGTCATTGATAACTCTTACATCAGCACCAAGAGACTGAAAAATTTTTTTTGCGCAGGTTGCCGCTGATCCGTAGCATGTGTCTAATATTATTTTCAACCCGCCTAGATTTTCTCCACCCATTGTTTGGTTTAGGCTTTTGATATAAGTATCGATAAGATCTTTATTTGTATTTTGGAGGATCACTTTTCTTGGAACTGAGATATTGTGATTTGTCTCTTCAATTAATTTTTGAATTTTATTTTCAAAATATTTGGTAATTTTTTGACCATTATGATCAAAAATTTTTATGCCATTATATTCTGGCGGATTATGGCTTGCAGATATCATGATCCCACTACACAGGTTCTCTTGTTTAATTAAAAAAGGTATAGCTGGGGTAGGGCAGATTCCAAGATTTATAAATTTTTTACCACTATCGTTTATACCTTGTGTTATTGCCTGAAGAAGAATATCTCCACTAATTCTTGTATCTCTTCCAATTATTATTGGACTTTTATTGTCTAAGATTGAACCCAGAGCATATCCTACTTTGTAGGCTAATGAATAGGTTATCTCTTCATTAAATCTTCCTCTTATTCCATCAGTTCCAAAGATCGATTTCATAATTAGATTTCAGGAATCCAAGAAATTTTGATAATTATTTAGTTATTATCTTATCAGTTGATTAAAAGCTTATATATTTCAATTCCCTTTATTTGTTTAACTTCTTTAAAATATTTATAGTTAGTAATTACTTAAAAGTGCAATCTGAGAGTCGTGAGCAAATTTTAAAGACAAATTTGAAAACAATACTTATTTTGACTATATCTATTGTTATGGTTTCACTTTTTTTGTTTAGAAATTTATTGTTTAAATCAACTTATCTTCTCAAGAGTTTTGGAGAATTATCTGTTGAACCTGAAATAGCTTTTACCAATAATAAGCCTACATTTCTGGAATTTTATGCTGAGTGGTGTGAAGTTTGCAAAGAAATGGCTCCACAAGTTTCTTCTTTTAAAGATGAATACGAAAAGGATATAAATTTTGTTTTTTTAAATGTTGATAATCAAAAATGGGGTACTTACATCCAGAAGTTTGCTGTCAATGGTATACCTCAAGTAAATCTTTTTGATAGAAAGGGTAATCTAGTATCTACTTTTATTGGTAAACAAGATGAAATAAAAATTAGACAATCTATTAACAATTTAGAAAAAGAAGAGAAACCTTATGAGGAAATTATTAATGCTAAATTTTCAACAATTCAAGAAAACAAAAATAATGAGGTTAGTCCTCGTAGTCATGGATAATTTTTACCATTCTAACGATTTTGATACAATCGGAAAACTTTTTTTAAAAATAGATTTGCAATTTTGGGCAATAGACTTGTGTTCTTTTTGAGTGCCGTGAGCTGATCTTAAATGTATGTAATGGATCCACGATCTGCATGATCCAGACATATAGATTCTTGTTGGAGTTGCTAATGGTAAAACAAATCTCGCACATTCTTTGGCTACGCCTTCTGCAAGTAAATCTTCATATAATTCTGAAGCAGCCTGAAAGTGTAAACCAATTTTTTCATTGAATCTTTTTTTTAACTCATCAGGGAGGTCAGGAATTGAATTTTGCCTGTTTTTAAAATCTTGACGCCTTAACTCTGGTAAGGGAATATTACCCAATTGAGAACTATCTGCATATCTCTGAGAAAATTCCTGGAAAGTAAATGATCGATGCCTTAAAATTTGCGCAGCAATTCCTCTGTTAGTTTCTATTTGCAAGGTCATAAATGACTGTTCAAAAACACTCCAATGTTCATTTTTAATGCAATAACTCAATAATTTGGAATAGTCTTCATTTTCCTGATTTTTTGGATTACTAACTCTTGCAATGTAAGCCATTGTTTTTTCTGCATCAGGAGTTAGCGAAATTAGTTCAACTTTACTCATTTTAGATCTTTGCAAGAGTTACTTTTTCGGGTTGGTTTTGATATTTACCTCTTCTATCTTCATAGGTTGTAGAACACGGATCTCCTTCAAAAAAGAGTAGTTGGCAAATACCCTCTTCAGCATAAATTCTGCAATCTGCACCTGAACTATTACTAAACTCTAAAGTTAGATGACCTTCCCAGCCTGCTTCTGCGGGCGTTGTATTAACAATAATTCCAAGTCGTGCGTAAGTACTTTTACCAATACAAATTACAGTTATATTTTCTGGTACTTTCATCTTTTCTAAAGCAACTCCTAAACCATAGGAGTGAGCAGGAAGAATAAAAAAGTCTCCATCATTATCATGGTGAAGAACAGTTTTCTCTAAATTATTAGGATTAAACTTTTTGGGGTTCATCACAGTCCCAGGGATATGTCTGAAAATTAGGAATTCTTTTGATGAAAGTCTTAAATCATAGCCATAAGATGAACATCCATAACTCAAAACTGGCTTTTGTTTATTATCAGGCTCGAGATGTCTCACCAAATTTGATTGAAAGGGTTTTATCATACCTTCCGAGGCTTTTTGATTTATCCAGAGATCATTTTTTAGCATTGTTTTATGAGCGAAGTTCTGTAATTTGGTGAGCCATTAATAATAATTCTTTAGGTATATCTGTACCAGTAAGGATTACATCTCCTGATATAAATCGGTTTTCAAGTGTTGAAATCAAATCATCTTTATCGATAATTTTCATGTCAATAGCTAAAAAAATTTCATCAAGTATGATTTGATCATTTTCTCCAGACTGTAGTTCTCTTTTGCAAAAATTCCATAATTCAATAGTAGATTCATAAATAGATTTTTTTAAATCTTTATTATTTTCAATTGCTTCCGAATTATATTGATCAAAGGAATTTGATGATCTTACCCACGTTAGATTACCGCATAGCTTTACTGGATAATCAACTCCTTGCTTGACCCCACCTTTCATAAATTGTATTAGTAGCACTTTTCTGCCGAGAGCAGCATTTCTTAGAGAGTCTCTAATGATAGATGTGTAGCTACCTCTATATGAAGATTGATAGATTTGAATCTGCCCATTTTGTGAAAATTTTTTTACGTTAATTTTGTTAGCAGTATTTGTTATTACACCATCAAGATTACCTTTGGAATAAATATGAGATGAACTGATTACCATTATTAAGATTCTTTCTACATGCAGTATAATTAGAATCTAACGACGCTGCATATAGTGTAATTTTACTTAAAAAAGGGTTAAGTAATTTGAAACTGACTAAAAAAAGCTTGTTGATAAACTAATAAGAATTGAAAAATGTTACTGTTGATACAAGATATTTCAGGGTGTCTCCTTAAATTTTTTAATAGTCAAGATATTTATGATACCTGCTTCACGAGGATTCAACCGCTTTAGTTCGCAACATTCCGGACAAAGTAAAATTAACTCAGTTGGAGAACGTTTTCCAATAAATAGAACTTTAATGGAAGTTATTAAAGGTCTAGATGGTGCAAGCACAGAAATGGTTGAGAGATCTAAAACAATATTCTTCCCTGGAGACCCTGCTGAAAGGGTTTATCTAATAAGAAGAGGAGCAGTAAGACTGTCAAGAGTTTATGAGTCAGGTGAAGAAATAACTGTTGCTCTTTTAAGAGAGAATAGTCTATTTGGTGTTTTATCTCTTCTAACAGGCCATAGATCTGATCGTTTTTATCATGCTATAGCATTCACAAGAGTTGAAATGATAACGGCACCTGCAAATTCTGTTTTAAGAGCTATAGAAGAAGATGCATCAGTAGGACTATTACTTTTACAGGGGCTTTCAAGTAGGATCCTGCAAACTGAAACAATGATAGAAACTCTTACACATAGAGATATGTCTTCACGTTTAGTAAGTTTTTTAATGGTCCTTTGTAGAGACTTTGGAGTTGCAGGTGAAAAAGGTATTACGATAGATTTAAGGCTTTCACATCAGGCAATTGCTGAAGCTATTGGTTCTACAAGAGTAACCATTACAAGATTATTGGGAGATTTGAAGGATTCAGGACTTCTTAATATTGAAAGAAAAAAAATTACAGTTTTCGATCCAATTGCTCTTGCAAAAAGATTTAATTGATTCATCATAAATTATGATGTACTGAGTGTATGGAAAAGTGTGGCTTGGATTTTAATCGTTTTTTTAATATTACTAGGGGGATTAATTGCACCATTTGGGGACATTCTTGGAACGAAGATTGGTAAAGCAAGATTTAGTATTTTAAAATTAAGACCAAAAAAAACGGCAACTATAATAACGATAATTACTGGTGGGTTTATTAGTTCAATATCAATAGGCTTATTGATTTTAGTAAGTGAGGAATTCAGACAAAGGCTTTTTGTTGATATTCCTTTTTTGCAAAAAACTCTAGATGAAAGTAAGAAGGCTTTAATCCCTTTACAGGAAGAACAAAAGGAACTTGAAGGTAAAATTATTCAAAAAGAAAAGGAGTTAAATCAATTAAAAAATAATATTAAAGAATTTAGGAGCGGAAATATTGTTATTAAAAGAGGACAAACTTTATTTATTGCTGAAATTAACTCTAGCTCAAATTTTAAAATAGACTTTACAAAAATCTATAATCAAGCTGATAAATTTGTTAGGAAAATAGTTATCCCAATTAATAAAGAAGCAAAAAATATTCTTTTGTGGAGACCTAGTGATATTACAAAAATTGAGTCAATAGCTAATAGGGGAGGTAACTGGATTTTGCTAATTAAATCCGCAACAAATGTTTTAAAAGGGGATAATTATGTTTTTGTATCTCCTGATTTAGTAGAGAATAAATTGATAGTCAAAAAAGGGGATGTTATCACAAGTTCAATTCTTAGAGAAAGTGATTTAAATTTTAAATCAATAAATTTAATAATTAAATCATTGCTTAGAGAAACAAGGGATGAAATTAAGTTAAAAGGATCACAAGTTAATGAAATTAATACAAATGGAAACTTTGTAAAAAAAATTAGAGACTTTCTTAAAGAAAATCGAAATATTAAATTTAAGTTAGAAGTAGTATCTTTGAGAGATAGTAAAACTGTAGAACCAATAGTCGTTGAAATCAATATTTTAAAGATTGAATCTTAAATGCCAAGAATCATAACTATTGATCCCGGGAAAAGTAAATGCGGCCTAGTATTAGCTGAAATTAGTGAAAAAAAAGTTTATGAAGCGATTATTCTTAAAAGTGAATTACTTGAGAATTATGTCAGAAAATTAATTGCTGCTGAGGACATATCACAAATTATTATTGGCAATGGTACCACCAGCAGAGAAATTAGAGCAAAACTATATTTTTTTAAAAAAGAAATAATAACTGTTGAGGAAAAAAATACCACCTTCAGGGCTAAAGCGAGATATTTCGAACTTTTCCCAATTAGCGGTATGAAGTTTTTAATTCCTAGAGAACTATTTATTCTTAATAAAAACCTTGATGCGGTATCAGCGTTGATAATTTTAGAAGATTATTGCAAAACGAAGTTTACTTTGAATCAAAATATAAATTTTAAAACTTGGCTGAAATAGTAAACTTATATTCATTCCCTGTTTCAAGTTCATAATCTTTTTTCAGTAAAAATTTCAATAAGGCATCCTCAATTAATGCTCTCCCCAAAGGTGGATTTACCTTTAATAAACCTTTATTAAAGGAGTATTTAAAAGTCCATTTAAATTGACTTGCTTCCACAATCCCCTGAATTTGCTTTTTTGAGAAGCAATATTCCTTTACACTTACATTTGCAATCGTTTCAGGTTTTGAACGCATTTCTTAAGGTTGGTCTTTGTCAAAAGAATTTAATTCATTAATTATATATTCTTCTTTTTTAGTATTTAGTTGTTCGAGAGATTCGATTACCCTCTTGAACACTTTATCTAATATTGATTTTTCTTCTAAAGAAATATTTCCTAATACATGTGAAATGGTATTGAAATTATTATTTTCTTTTATTACAGGAGGTGACCCAATACCAATTCTTATTCTCTTAAAGTTTTGTGTCTGCAATTGTTCAATGATGCTTTTAAGCCCGTTATGTCCCCCTGAGCTTCCTTTTTTTCTAAATCTTATTTTTCCAAGAGGAAGATCTTTATCATCGACTATTATGAAAATCTGATTTAAATCGATTTTGTACCAATCAACTATTGCTCGGACAGCATCACCACTATTATTCATAAACGTATTTGGTAAAAATAATCTGAAAGTAGAATTATTGATTTGAAATTCTGAGCAGGAACTTTTAAGTTTATCTTTTATTAAAAAATTTGAATTATATTTATTAGAGAGATGTTCAAGGAGTAAAAAACCTATGTTATGTCTACTTTTTGAGTATTTTTTCCCAGGATTTCCTAAACCAATCAAAAATATTTCTTTCATTGTTTATTTCTAAATCTCTTTTTGTTGAGAATTTTGAATATATATAAACTATAACTAATTAATAAAAACAAAAATTGCAGAAAAATTTATTTGGTAATTTTCACATAAACCAAATAACTTTTTTAAGACAAATACTGAAATTTTAGTTTCCGTTCCAATCTACTGAGAAACCTTGTAGGAGTAAGGATTGGTTATAAATTTGTAGAAGAATAACTAAGAAAACCAAAAGTAGTAGACCAATTACTGTCATAATAGGAACTGCTCCCCAACCAGGTACAACTTTACCTTGACCTGAATTGCCAATTGCTTTTAAAAGACTTCCTAATGCTGTTTTTTGACCCATGTTAAATTCACAAAATCGTATATTATTTCGCTATTGTATAAGAACCTAGACATAATTTGTTTACAAACTTAGCAAAATTGATGCAAACTTTATCATCAGCCCCAGATCCAGCAGTTTCTATAGCCGTAACTATTCTGGCATTACTTTTAGCTCTAACCGGTTTTGGTCTTTGGACTGCTTTTGGACCTAAAGCAGCAAAGCTTACTGATCCTTGGGATGATCATGATGATTAATTAATCGTTAAAGTATTTCAAATTTTTCCAAAAATACAAAAAGTAAACATTTAACCATAGTTTAATTATAAATTTAATAGGATATAAATCTGTCAGCACTAGTAATTCCATGCTCGCCTTAAAAATTTCTGTTTACACCATTGTTTTTTTCTTTGTTGGAATATTTCTCTTCGGATTTTTAGCAAGTGACCCAACAAGAACACCAAACAGAAAAGATCTAGAAAGTCCTCAAGATTAATCTCTTAATTAAAATTTAAATTGATTTCTGGAATTTCAAAAAAAGTAATATTTTTCTCTTTTTTGTTTGTTCACTTCGTACAGCCATCCAAATCAGTTGAATATTCAATAATTAATAAAAATACCAATAACCGCAGTGCTCAACTAACTCAGTTGGCACTATTTAATTTAGAATATTCTTCAAATTCTCATAATAATCTTTTAAATAATGATACTGATTATGAAAAATTTTTAAAGAAAAAAATAGATTCACTTTTGGTTGCTAAAGCCGAAAATCAGCAAGAGCTTATAATTGAATCGGATAAGCAGTCCGAAATAAGTGGTGTTATTTATGCAGAGGGCAATGTGTCTCTCTCTTATCGAGGCAAACTCCTTAAAGCTGATAAATTAATATACGATAAGTTAAATAAAAAAATTGAAGCAAAGGGAAATATAACATTCATATTAGGAGATCAAATCTTTAGAGTTTCACAACTTGAATACAGCTTTATTAGCGAAAAAGGTTATCTATTAGATGTTAAAGGCGTAATCAATACCAATACCTTGATTGAAGACATATCTTCAAATTTCAGCTTATCAGATTCTAAAAAGTTAGAAGATTTAATTGATTTAAACAAAAAGGAAGTTATAAATACTCCTGACAATGTGCAGAATTGGTTGTTCTTTACAGAAAAAATGACCATAGATGGGGTTAAATGGAAAAGTAAGAAGGCTATATTTAGTAATGATTTACTTGAATTAAAACAAGCAAAATTAGCAATAAATTCATTAGAAGTTTTTCCTATTAATGAAAAACTCAGATTTAAATCTTCATTAAATTATTTAATACTTGATGAAAAAGTATCAATCCCCTTTTGGTTAGGTAGTAGAAATTTTGATTATAAAACGTTTCAACCTGCAAATAAATGGAACTTTGGATACGAAAATTTAGAAAAGGATGGCTATTTTATTGGCAGGAAAATTGACACAATAGACATAAATGATGATTTTGTTCTTGATTTAGAACCTCAATTCTTGATTCAACGCTTACTCAAAGGCTATACAAAAAGTTTTGTAGATAAGGGGGAATCAATAACTTCAGATAGGGTTAAGAGAAATTCAAGTTTTGAAGATTATTTTGCATTAAAATCTAAGATAAGA
The DNA here is from genome assembly GCA_003281255.1 of Prochlorococcus sp. AG-347-L02. Classification (GTDB taxonomy): domain Bacteria; phylum Cyanobacteriota; class Cyanobacteriia; order PCC-6307; family Cyanobiaceae; genus Prochlorococcus_A. The sequence continues at coordinate 10,234 of QCCL01000008.1, forward strand.
GGCACAAAAAAAAATTGGGATTTAGAAATAGAAAAGAATCTAAATTCCTTTGATTTTAATAAATTTTCAGATGCATTTAGATTTAAAACTGAATTGAGTAAAGAAATTGATTTATTAGATTCAGAATGGGAAATAAGTTTTTATGGAATTTATAGAGAGAGATTATGGAATGGTTCATTGGGTGAAGCAGAAATTTACTCAGGTTATGGTTCAAAATTGCAAAAAGAAAATACTTGGATTGTTGATGGCGTTAAAAAGTCAGAAATTTTATCTTTAGGTTTGGCCAATATCACAGCAGAGGCTGTAAATACAAAAAATCTCATAACTAACAGAAAAGGTAATTTGTTTTATTCTCTCGATCAGAAATTTCCAATTAGTACTGGAAAACCTAACAAGAAATCTATTGATATTTCATATAAGTACATTCCTGAACCAATCACAAAAGGCATAAGTCTTAATACAAGATTAGAGGGATTATATTCTTTCTATGAAAATGGAGATCATCAAGAATATTTAGGGCTAGGTATTGGCCCAGAATTAATATTTGGTAATTTTAAAAATAAAACTTTTGACTATACTCGTCTAAGTCTTTTACCTTTCTATAAATTTGATGGTGGCGAAAGTGTCTTTAAGTTTGATCAGAATTATGAGGACTTAACCTTAAATATTTCTTTTGATCAGCAATTATATGGACCAATTATTCTTAAAAGTATTGGGATTTTGAACTTAACCAACGATTCAAACGATTATGGTGAATTTATAGATTCTAAAATTTCTTTAAATTGGAAAAAAAGATCTTATGAATTAGGTATTTTTTATCAACCTCATAACAAAGAGGGCGGTATTTCTTTTAGTCTCTTTGGATTTAAATAGCTATATAAAATTAGTATTAAATTTTATATAAGGTAATTGGGTAAATTTATTTTCTATTAAATTTTCATTCTCAAGTAGTGTTAAAGTCCCATCCCATTCTCCTGACAAAAACATTTTTCTTGAGCTTTCCTTAATCTCAAGATTGAAATTTAAATCTGTTGATTTTGCTAAGGATTTTTTTAGATCAATTTCTAAAAATAAAAATTGATTCAGACAATAGTTTTGTATTTCTTCTATTAAATTTTTAGGTAGTGTAAAACATGGGATTCCTATCGCAATACAGTTACTATAAAAAATGTCGGCGAAACTCTCGCCTATGATTGCTTTTATACCCCATCTCATAAGCGCTTGGGGGGCATGTTCTCTGCTGGAACCACATCCAAAATTGCTGTTAACAACAAGTATTGAGGCATTTTTATTTTCCTCTAAATCAAAAGGATGCTTTCCTTTAAAAGTTTTTCTATCGTCTTCAAAAACAGATTCGCCCAATGAATCAAAGTTAACACATTTCAAAAAGCGCGCTGGAATTATTCGATCTGTATCAATGTCGTTACCAATCAAAGAGATACATTGCCCGTTTATATTTGAAATTTTTCCAATTGGTGGCTTGAACTCTGTTTTCATTAGTTAAGCAATTCTCTAACATCACTGACTTTCCCATTAATTGCAGCAGCAGCAACCATTGCTGGACTCATGAGAAGTGTTCTTCCATTGGGAGATCCTTGCCTACCCTTGAAATTTCTATTACTAGAACTAGCACTTACTTGATTACCAATTAGCTTATCTGAATTCATTGCTAAACACATTGAGCAGCCAGGCTCTCTCCATTGAAATCCAGAATTCTCAAATATCTTATCAATACCTTCTTGTTTTGCTTCAGTGGCCACTTTTTCTGAACCTGGAACTACAAATGCTTTGACATTTTTAGATACTTTTTTGTCTTTTAATACTTGAGCTGCAACTCTTAAATCACTGATTCTCCCATTTGTACAACTACCTATGAAACAAACGTCCACAGGAGTATCTTTTATTAATTGTCCTGGCTTGAAACTCATATATTCATAAGCCTCTTTTGCAACTAATTTATCATTTGGAGATAAGTCATCTAAAAGAGGGATTTGTTGATTAATGCTTATACTTTGGCCGGGAGTAATCCCCCAGGTTACGGTTGGTTCTACTTTAGAAGCATCTAATTTGATTACATCATCATAAATTGAATTTTCATCGCTTTTTAATGATTTCCACCATATGAGCGCTTTATCCCAATGACCATCCTTTGGAGCACATAATTTATTTTTAATGTAACTAAAGGTCTTTTCATCAGGATTAATGTAGCCGCATCTTGCTCCTCCTTCAATAGACATATTGCATATCGTCATCCTTTCTTCCATTGATAATTCATGTATCGCAGGCCCTGCAAATTCATATGCGAAACCTACTCCTGCTTTTACACCAAGTTTATTAATGATATGAAGCACTAAATCCTTAGCATAAACACCCTTAGATAATTTATTGTCGCACCAAATCTGCCTTACTTTCAATTTGTTCATGGCTAATGTTTGGGAAGCAAGAACATCTCTTACTTGACTTGTACCTATCCCAAAAGCAATTGACCCAAAAGCACCATGAGTTGAAGTATGAGAATCTCCGCAAGCGATTGACATTCCTGGCTGAGTAAGTCCTAATTCCGGCGCTACTACATGAACTATTCCTTGATTACCACTACCAATATTAAAAAATCTTATTTTATGTTCTAAGCAATTCTTCTCCAGAGTCTCAATCATCTGTTCGGCTAGATTATCTTTGAAAGGCCTACTCTGATTATCTGTTGGCACAATATGATCAACAGTAGCAACAGTTCTTTCAGGGAATTTAACTTTTAAGTTTTTGTCCTTTAAAGCCCCAAATGCTTGGGGACTTGTTACTTCATGGATAAGATGAAGACCTATAAATATTTGATCAGATCCACCAGGAAGAGTTGAAACCTTATGTAAATCCCAAACTTTATCAAATAGGGTATCTTGACTCAATTTGTAAAAATAGTCACTTACTATTCGATAATAGGATTAATCTGAGGCTGTTCAAACACACATTTACACTTAGTGTTTGAATTTCTTTTCTATTTCGGGTTGAATTAAATAGTTTTTTTATATTAGTAATGTGATTATTTGGTCCTGAAATTGAGATATAGACAAGTCCAATGGGTTTATCTTGACTTCCTCCATTAGGTCCAGCTATTCCACTAATTGCTATTGCCCAATCTGATCCTAATTTCTCTTTTACATTAGTTGCCATGGCCTCACAAACTTCTTCAGAAACAGCTCCATATTTTGTGAGCTTTTCTTCAGAAATATTTAGTAATGAATTTTTTAGCTCATTACTATAAGAAACAATACTACCTTGAAAAACTTGAGATGAGCCTGATATTGATGTAAGCGATGAAGATAGAAGGCCTCCTGTACAGGATTCAGCAAAAACAATAGTTTGATTTCTCTTGGTTAATTCTTTTATTAAAACGCTTGGAAGAGTATCATTATCCTCTCCATAAATAAACTTTGAAAAATCTTTTTTTAATTTTTCTTTTACCGGCTTAATTATATTTTTTGCTTCTAGGTCATTCTTTGCTCGCGCCGTGATTCTGATTTTAACCTCTCCTAAGTTTGCATATGGAGCAACCGTTGGATTTTTAAGATTTAATAGATCATTAATTTTTTCTGCAACGCTAGATTCTCCAATTCCTGCAAATTTAAGAGTATTTGAAAAAAAGGAATAACTATCTGAGAATTTGGTTTTAATGAAATCATACGCAGTCTCTTCCCACATAGTTTTCATTTCACAAGGTACTCCAGGGAAAGTAAGAATAGTAAATCCTTTTATTGGTTCCCATATCATTCCTGGAGCAGTGCCCCTAGGGTTATTAATTATTTGAGCATTTTTTGGGAAGAAACATTGTTTCCTTAAGCTAGAGGAATTGTCATTGAGCTTTGAGTTTGGAAGTTTTTGTTTAATTTCATCCCATAAGTGCGGTCTTTCAAAAAGAGATACATTAAAAGATCTGGCTATTGCTTCAGTGGTTAAGTCATCTGGGGTGGGTCCCAATCCACCAGTTGTAATTAGAAGATTACTTCTTTTCGATATTTCTTGAATTACTTTAATAATTCGATTACAATTATCACCTACAGTTGATTGCCTAAAGTGATTTAAGCCTAATAGCGATAATTGTTCAGAAATCCATTGAGCATTTGTGTTTATGATATTTCCTAAAAGTAGCTCTGTTCCAATAGAAAGAATTTCAACTCCCTTGGAATTAGGACTCATTTAATTGATGCTTCGAGTTTGCCTTCATAAAGAGGAAAACGATTACATAAAGTTAATACTCTTTTTTTACATTGACTTTCAATCAGTGAATCATTTGGGTTAAGTAATCTATCAGCAATAATTTCGCCAACTTCAGCAAAAGCATTCTCATTAAAGCCTCTAGTAGTTAAAGCAGCAGTACCCAACCTCAGCCCGCTGGTTACAAAAGGTGATTCCGGGTCAAATGGAACAGTATTTTTATTTGCAGTGATATTCACTTCACTTACGAGCAAGTCAGCAATTTTACCAGTCATATTGATACTTCTTAAATCGAGTAAAACAATATGATTATCAGTGCCTCCACTAACGATATCAATACCTCTATTTATTAAAGTTGAAGCTAGAACCTTGGAATTTTTTATTACTTGTTGGGAATAATCAACAAAATCTGGCTGTAAGGCTTCTCCAAATGCAACTGCTTTAGCTGCAATAATGTGTTCTAGGGGCCCCCCCTGAGTTCCTGGGAAAACAGATTTATCGAATTTCTTTCCAAATTCTGCATCTTTACACAAGATAAGTCCTCCTCTAGGCCCTCTTAATGTTTTATGAGTAGTTGTAGTTACTACATCACAATAGGGAATTGGATTTGGATGAAGTTTACTTGCTACAAGACCTGCGATGTGTGCAATATCAGCCATTAAGAATGCACCAACTTCATCTGCAATTTTTCTAAATGATTCAAAATCGATTGTTCTTGGATAAGCTGAATATCCGCATATGATCAATTTTGGTTTTGTTTCAAGTGCTATCTCTCTTATTTCATCAAAATTTAATTCACTAGTTTCTTTGTTTACACCATAGTGAACTGCATTAAACCATTTACCACTCATATTTACTGGAGATCCATGAGTTAGGTGTCCACCATGAGATAAATCCATCCCCAGGATTGTGTCGCCAGGTTTTAGTAAACTTAGGAAAACAGCAGCATTTGCCTGTGCTCCACTATGGGGTTGCACATTAGCCCAATTTGCATTAAATAATTTTTTTGCTCTTTGAATAGCTAATTCTTCTATTTCATCAACAAATTCACATCCCCCGTAATATCTTTTTTGAGGTAATCCCTCTGCGTATTTATTTGTAAGGACTGATCCTTGAGCTTGCATGACTGCAATTGATGCAAAATTTTCACTCGCTATTAACTCAAGATGGGTTTCCTGTCTATTTTTTTCAGAGTTAATAAAATTTGATATTACTGGATCACTTTCTTTAAGATTTTGAAGAATATTCATTGAATTTGATAAGTAATACCCTTAATATAGACGATATTTTTTAGAAAAATATAAAAAGAATATTTCATAATTTTAAACGCGCCTGGAGAGATTCGAACTCCCGACACCCTGATCCGTAGTCAGGTGCTCTAATCCACTGAGCTACAGGCGCATAATTATGTAATATCTCTGTTTCAGGGTCTCTTAGTCAACTAGATTTCAGGTAAAATATCTATTATTAACAATCTAATTATTAATATGCCTATAAAGTGGTACGGAAATGGTGATTTAGAAGATCCCATCTATAAACATTTTTCTCGAATAGTAAATTTTGTTATTCACTGTATGATATTTACTGCGATAGTAAGTGGTACTTGGCTTTTAAAAGAAATTAAATATGAAATCGCTTTTTTTAATAATTTTGCAATTTTCTGGTCAATTCTTTTAGCTTCGCATTTAATATTTGTAATTATAAAAAAACCTAAAGATACTTCAAAACAATCAACTTAATAAATTTTTAATTTATGGACTCTCAAGTACGAATAAGTGATCTAGAAAATATTATTTCAGAAAAGGTTTTTATAAAAATAGAAAAGTGGAATTTATATCTTGGAGATGCTGGTCTAGCTAGAAACCTTGCTATTGAATGCATCAGCAATAAAAATCAAGACCCATTGGAGGCTGCGAAAATAAGTTTGAAAGCAATAAATGTGAAAGTAGGGGATGGTGTTAAAAGTATTCCACTGATCGATTTAATAACTAACTCACAAATTCTAGAATTAGAGGAGATATTGGAAAGTTTTTTTGAAAACTAAATCTTTTTTTTATAAACTTTAAATTTATTTACTTTCAGGAATTTTGTAAGAAAAAAATAGATTACAAAAAAAGTTAGAGATCCAAATATTAATAATAAAAATTCTCCTAGATTTGAATTGAAGTTATTTGTAGTTTTAAGAATGCTAAAACAAAGCGTGCTATCTATAAATGCCGCTAATGACATAAGGATAATTTTCCTTAATAAATCCAAGTTAGGCAAGTGGATATTTTCATTTCTCAGATTAAAAGAAAGCAAAATACAAACCATAAAGTTGACTATTACTGAAGATAAAATTATTCCTACTACTCCAAAATTATATGGAGAGAGATTCCCAAAATTATTAATTGGGGCACCAATTAACAACCAATCAAAAAAAATATTTAATATTATCCCTGCAAATGATGACTTGAAAGGGAAGTTTGTTTTTTCTATTGAATAGTAAGTTCTTACTAATAAATCTCTATAAAGATAAAAAGGTATGCCAACCCCATAAGCTATTAATATATTCTTTACTTTTAAAGCAGCTATATAATCAAAAGATCCTCTCTGAAAAACTAACTGTACTATTTGATTATTAAATGTTATGAAAAATGCGGCTAAAAAAATAGTTGTCAAGAAACAGTATTCTATTCCAGAGATCAATTTTTTTTGGAGGCCTAAATAGTCTTTATCACTTCTAAATTTAGAGAATTTTGGAAGTAATGGCAAAATCAAAGAGTTAGATAATATGCCTAATGGGGCTTGTATCAGAAAGTTTCCATAAGCTAGTCCCGATGCTGCTCCTTGAAAACTTGAAGCGAAAAACATATCGATAAAAACATTAATTTGACTGAGACCTGATGAAATAGATGCTGGAATAATTAGTTTGAAAATCCTCCTCTCTTCATCATAAAATAATTGGAAGTTTGACTTTAATCTCAAGAGACCGATTTTATTTATTTCCGAAATTTGAACAACAAACTGAATTAAAGTTCCGGTCAAAGTTGCATAAGCTAGTAATCCCGTATAAGTAAAGAAATGAGAATATGCATTTTCTTTGTTGATAATCCAACTAAATAAAATAAAAAAAATAGTAGTTAGGCTTGTTATCGCTGGACTTATACTTGATAAAAAGAATTTTCTTTGGGAATTTAAGGCGCCAAAGCTTAAACCTATGAATCCAGACAAAGGGATACAAGGTGTAAGTATTTTTAATTGGTAAGTGGCAATTGATTTAGCTTCGTAACTTAAATTAGGGGCTAATAATTGAATCAATAAATTAGAATTAAAGTATATTAATATAGCTAAACCAATAAATAATATTGAAATTTTTATGCTGACTTGAGTTAAAATAATTCCTCCATTTTTTTTGTTAAGGGGAGTTAGAACTGCAACGACTGCGTTATGTAAGGGACCATTAATCCCTCCAATGATTATTAACAAAAAACCTGGAATTATATAGGCATAATTAAAAGCGTCGTATGTTACTCCAATTCCAAAAGCAGCAGCTATAAATATTTGTCTTATACATCCAGCTAATTTACTAAGACTAGTACCAAATGAAATTGAAAAAACATTATTTTTTAAAAATGAATGCATTTGGATTTGTCTAAATTTTTCAAGAAGTTTAAGTTTCAATTATATTTGATTTTTAACTAACGACATATTTATGAATGATCGGATAATTGAATTTGATCCATTAATTGAAGGAGTTTTAATCAAGAGGTATAAAAGGTTTCTTGCAGATATAAAATTAGAGAGCGGAGAGGTAGTAACTGCTCATTGTGCCAACACAGGACCAATGAAGGGACTTTTGAGTGAGGGAGCAAAGGTAAGAATAAGCCTTTCCCCTTCTCCAAAAAGAAAATTACCTTTTACTTGGGAACAGATATGTGTTTTAGATGCAAAAAATGAGGAGGTTTGGGTTGGTATTAATACTCTATTTGCAAATAAGTTAATCAAAAAGGTTATTGAGAAAAATTTGCTTGACGAAATAATAGGAGAAATAGAGACAATTAAATCTGAAGTTCCTTATGGAAAAGATAAAAAAAGCAGAATTGACTTTTTATTAACTCCAAAATCTTCAAATCCTGATAATCGTAACATTTACATTGAGGTTAAAAATACGACTTGGATTAGAGAAAATGTTGCTCTATTCCCTGATACAGTAACGAAAAGAGGCCAAAAACACCTCATAGAATTAAAGGAATTAATTCCTGAAAGTAAAAGTGTATTAGTACTTTGTATTACAAGAAAGGACGCTTGTTTTTTTGCCCCCGGAGATGACGCAGATCCCTTGTACGGCAACCTTTTTAGAGAATCTTTAAGTGCAGGAATGATAACGATTCCTTGTTCCTTTGAATTTCATAAAGACCACATATCATGGAGAGGAATTAAACCTTTGAAATAAATAAAATCTTGATATTTTGAAACTTCTAAAAATAAAATTTTTTAATTTAACAAATAATTTTTTAAGGTGCAACTATAAAAATGGTATCAACAACTACTAGACACTGATAAGTTTTTTGAATAAATTTAAATTTGAAAGGAAACAGTAAAACTGTTTTTTTGCAGATCTAATTTTTTTTTATGACCACTGCTTTGCAAACGCCTCAAAGGCGCTCTAGGTCCAAACTTCAAGATGCAAGTCTTGTAAATGGACCTATGCTCCTTTTGAGGAGTATTCGAGGATTTAGTTCAAACCGCTCTATGTTGTGGCTTGCAACTGTTCCCCTAGCTTTGTTTGGTTTAGGTATTTTTAATCTTTCAGCTCACGCAGCTGATTTACCTGAGTTGAATGCAGCTTTTCTTGCTAACAATTTATGGCTTTTGATCGCTACTATCCTAGTGATCTTTATGAACGCCGGTTTCGCTATGGTTGAGGCAGGTATGTGCCGTTCTAAGAACGCTGTTAACATTCTTGCTAAAAACCTCTTTGTATTTGCTCTAGCTGTAACTTCTTATTGGTTTATCGGCTATTCATTAATGTACGGAGGAAGTGTTGCCGACGGTTGGCTTTATTTTGGCGGCTTATTTTTTGATCCAACAGTTACTGCAGATATGGTAACTGATGCTGGATTAGTCCCAACTGTTGATTTCTTGTTCCAGTCTGCTTTTGCAGGAACTGCGGCAACTATCGTTTCCGGTCTTGTTGCTGAAAGAGTTAAATTTGGAGAATTTGTTGTTTTTGCTGTTGTATTAACTGCATTTATATATCCAATTGCTGGTAGCTGGAAATGGAATGGTGGTTGGCTTGATTCTTTAGGTTTTGTTGATTTTGCTGGTTCTTCAATTGTTCACTCAGTTGGAGCATGGGCGGGTCTTGTAGGAGCTATGCTTCTTGGACCAAGAATTGGCAAATACTCTGATGGGAAACCACAAGCTATGCCGGGACACAACATGGCTATAGCTACTCTAGGTGCATTAGTTCTATGGATAGGTTGGTATGGTTTTAACCCTGGTTCTCAACTTGCTATGGATCAATGGGTTCCATACGTTGCTGTAACAACTACTTTAGCAGCAGCAGCTGGAGCTATTGGTGCAACTATTGTTTCAACGTTAACTTCAGGTAAGCCTGATCTTACAATGATAATTAACGGTATCCTTGCTGGTTTGGTAAGTATCACTGCCGGTTGTGGTGATATGACTCTTGCTGGAGCTTGGTTCGCAGGACTAGTAGGCGGAATTATCGTTGTATTTTCTGTTGCAGCACTTGATGCCGCTGAGATTGATGATCCTGTAGGTGCATTCTCTGTTCACGGAGTCTGTGGTGTATGGGGTACTGTAGTTATCGGCCTTTGGGGTACAGCTGTACAAGGTGATGGAGCAGGTATGGGATTGTTCAATGGCGGAGGTATTACCCTTCTTCTAGTTCAAGCTCTTGGTGCCGCAGCTTATGCTATTTGGACACTAGTTACTTGCTGGATTGCCTGGTCTGTGATTGGAGGATTATTCGGTGGAATCCGAGTATCTGAAGAGGAAGAGACTCAAGGCTTGGATATAGGAGAGCATGGAATGGAAGCATATCCTGACTTTGCATCTGCTAAATAATCTAACTGAAAATTGATTAAAGAAACCTGACTTATGTCAGGTTTCTTTTTTTTACGAAAAATTATTTAAAACGTTGTAATATAGAAAGATGGACACTCAAGCTTTTAGAAGATCTCTTCATCATTCTGATAGATACAATAGGAGGGGTTTCGATTCTCCAACAAAAAGAGCTCAAGCGTTAGAAGAAGCTTACCAAAGTGATTTGATAAGTTCTATTAGGGATAATGATTTTACTTACACTAAAGGCAGACTAAATATAAAGTTGGCCCAAGCTTTCGGTTTCTGTTGGGGAGTTGAAAGAGCTGTTGCAATGGCTTATGAAACTAGAAGACATTACCCAAATGAGAATATTTGGATTACAAACGAAATAATTCATAATCCCTCGGTGAATGATCATTTAAGAAAAATGAATGTAAAATTTATCTCAGCTAAAAATGGAATTAAAGATTTTTCTTTAGTTTCTAATGGGGATGTTGTTATACTCCCTGCTTTCGGAGCTACTGTTCAAGAAATGAAACTCTTGCATGAGAAAGGGTGTCATATCATTGATACAACTTGTCCATGGGTTTCAAAGGTTTGGCATACAGTTGAAAAACATAAAAAACATGTTTTCACATCTATTATTCACGGAAAATTTAAACACGAAGAGACTCTCGCTACAAGTTCATTTGCAGGTAAATATTTAGTTGTACTTGATCTAGAAGAAGCGAACTACGTTTCTGAATATATTCTGGGGAGAGGTAATAGAAATGAGTTTATGAACAAATTTGCTAAAGCTTGTTCTAATGGATTTGATCCTGATAAAGATTTAGATAGAGTGGGAGTTGCAAATCAGACAACTATGCTTAAGAGCGAAACTGAGGAAATTGGAAAGGTTTTTGAAAGGACTATGTTAAAGAAATTTGGACCAGAAAATTTAAATAGTCACTTTTTAGCTTTTAATACTATTTGTGATGCAACTGAAGAAAGGCAAGATGCAATGTTCTCTTTGGTTGATGAAGACCTTGATATTTTAGTAGTTATTGGAGGCTTCAATTCTTCTAATACTACTCACCTACAAGAAATAGCAATTAATAAAAATATTTCTTCTTTTCACATTGATACGCCAGAGAGGATATCAGTTAAAGAAAACTCAATATTTCATAAACCACTTGGATCAGAATTAGAACTTAAAAATGATTTTCTACCTAGTGGAAAAATTAATGTTGGAATTACCTCAGGTGCATCCACTCCTGATAAGGTAGTTGCGGATGTTATTGAAAAGTTAATTGATATTGCTTCTTGAATTTGTTATTCATTTATAAATTTGCTTAGTTTTTTTAATTTATTAGTCAGATAATTCCAAAAGATCTACTTTATTAACTAGAATAATGAAAAATTAATGAAGTATGGAAGACAAAGCACAAACTAATCAGGTTCAAACTGCAAGTATGAATAGAACTAAAGCGCCACAAAAAGTTGAAGTTGTAGTAGCCAATTCATCTTCAGGGTCAGAAGTAAATATCCTTGGAGAACTATCGATTTTTGTTTTAAGAATAGGTTTTTGTGCTTTGATGATTCATCATGGCCTAGAAAAACTACAGGATCCGCAGGGTTTTGCCGAGTTTGTAGTTGGTAAGTATTTCCCATTTTTGCCTGGTGATCCTGTTATTTGGACTTTTGGAGCAGCAATTACTCAACTGGTATGCCCAGTTGGATTAGCTTTAGGGATTTTTGCGAGACTTTCTTCTCTTGGTCTATTCTCCACCATGGCATTTGCAGTTTATTTTCATCTCCTTGATACTGGACTAGAAGGTTTTCCTCTGGCAGTGGTTGAAAGTCATAATTATGCTTTCGAATTGTCTTTTATTTATGGGGCTATTTCTCTCTACTTTCTATGTGCAGGTCCAGGCAGGTTATCTTTATTCAGAAAAACTAACAAGATTACATATTATCCAAAATCAACATAATTTAGTGTAAAAAGTGTCTTTTTTGCGTAAATACCATTGAGATTCCTTTTAAATTACACATATCAATACTTTCTTGGTCTCTTACACTTCCTCCTGGTTGAATAATAGCTTTTATTCCATATTCATTTGCTAGTTCTACAGTATCTGCAAATGGAAAAAAACCATCGCTGGCCAAGACAGCATCAGAACATAACCTTCCAGCTGCATTTAATGCAATTCTTGCTGCTCCAACTCTATTCATTTGTCCAGCTCCAATTCCAATAGTTTTTTGGTCTTTTGCAATAACAATTGCATTAGATTTCACGTGTTTACAAATTCTCCATGCAAAATTTAGATCTAAGTTAATTTGGCGACTCGGATTTTTATTAGTTACTGAAATCCAATTTTCGTTTTTTTCTTCACTATCGTCATTATCTTGTACTAGTAATCCTCCCATTATTGATTTAGTAGAATTTTGATTTTTTTTTGGAAGTTGATCTTTTGAAAACTTTAAAATTCTTAAATTCTTTTTAACTTTTAAAATTTCTAAAGCTTCCTCATCAAAAGATGGAGCGACGACACACTCTAAGAAAATATCTTTGAGGTGAATTGCGGTCTCACCATCGACATTTGAATTAAAAGCAACTATTCCTCCAAATGCACTAACAGAGTCGCATTCCAAGGCATTCAAAAATGCTTTAGAAGCTGAATTACTTATAGAGGCACCACAAGGATTATTGTGTTTTAAAATAACAGAGGCAAACATGTCGGTTGTAAGTTCATCTTTTTCTGTGTAGCCAAATTCTAAAACTGTTGAAAGTGCCGACTCTAGATCTAATAGATTGTTATAACTTAAGTCTTTTCCTTGTAATTGTTCTGCTGAGTTCCATCCAATGTTACTAAAACCATACCAGAAAGCTTTTTGATGTGGATTCTCACCATATCTTAAGGTTTTGATTAGTGGATAAGATTCAATATATTTGGAAGATTGTAAATCTCTTTCTTTTCTTATCCAATTAGATATTGCAGTGTCATAGTCTGCTGTGTGTTGAAAAGCTTCAAGAGCTAATTTTGCTTTATATGAGTCTTTCAATTCACCTTTTTTACTTTCTTCAAGAAAATTTTGATACTGACTAGGATCTACTAAAACGGAAACATCTTTATGATTTTTAGCTGCAGAACGAATCATAGATGGCCCTCCGATATCGATATTTTCAATAACGTCTTCCCATTTAGCTCCCTGATCGACTGTTTTTTTAAAAGGATATAAATTTACAACTACTAAGTCAATTAACTCAAGATTGTTAGCTTCTATATCTTTTTTATGTTCCTCATCAGTTCTGTTAGCTAGAATTCCCCCGTGTATTTTTGGATGTAAAGTTTTAACTCTTCCTCCAAGAATTTCTGGAGAATTAGTAAAATCAGCAACTTTAACAACTGGAATTTTAGCCTCTATAAGATGCTTTGCAGTTCCTCCACTTGATAAAATTTTATAATTAAATTGTTCTACCAATTCCTTACAAAACGGGATTATATTTTTTTTATCAGAGACACTTACTAAAGCTAATGGAGACATTATGGGAAAGTATACCTACTTAAGAATATAAACATGAAATATGCCATCAATCATGAATTTGTCTCGATTAGCTCTCAAACTGCAACTCATAGAATTATTTTGATGCATGGTTGGGGAGCTGATTCAGATGACCTTTTAACATTTGGAAAGGAGATGACTGAAAAAATAAATCATGATTTTGAGGTAATTTCATTGAGAGCGCCTGGATTACACCCAAGTGGTCAGGGAAGACAGTGGTATGGATTATACCCACATGATTGGAATGGAGCTGAGCTTGAAGTAAATAAACTTTTAGTTACATTAAAAAAATTTGACACTAATCAGATTCCACTAAGAAAAACAATTTTGTTGGGGTTCTCTCAGGGGGCGGCAATGGCAATTGATGCGGGATTAAAGTTAAATTTTGGATTAATTGTTGCTTGTAGTGGTTATCCTCATCCCAACTGGGTCCCGGGAGAAAAAATCTCGCCATTGATTATTAGTCATGGTTTATTAGATGAAGTTGTGCCCATAGATGCTTCTAGGACTATTTATGAAAAGGTAAAAAGTAAGTCTTCTAAATTTTGTAAATTATTAGAATTCGATGGATTTCATCAAATTGATTCAAATTTAATTAATTTTATAAGTTCAAATATAAGTAATATTTTTTAAACAAAAGCATATTCATATTCTTCAATCTCTTCCCAATCATCTGCAGTAAGTTCTAGACCCTCAAATATTTTTTCTTCACCAATTCCTTCAACTACAACTTTTAGTGATGGAAATAGAAAATGATTTTCTTCAGCATATTGGGCGCTAAATAACCCTTTTTCACCCCAAAAAAACCTATCGGTCGTATGTTCATTTCTTCTGACATTGAAAACTGATGGCGCAGAGAGACCATTTTCAGCTATGAATCTTCTTGCTGCTGTAACTGGTTTATGTTTGCCAGTTTCGATATGATAAATAGGTACATGTGCCATTACTCTTTGGCCAGCCAATCTTCTTCTGCTGATTCTTTTTCTTTTTTTTGACATTGATTGGTACTCCTGAAATTATTAATGAGATTAGTCTTATTTATTTTTACTAATCTTATATATGTGATTTTAAATTCACTTCAAATTACATAGAGGACCCATCAACCCCTGATGTAGCTTAAAATATGATTAAATATTCATATTTAAGGCTGGCTATTGTCAGACCTCTTTATATATCTTAATACTTTTTTCATATTTTACAAGCCCTTTTCAATTTTTTTCTAAAAAAAATTACTCAAAATTTCATTAATTATGAATCTTTCAAAAAAATTTGAAGAACTAATTAATAAACAGCTAGAGAGTTTTGGTTGCTCAATGGGCGTGACAAATTTAGTTATGTATCTTGCTTCAGCTAAGCAAGGAACTAAAGCATCTTTTGAAATGATTGGTCAATGGCCACAAATTGATAGGCTACTTACATCAATAGAAGATGATCCTTCACTAAAAGTTTCATCGCCTAATAGAAGATGGTACCCGCTTCAAGAAAACGACATTTTACTTGGCGTTCTTAGGGTAGAAACTGATTTGGAAGGGGGGAATTGGCCAGTAACTCTTGATTCTAGATTAAAAGCGCTTTCAATATCTTTAGCTAAGTGCGTCTCTATCGAATTAGAACGTCAAAATAAAAATGAGGAAATCAATTATTTAAAAAATCAGGTCAATGCCATAATCCATCAATTAAGGAATCCATTGGCCGCAATTAGGACATATGCAAAATTACTAATAAAAAGACTTGGTTCAGATGATGATTCTATTGAAATAGTCGAACGCATGATAATAGAGCAAAAACAAATTAATCAATATATGGATTCTTTTGCGCAATTAAATTCACCTATTCAACTTCCTCTGGAAATTGGAGACGAAAGATTATTATTACCACCAAATTTAGATAATAAAAAGGACATAACTGTTAAGAGTTTATTGAGGCCAATATTAGAAAGGGGTAAAGCTAATGCGGACTTAGAAAATAGAGATTGGACTGAACCTTCTCTTTGGCCAGATTGGACTATTTCTCCATTGAAGGCAAAATATGCTGTAATTGCTGAAATTGTGGCCAATTTATTAGAAAATGCGTTTAAATATGCCCAAAAAGATGCTGAAATTGGACTTGCAATTATGAGTAATGGACTATGTATATTTGATGATGGTAAAAAAATAAACAAAAATGAAAAAGAGAAAATTTTTGAAAAAGGTTTTAGAGGATCTGCCGCTAAAAAGAAGGACGGTACTGGAGTGGGACTTTTTTTGGCGAGGAAATTAGCAAAACAAATTGGAGGAGATTTGAGATTGCTGGAAAATAACTCGATTGATAATACAGAGAAAACAAAAAATCTTAAGAAGAAAAATATTTTCTATCTTGAACTACCTATAAAAGAATTGCATGCATAAACAACATTGCAGTTTCAACGAGTACAACACTTGCACCGCATGCATCTCCATTGAAGCCTCCAATTTTATTACCTAGTATGTGTGGGATAAAATAGCTTAGAAAAATACCAATCAAAATAAGAATTAAAAATTTAATTAATATTGCTTGGGATGTAATTGAAACAAATTGGTATGCAATAAAAATTAAAAGAAAAATCATGGAGATCAAAGATTCTTTTTTAAATCCATTCCAAAACTTTTTGTGACTAATAGATTTTTTCTTATAACTCATATATTTAAACTTTTCTATAAAAAATAAATTTGAAAATCTCCCCCAAAATAAGCAGATAGGTAAAACAAAAATTATTAGGTTTTGAATTTTCAGTATGCAAGCAATTTGAATTAAAGTTATAAAAACTAAGGCTTGAACGCCAAAGGAACCAACTTTACTGTCTTTCATTGCTTTTAAACGTCTCTTTTTACCTGCAAAAATACCATCGAAAGTATCCATTAAACCATCGAGGTGTAGACCACCAGTAATTAAATATCCCGAAGCCAAACAAATTAATGCAGATGCATAAATTGACCAAGAATTTGTTCTTAAAAAAAGAAAAATATAACTCTGTATTGTTCCGATAAAAAATCCCAAAGGCGGCGCAAATTGTGCAATATTTTTAAATTCGGGATTAATTAAGGGTATCTTTGGAAATGTCGTATAGAAAATCCAAGAACCTGCCAAATTTTTTATTAAATATTTTTTGATGAGATATAAATAGATTCAATATTCAATAATAGGCTAGATTAATGAAAAAGGATCAAAAAATTTTATAAATTATCGTGTTTGAATTTGAAATTACATCGAATTGCAGTAATACAGAGGCAAGAACTGGTATATTTCATACACCTAATGGTGAGGTAAATACGCCAAAATTTATGCCTGTGGGTACTTTGGCAACGGTTAAAGGAATTTCATCTAAGCAGTTAACCTCCACAGGATCTGAAATGATTCTCTCAAATACCTTTCATCTTCATTTACAACCTGGAGAAAAATTAGTTAAAGAATCTGGCGGTATACATAAGTTCATGAATTGGCCTAAGCCTATTCTTACTGATTCAGGAGGATATCAAGTTTTTAGTTTGGCTAAATTAAACAATATTTCTGATAAAGGAGTGGAATTTAAAAATCCAAGAGATGGTAGTCATGTATTTTTATCACCTGAAAAAGTAATACAAATTCAAATGGATCTTGGATCGGATGTTGCGATGGCTTTTGATCATTGTCCTCCCCATACAGCTAGCGAAAATGATATTGAGGACTCTTTACAAAGAACTCATTCATGGTTGCAAAAATGTGTCGAGACTCATCAGAAATCTAATCAAGCACTATTCGGTATAGTTCAAGGCGGTAGGTATCCGAGATTGAGGGAATATAGCGCAAAATATACGAGTTCTTTTGATCTGCCTGGAATAGCAGTGGGAGGTGTTAGTGTTGGCGAGGCAGTTGAAGAAATACATAGTGTAATTAATTACGTCCCGAAATTCTTACCAATAAATAAACCAAGATATTTAATGGGAATTGGCTCGTTAAGAGAAATTTCTTTAGCTGTTGCTAATGGATTCGATATATTTGACTGTGTTTTGCCTACAAGACTAGGAAGACATGGGACTGCATTTTTTAATGATGAAAGATTGAATTTGCGAAATGCTCGATATAAAAATGACTTTTCTCCAATTGACAAAACTTGTAAATGCGAGACATGTAAATCCTATTCTCGAGCATATTTGCATCATCTAATTAGAAATGACGAAATATTAGGCCTAACTCTCATAAGTTTGCATAATATTGCTCATTTAATAAGATTTACCAATGCAATTTCTACTGCAATTAGAGATAATTGTTTTACAAATGATTTCGCTCCTTGGAAAACATCCTCTAATGCTCACTATACGTGGTAGCGTCTTATCATAATTAATTAAATTATCAAAAAAGGTGCTCACTCTATTTAATACATTCGCTGAATTGCCCGAGGCTTACAAAGCCTTTGCTCCAACTGTTGATGTTCTTCCACTTATTCCTTTATTTTTCTTTTTATTGGTATTTGTTTGGCAAGCTGCAGTTGGATTTAAATAAAATTCTTTTAGTTTAGATTGTTTTATTAGAAGGGATTTTCAAGTAAAATCGCATCTCCAGAATTATCTACAGCACTCTCTATAAAATCAGCAATTTTTAATGCCCTTGAGGCTTGCTCACCGTCTACCTCAGGCATCTCTTTGCCCTGAACGCATTTAAGAAAATGCTCCAGTTCTGCATAAAGAGGTTCAATGGAGGTTGTGCTAACTTCTTCGACATATCCATCATTTCTATAAACTAATTCTCCATGCTCTGCTGTGTACGATTCATGAGACTTTCGATGGATTTGTAAAGAGTGATTTAAGAAATCAGTTTCTACTAAGCCATTTTGGCAGTGAGCACTTAAATTTCTAATTTTTTTGTGACTCATTTTGCTTGCAGTTAGGCTTGCAATAACATTATTTTTAAAAACTAAAGTAGCATTGACATAATCTATTAATCCTTCACTATTTCTTCCTCCAACTGCTGCTAATTTTTGTATTTTTGAGTTTACAAGCTCCAAAATAAGATCAATGTCATGAATCATTAAATCCATTACTACAGATACATCATTTGCTCTATCTGCATGAGGACTGTGCCTCCTTGCTTCTAAAACAACAATTTCTTCATTATTTACTATTTTATTTAATTCTCTAAAAGCAGGATTAAATCTTTCAATATGTCCAACTTGTAATAGACAGTTACTTGCATTAGCCGCCTCTATTAAAGATTTTGCTTCCAACTCGTTAGCGGCAATTGGCTTTTCAATGAGAACGTTAGCACCTCCCTTAAGGCAATCTAGTCCTACTTTGTGATGAAGAAGTGTTGGGACAGCAATACAGATAGCATCAACTTTTGGAATTAAGTCCTTATAATTTTTGAACCATTCACATTGAAATTGATCAATAGCTAATTTACCTCTCTCTTCATTTGGATCTGCGACTCCAATGAGTTGCGCATCTTTGAGTAAACTTAGTACTCGAGCATGATGCCAGCCCATATTCCCTATACCTATGACTCCAACCTTTACGGGTGATGAGGTTGGTTGCATAATTTAAAATCCATATATTTATTATCATTATCCTCTATGGGGAGTCACATTTAGCTTTTGGGAAGGATTATTTTAACACGATCAATTTTTGGACCTGACATAGAAATAACTTCAAATTTAATGTTATTAAAATCTAAAACGTCACCAATTTTTGGAACCATTTGAAATTTTTCTAACATAAATCCAGCAAGAGTATGATAATCAGGACCTTCTGGAATAGAACATCCTAACTTTTTATTGATTTCAATAATTTCTGATTTTCCAGCTATTGACCATTTTTTAGAGAAATTATCTAACATTCTCATGTCTGAATAAATTCTATTATTGAGCATTTCCTCTCCAACTATTTCGCCATTTAGATCAGCTGCAGTTATAAGTCCCTCTGTTCCACCGTGTTCATCAACTACTAGTAAGAACGGATTGTAGTCTCTTACTATTGGAAATATTTCTGCTAGTGAACATGTTTCTATTATTTTTGTTACGGGTAAAAGGAATGGCTCTAATAAAGTATCAGCTTCCATTTCACCTTTTGATATTGGTTTAGCTAGATACCGCAAATCTAATACACCTAATACATCATCTAAAGACTCACCAATTACAAAGAAGCGAGCATGTCGAGTTTTATCTACTTGTTTCATAAGTTCTGAAAAGGTTATATTTTTTGGCAAAGTTACCATTTCAGATCTTGGAATCATCACTTCTTTAACCTGTGTATCTTTTAAAGCAAAAACTCCTTCAAGAATATTCTTTTCATCTGGCTTTAAACCTGTTACGTTATCTGTTTCTATAAGAGTTTCTAATTCTCCAGCAGATAAACCCGAGTTTAAAGAATCCCATTTGTTATTTAAATTGAACAAGCCTAAACAGGCGCTAGCAAAAAATTCTATTATTTTCACTATTGGATTCATAGCTTTTCTTACTGCATCGAATATAGTAGTTAACCTTAATGCAGCAGATTCTGGATTATTAATTACTAAAGCTTTTGGAATTAGTCCAGAAATAAGAGTAACAACTAAAACAACAAATAAAAATAATAGAAGATCATAAAATCTATTTGATAAAATATTGCTTTTCCAATAATCATTAGCGAGGTTATTGCTTAGCCATCCAATTGAAATTAATGAAATTGTGACTCCAAATTGAGAAGCAATTAATGAAGATCTAAAGCGTTTTTGAATTTTTAAAATTGAAAATGCTCCTTTCTTTTTTTCTTCTATTAACCTTAAAACTTTGCTTGGCCTTATTAATAAAAAAGAGAGTTCACTCGCTGCGAAAAAAGCTGGTAAAAATAAAAGAAATAAAAGTAGAGTTATTTTCATTCAATGACAAATGAATAATGGGGGTGGCGAGGATCGAACTCGCCTTAGCCAAATTATGAGTTTGGTGCATTCACCAGATTGCTACACCCCCAAGGAAATTCATGTAATTTTAATTACATTGAATTTCAATATACAATATAAAAATAATATTTCAAAAAACACCTCATTAGGAAGTTTTGTGAGATTTCTTTTTTTCTTCTAATCTTTAAATATAAATTTAACTTCTACTAATGGGCAAATTTTCGGAAAAGTATGATTTAAATAAAGCAAAATTGTTAAAACAGTTAATTGAAAAATCTTACAAGAAAGGCAACTTCACTTTATCTTCAGGAAAAAAAAGCAGTCATTACTTGAACTGTAAACCAGTATCATTAAATGGCGAAGGCTTAAACTTAATAAGTGATTTATTTTTAGAGTTAAAGGACACAAGGTCAAAAGCTGTAGCAGGACTTACATTAGGTGCAGATCCCATAGTAAGTGGATTAATTGTTAAAGCAGCTTTGTATGGCCAAGACCTTGATGGTTTAATAATTCGGAAAGAAATCAAAAAATACGGTACCAAAGCTGGAATAGAGGGCCCTACATTAGAAGAAGGAACTTTGGTAACTGTCTTAGAGGATGTTGTTACAACTGCTGGTTCAGTAATAAAAGCTATAAATAAGTTACGTGAAAATAATTATGTTGTTGAGGAAGTTTTGTCTATAGTTGATAGGCAAGAAGGGGGATTAGAAGCCCTTGAAGATGAAAATGTTAAATTAAAGAGTCTTTTTACAATAAAAGACTTTTTATAATTATTTCAAGATGCAAGATATAAAAAAAAAGTTTTGGCTCGAAAAATTTGATTGTTTTTCTGTTACTGGAAAAGATGCTAGAAAATTTTTGAATGGAATAACAACTGGTAATATTCTTAATTCAGAAAATAAAATTATCAAAACTTGTTGGTTAACTCCAAATGGAGTTCTGAGGTCATTAATTGAAATTATTTTTTTAGAAAGAAACATAGAAGTAATTATCTTGGCGGGTAAAACTAATGAAATAATTGATTACTTTAATCAAATTATTTTTCCAGCGGACGATGTACTTCTAAGTGAACCTTTCTTGATGAATAGAATTCAGGAAATTGATGAATCTAGTTCATGGAGAACTTATGAGCCTACTTTCTTCAAAACAGAAGATAAAGAATTTGAAATATATAAAAATAAACTAAATTTACTAAATCTAAATGAATTAAAACTTTGGAAGATTAATCAGGCAATACCATCATTAGAAATGGAAATAAACGGAAAAAATAATCCTCTTGAGCTTGGATTACAAGATCTTATAGATTTTAATAAAGGTTGTTATTTAGGACAAGAAACAATGTCAAAAATAAAAAACGTTTCTTCTTTAAAACAGGAAATAAGAACTTGGGAATCAATTGAATCTAATTTGAATTTAGACTCTGAAGATAAAAATTTATACATAAATTCAAGCAAAGGTGTATCTGTAGGTAAAATCACTAGTTTTTTTAAATCAGATTCTCAAATAAAAGGTTTAGCAATGATAAAAAGAAAATATTTAGAGGAAGGAAGTTATTTTTTTTCAGAAATTTTTGGAAAAATTATTGTTAATAAATCTGTAGGATCAATTTTTCTTTAGTTGATTTTTGATTAAATATTCTGCAATTTTTAGAGTAGCCAAACAATCATCTTTGTTATATTGGATAATTTTTTTTAAAAATATTTCGTTTTTTGTAATTTGATATTGAATCCACCAATAAAGGGCTTTCGAGCCACTTACATTTTTCTGCATCCATTTAAATCCAAGCCAATTAGAAACAGTTTTTAGGCCATAGTTTTTTAATGGTAATATCCAAGACTTTCTTATTAAGGTATGTAAATCTATAAATCTTGAGGCAAGTGAATCAATTTCTTCAAAACTAAAATTAAGGTTTTTAGCGATATTAATTATTGCTATTTTTTCAGTTTCTCCGTAATGTAAAACTGGCCATTCCTTCTGTGAAAAAAGTATTTCAATAATTTTTCTGTAAGATTCTCCTTTATTGTTTTTGAGATTTAAAATTGGTTTATAAATAAGATCTTCTTTTTTTGTAAATAAATTATTTATTTTTAAAAAACCATATAAAAAGTCATGCTTATCATCTGGATTTGACTCAATATCAAATATATAAAATCCCGAACATGTTTTTTCTAGTAGATCATATGCATCATTTTTATATGGAATGCGATATGGTTTTCCAGAAATGTAAGCTTTTGCTTGCTTTACAAATACGGATGCTTTTTCATACTTTTGATCGTTGAATTTAGATAATTTCTCTCCAAGTTGTTTTTCGCTATATGAAGCTAATGTTTGGGTGTCAGATATTCCATTGTTTATGAGTAATGAAGCCGTTTTGGATCCTATTCCATCTATATCTGTTAGATATCCATTTTCTTTTGCTTCTTTGTCACAAAATTTTTGCCATGAACAAATAGTACATTTTTTTCTATCTTGAGTTATTTCTGGCATAAATCCCCCCAAGCATTCATTCAAGCTCAATAAAACATTCAAAACTTTTTTTCTTAATTTTTTATTTAAATAAATTTCTTCAACATTAACTTTTTTATTAAAACTTGAAATTACTAATCCTTTTTCAATTTTAGATTCTTGAAAAGTTTCCAATAGTACAGAACTAAAAGCTAAGTCGAATATATGTTCTTTAGTGGTTTTGTGGCCTAACTTATAAACAGCAGGTAAATATTTATAATGTCCCCATTTACTTTTACCTTTAGTCTTTACAAGTAATTGTGGACGTATCTCTGCTTTAATATTTTGGAAAAGATTACCCTTGATTTTTAATCCAATTACCCCTTGATAACCATTTTTGCATGCTTTTAATCCTGTATAAATTTCACTATTACAAAATTCAGAGAAAATTTGAAACTGATTAATTTTATCTATAGCTTTATGGGGAGACCAAACTTCATAAGATTTTTTGCCCTTAAAATCTAGCCATGCTTTTCTTTTGCATCTTATAAAACTTTTTAAATGAAGAGAATTCAAATTATTTTTTAAGGGAGGTTTTAAAATTTACTCATAATAAATTAGTATAGATAATTAAAAGAAATCAGGGAACTTTTAAATTTGACAGCTGATAAATTAGATAAGATAAAATTTGGAACAGATGGGTGGAGAGGAATTATTGGATTTGATTTTAATTTATCCAATCTTTCAAGAGTTGTTGTTGCTGCATGTCAGGAGTTGCATTATCAATACTATAAAAAAGTTAATTCAAAGAAAATTATAATTGGATATGATCGTAGGTTTATGGCAAGTGAATTTGCCAAGCAAATAGTTCCTTTCGTAAGAGGATGTGGTTTCGAACCGATCTTAGCTAATAGCTTTGTTACAACACCCTCTTGTAGTTTCTATGCCAAAGAAGTAGGTTGTCTTGGAGCGTTAGTAATTACAGCCAGTCATAATCCATATAATTGGCTAGGTTTGAAAATAAAAAGCTTTAATGGATGTTCTGTTGACGAATCTTTTACGAGTGAAATTGAGAAAAGATTAATGCTTGGAAATTCAATTGAAAAAATAGATGGTGTTAATCAATTGGTAGATATTAAGAAATTTCATTTAGATAGAATTAAATCCCTTTTTGATATTGACTTTATTTCCAATAGATTGAAAACAATGAAATTAAGAATTTTTGTAGATTCTATGCATGGTTCAGCTGCAAATTGTATGGCTGAAATTTTTGCGTCTTATGATTCAGAAGTTATTTCAGAAATCAGAAAAGATGCTGATCCTTTTTTTGGAGGAAAACCTCCTGAACCTCTTTTAAATTATGTAGATGATCTAAATCAAACACTAATGAAAAATTCAACAAATGAAGTAAAAACTCTAGGAATTATATTCGATGGTGATGGTGATAGAATTGCGGCAATTGATGAAAAAGGAAGATACTCTAGTACGCAGAATTTACTCCCATACTTTATTAGCTATTTGGGTGAAATTAAAAATAATTCTTATCCAGTTTTAAAGACTGTTAGTGGTTCAGATATTATTAAAAATATATCAGAGAGTCAAAATAGAGATGTTTTTGAACTTCCAGTCGGCTTTAAATATATTGCTGAAAAAATGATTAAAGAGAAAATATTTATTGGAGGAGAGGAGTCTGGGGGAGTAGGTTTTGGTGACTTTATGCCTGAAAGGGATGCTCTATATGCAGCGATGGTTTTATTAAATGGAATTGCTGAAAAATCTCAATATTTATATGAAACCTTAGATGAAATACAAAAAGATTTTGGGCCAAGTTTTTATAAAAGAATTGATATTAAATTTCCAAATCAGGCAGAAAAAAATAATGTAAAAGAATTTATCATACATAATATTCCGGAGAATATTAATAATCACAAGTTAAAAAGTATCTCAAAGATTGATGGAATAAAGTTGAGAATTGATAACAATTTTTGGCTCCTTTTTAGGTTTTCAGGAACTGAACCTCTTTTAAGGTTATATTGTGAGGCACCAGAAGAATGTTATTTAAATGATTTATTAGAGTGGGGGCAAGTATTTATAAAGTTAGCAGGGAAATAAAGGTGAAAAATTTATATTTAGCGAGTAAGAACAAAGGTAAAATTGAAGAATATAAGAAATTGCTTGCTGGAGTTAATTGTAAATTACTACTCCAGCCAGAATCATTAGAAGTTGAAGAGGATGGATTGACATTTAGAGATAATGCAATTAAAAAAGCTAGTGAAGTTTCGAGAAAAATAAATAATTTCTCAATAGCAGATGATTCAGGAATTTGTATTGAAGCATTAGATGGTAAACCTGGTATTTACTCATCTAGATATGCAGAAAATGATCAGAAGAGAATTGAACGAGTTTTAAAAGAACTTGATGGAGTTCAGAATAGAAGTGCTTTCTTTATCGCCAATATTTGTGTTTGTTCCCCAAATGGTGAAGTTATTATAGAATCTGAGGCTAAATGTCATGGCAAAATAATTCTAAACCCGAGAGGGCACGGTGGTTTTGGGTACGACCCAATTTTTGAGGAGAATTCTACCAGATTAACTTTTGCAGAAATGAATAATGATATTAAAGACACTTGTAGTCATAGAGGTCAAGCATTAAAAAAAATTATTCCTGATCTAATTGAAATTTTTTCTTAAATTCAATTAACCCAAGATCCATGAAGGCCATGGGGAATTGAAATGGGTAATTTATAAACAGCTAATTCTTTTAAGTCTTTTGCGTCTAATATTACTAAATCGCTTCCTCTTCGTTCTCCGTTCCAGAGAAGTATAAATAAAAATCCCTCATCTTCTTTTGTAGAGTTTTCTGATGGAACAAAAATTGGTTCACTTACGAATCCACTTGGACCTGCTGACCAAGAAATCTCTTCCATTGAGGTTAAATTTATTTTTTTTATTGCTTGAAGTGGAGCGTTCCCATGCTTTTGAGATGTGGTTGCCATCCAACTAAAAGTTGCTTTTAATCCTAAGTTTTTAGGATTAACAACAGCAAATTCACAACATTGTTCACTTAAAGTTTTGAGTTCACTAGTTTTTTTCTTTAGATCAATAGTTGATCTTTTCAGTTTTCCTTCTGGATATTTATCAAAGTCAATATCCCTAAAATTCTCGTCTGGTCCAACTGATGGGAAATCATCATAAAAAATACTATCTAATATGATTTTGGAATCTTTTTCAAAAGCGTTTACATGATGAAAAACAAATCCTTCTGGTGCATCGATTGTTAAAGGTGGCTGCCCTCTAAATAATCCACTTTCTCTTGGTATGATAAAAAACTTTGCCTTTTTCTTTGGGTTCGATTTTAAACATTGTGCTGCCCCTTTTTGGCCCATAACAAATGGCAGAGGATTGAAATCGATAGCATTCTGTAAGAATATTGCCCAATTAGTTGTAATTGCAAAATCATGAAGGAATGCAAATCCATTAAAGGTATCTCTTCTATCGATAATGAGCTCACCAGCATTTTCACCAGCATTATTAAATTCCATTAATCTAATGGTACTTTTTGGCCCCGTTTGTACTCCAAAAGTGACTAAAAGTTCTGGAGATGCGTTCGAATTTAGGTCTGTTTTGGGATGAGCACTGAATGCTTCATTAGGCTTCAGTGCCCCCTTTAATGTTGTTAAACCAAAAGTGTCAAGACTATCAGGATCCAATGCATGTGGCCCAGCTGCTTCCCATAATGCGAGAATTTCATCTCCTAATTTAACGACATGAGTATTAGCGATATTCTTAAATTTAAGATCAAGTGCATTATTTATAATTCCTCCACTTTTTTTGGTCCCAAAAACACCTCTATAAATAAATTTATTAATTTTTTCTTCTTCTAAATAGCCTTTAGTTTTAACGAATCTATTTGTGAAGAATGGCTTACCATTTTCAAATTTTATGGATGTGATCATACCATCACCATCAAATGGATGATGTACCCATTGTCCTCCTCTCTCTAATATCCCTGGTCCATTTCTTAATAATGTTCCATTTAAACTTTCAATATTCTTACCTTTGCTAATTGTTAGAGGTTTCTTCGTTAGCTCTTTTTCTACATTTTGATATGCACTGGACCAATCTTCTTTATTAAAGCTTGTAATTTTATCAATTTTTTTATCTTGTAAATTAGTCACAATAAAAAAGGGTCTTTCAATCTATTTTCGCCAAAAATCAACTGAATTGTGGCTGATTCGAAAAAATTCTAATTTTATTGTTTTTCGAGCATTCCTTTACTGCTTGGAATTGAATCAGATCTTCTTAGATCTATTTCGGTAGCCATTCGCATTGCTCTTGAAAAAGCTTTAAAACAAGCCTCAACTATATGATGTGAATTACTACCTTGTATTTGATTAATATGCAGGGTAATACCGCTGTTATTAACAAAGGCAATAAAAAACTCTTTTACTAATTCAGTATCATAACTTCCTATTCTTGGAGCTTTTAATTGAAGATCATATGATAAATGAGGCCTGCCAGAACAGTCTAAAGTGACTTGAACTAATGCTTCATCTAATGGGGCAAAGAAATGTCCAAATCTGCTTATTCCTTTTCTTTCTCCCAAGGCCTTTGAAAATGCTTTGCCTAATGCAATTCCTACATCTTCATTTGTATGATGATCATCAATATGAGTATCTCCAATTGCTTTTATTTTTAAATCGAACAAACCATGACTGGATATTTGATTAAGCATATGATCTAAGAATGGTATTCCGGTATCAATCTCAGAAATTCCATTTCCATCTAAGTTTATAAATACAGAAATATCTGTTTCATTCGTTTTTCTTTTTATTTCAGATTGCCTTAAAGATGACATTTTTATGCAAAAAAATTAGTTTACATTCCATTAATGCAGTAACCCGCATCAACATAAATTGTTTGGCCTGAAATGCCGCTAGAGAGATCACTTAATAAAAAAGCAGCAGTATTGCCTACCTCTGTTTGAGTGACTGTTCGGCGTAAAGGAGCCTTTTCTTCAACATTGTGAATCATATCTAAAATGCCACCTATAGCAGAACTCGCAAGTGTTCTTATAGGTCCAGCACTTATTGCATTAACTCTGACTTGTTTTTCTGGACCAAGTTCTGCAGAAAGATATCTGACTGAAGCTTCTAAAGCTGCTTTAGCTACTCCCATAACGTTATAGTTAGGGATCGCTCTTTCTGATCCTAAATAAGTTAATGAGACAACGCCCGCACCATCACTAAAAAGTGGTTTTGCTGCTTTACATAAAGGTGCTAAAGAATACGCACTTATATTAAGAGCCCTATCAAAACCCTCTGAAGTGGTAGCACTATAATCTCCAATCAATTCATCGCGTCCTGCAAATGCTAAGCAGTGAACTAATCCGTCAATTTGCCCCCAATTGTTTTTTATATTTTTAAAGATTTCTTCAATTTGAGCTGGATTTTGAACATCAAGAGGCAAAAATAACGATGGATTTAAAGGTTCAGTTAGTTCTCTAACTTTAGATTCAAATCTTCCCTTATCGTCAGGCAAATATGTGATTCCAAGTTCTGCTCCAGCTTTTGAAAGTTGTTGAGCGATACCCCATGCTATTGAACGATTGTTGGCAATTCCCGTAACAAGAATTTTTTTGCCAGTTAGATTAAGAAGCATTTTGTTTATTGTTTCTATTATTCTCCTATATAAAAGGACCTATCTTTACGGATTACTGCAAAATATACAATAATTTTCAAATATCAACGAATATTTAACTTGAACATGGTCAGAACAAATTCTATGGTTTTGGAATTAGGATTTCAATTACCTAATTTCCAGATGTTAAATGCTAATTCTCCAAATAATCAATATTTTAATTCTCATAATCTAGATAATCGGCATTTACTTTTGATGTTTATTTGTGCCCATTGCCCATTTGTTAAATATATTGAGAATCAGATTTCTACCTTGAGTAAAGAAATTGAAAATACAGTTCAAACTGTAGCAATTTCTAGTAATAATATTGTCACTCATCCCTCAGATTCTCCTAAAAATTTGAGATTACAAGCAAAATCACAGGGATGGAGTTTTCCTTATCTATATGATAAAAATCAAAATTTTGCTAAGGCATTAAAAGCGGCTTGCACCCCAGATTTTTATCTTTTTTCAAATAAAGGAGATGGTGATTTTTTATTGTTTTATCATGGCCAATTAGACGATAGTAGACCAGGCAATAATATCCCTCTTTCTGGAAAAGATTTGCGTACTGCTGTAAGAGATTTGAATAAAGATAATTCTTATCCTTCAAATCAAATGCCCTCTTTAGGTTGCAATATTAAATGGACTCCTGGTAAAGAACCGAGTTGGTTTAAATGAATTAAAATGTTTTTTTACCCATAGAAATATGGTTTAGGGTTAATATATTTATTATGCAGATACCTCCATTCACTCTAAGTAGGCAGTACCAAGAAATTGGCTCTGAAATTGAGACTGAGGTTTTTAAAGTTTTAAAAGGGGGCCAGTATATTGGGGGACAAGAGATTGACCAGTTTGAGGAGAGTTTTTCTAATCTGATTGGTGTTGAAAATACTATTGGATGTAACAGTGGAACTGACGCTTTAGTGTTAGCTTTGCGCGCATTAGATATTGGTGTTGGTGACGAAGTTATTACCTCATCTTTTAGCTTTTTTGCGACTGCAGAGGCTATTAGTGCAGTTGGTGCTAATCCTATTTTGGTAGATATAGATCCTGAAACTTATCTCATTAATACCAAACTAATAGAACAAGAAATAAATACTAATACCAAGGCAATTATGCCAGTTCATTTATTTGGAAATGCAGTTAATATGACTTTAATAAAATCATTGGCCAATAAATATGACTTAAAAGTAATCGAAGATTGTGCTCAGGCAACATGCACAATTTGGGGAAATTCTAAAGTTGGTAGTATCGGTGATATAGGTTGTTTTAGTTTTTTCCCTACTAAGAATTTAGGAGCTGCTGGAGATGGTGGAGCAGTAACAACTTCAGATCAGAAGATTGCCAAAAAAATTAGAGAACTAGCTCTTCATGGTAGTCCAATAAGATATCACCATACTCAAATTGGATATAACAGCAGACTTGATACTATTCAAGCTGCCATATTAAATATCAAAATTAAATATATTTCTAAGTGGATTAATAATCGCCAAAAAATCGCCAATAATTATCTTAAGTTGTTAGAAAAAAATCCATTTATTAGTTTTCCAAAAATAAGCTCTGATTCAATTTCCCATTCTTGGAATCAATTTGTCATCAAATTAAGAAACGATAAATATTTTTTAAATCAAGATATTTCAAATTTATTTGATACTGATTTCAAAAAATACTACTCCTTAAGGAATTTGGTAAAACATCAACTTTTTGAAAAAGGTATTAACTCAATTATTTATTACCCAATTCCAATACATGCGCAAATAGCTTATAAAAATAAAAATTTTTCTAGAACAAAACTTTCCAATACAGAGAGGCTTTGTACTGAAGTTCTAAGTCTACCAATGTTTCCTGAAATTTCTTATGAAGAGCAAGTTTATGTAGCAGAAAATTTAAATAAAGTTTTAAAGAATTGTATAGAGGAAATTCAAATTTCTGCATAAAGTGATTTAAATAATCTTTGTTGTATGTTGTGATTGACAATAGGGCTTGAATAATTATTTTTTTCTAAATTAGATATCTCCCCATTTAATAAGTTTGAATTTGAAACTTTAGATAATTCAGGAATCCAAGATTTTATATATTCGCAAATAGGATCAAATTTTTTTGCTTGGGTATATGGATTGAAAATTCTAAGTGGTTTTGGATCCATACCGCTACTGGCGCTCCACTGCCATCCCCCATTATTTGCAGCTAAGTCTCCATCAACCAAAGTCTCCATAAATTTTTTCTCGCCCATTTGCCAATTGCACATAAGATCTTTTACCAGAAATGAAGCGACTATCATGCGACATCTGTTATGCATCCAGCCAGTACTATTTAGTTGACGCATTGCAGCATCAACTATAGGTACTCCTGTCTCTCCGTTGCTCCAATGTTGAAACCATTCATTATTGTTTTGCCATGGAAAGTGATCCCATTTTTTTCTATATGGACCTTTCTCTAGCTCTGGGAAATGGAATAAGCAATGTTGATAAAATTCACGCCAAACAAGTTCTTTTTGCCAAGTTTCAATTGATAGGTAATTTTCTTGATTTGCGAAATCTGATTTTAAATTTAATGTAGCGTTCCAAACTTTTCTAATGCTGATTGTGCCGAATCTGAGAGATGCACTTAGAAATGATGTCCCATTATGGGAAGGAAAATCTCTTGCCGAATTATAAGTATATATTTTTTTTTCGTTAATAAAATTTTCTAATAATTTTACTGCTGCATTCTCTCCAGGTCTACATGGACAAATATTCAAACCAGGAAATTTGATATTTTTGATAAATTTCTCTAGAACCGAATCAGATGAATTTATTGCCTTACTTCCTTTGAGTTTATTATCTATATCTTTAAACTGGAAAACAACTTTATCTTGGTCATATGAACCTAACAAATTCATTTTTGATTTAAGATTTTTATAAAAAGGTCCATAAACTGAATAAGGTTTATTATTCCCGGAAAATATTTTTAAAGGTTCTACTAATAAGTGATCCCAAGTTTCAATAACTTGAATATTTTGTTCTTTTAAATTTTTTTTTATTTGTAAATCGCGATTAATCTCATAAGGTTCAATTGATCTATTCCAAAAAACAAATTTAGCATCTATTTTCTTTGCTAATTGAGGAATTATTAATACCGGATCACCTTCTTCCATAATTAATCTACTACCCATTTTTTTCCAATTATTTCCTAATTCTTGAAGCGAATTTCCAAGAAACCAAGCTCTTGAACTTGCATTGAAATCGTGTGAGTAATTTTTATCAAATATATAAGTTGAAGTAATAGCATTTGATAAAGAAAATGCTTTCATTAAAGCTTGATTATCAAATATTCTTAAATCCTTTCTATGCCAAAAAAGTATTCTAGGTTTATTCATAATTTATCTAAAAATTGTTTAGCTCTAAACCAAGCCGTCACAGTTTTTGCGTCAAGAATTTCATCCCCGCTAGAAATAAGATTATCTAGTTCGTCGGGATCTAAAATTAAAACTTCTATATCTTCATCTAAATCTCCTTTGACCTCCGAATTGAGTTTGTTTAAATCACGAGCTAAAAATAAATAAATTTCTTCATCTGCATATCCAGGAGCAGGGACAAGAGTTCCTAGTTCATCCCATTTGTTTGCACTGAATCCAGTTTCTTCTTGTATTTCTCTTTGAATTGAATTAATAGGTGTTTCACCTACTTCTAAAGTACCTGCTGGAAATTCTAATAAATACCTTGAAACAGCAAATCTATATTGCCGAAGAATAATAACTTTATTGTCTTTAGTAATAGGTACGGCTAATGCTGCTCCAGGATGCTTAATGTATCCATATTCACCTTCATGTCCATTTGGAAGCTCAATTCTATCTATTTCGAAACTAAATTTTTTTGACTTTAACTCAGATATTTTTTCTTTAAAAATGGATCTTTTTATAAGGTTTTTGTTGCCCATAATTTTTAAATAAAAATAGCCTAACAGTTATTTTTTGGTTTTGTAAATCAATTAATAGACCATTTTGGGTCATCAAACTTTGTGATTTTTTGGCTTCTACTTAAGATTTCAGATAAAGGTGTAATAACGAAATTCCGATTCATGAATCTAGGGTGAGGTAATGTTAATTCCTCGTCGACCGTATAAAAATCTTCCCACCAAAGAATATCTAAATCGAGACATCTTGATAGCCATTTCTTACCCTTTGGTGTCTCTTCTCGTCCGAAAAATCTCTCCAACTTTTTTAGCTCTTTTAAAAGTAATTTCGCGTTTTTATTTGATGGTTTAGGGAAAGAATTACTTTTTATAAGTAATAAAGTATTTAAATAATTTGGCTGCTCATTTTCAACACCATGAGGTAATGTCTCATAAATTGATGACCAAAAAAAGTTTGCATGAAATTTGCTTTTCTCTTCTTTTTTTTCGTTGGAACTATCTCCCCACTCATTTATTATTCCTTCTATTTTGGGTTTGCAAATTAATAGTGACTTAAGAGGGCTTCCGAATTTACTATCAATATTTGCTCCGAGGGATATACATAGTCCATTTTTGATATTAAGATTTGATAATTCCACTACAAAAAACAAAGTTATTGGATAAATTCTATATCAGGCATTTTTAAAGTGATTTTGAACCCCGAGTTAAAAGAAAAAGGAGAAATAAAAGATTTAATGAAGTCAAAGGATTCTTTTAGAGCTTTTCCTTTGGCCGCAATTACAGGTCATAGCTTATTGAAATTATCTTTACTTTTGGCAGCAGTTGATCCCAGTTTAGGGGGAGTGATTATTGCTGGCGGGAGAGGTACTGGTAAGTCAGTATTAGCACGGGGTTTACATACTTTACTTCCTCCTATTGAGGTATTAGATAATGAATTATTACTGGAAAAGCTAACTGAGAAAAATAATGGAACTTCATTAAGACCTATTGGTAGGAACCTAGATCCAGATAAACCAGCGGAATGGGATATTAGCACTAATAAATTGTTAATTGAGGCAATTGGAAGTGATTTTTTGAATCATATTGAAGAAATTCCAAAAAAAGTAAGAGAGGCACCATTTATTCAAGTTCCCATCGGCATAACTGAAGACAGACTTGTTGGATCAATTGACGTCGCTGCATCATTGAGTACGGGGGAGCAAGTTTTTCAGCCTGGAATTTTGGCAGAGGCTCATAGAGGTGTTCTTTATGTAGACGATATAAATTTATTGGATGATGGTATTGTAAATTTAATTCTTGAAGCTACGGGAAGAGAGAAAAATAATATTGAAAGAGATGGTTTAAGTCTTTCTCATCCTTGTAAGTCACTTTTAATAGCAACTTATAATCCTGAAGAGGGTGCTTTAAGAGATCATGTTTTAGATCGTTTTGCTATCGTGCTTTCCGCAGATCAATCTATTGATAATGCTCAAAGAGTTGATATTACAAAATCTGTTTTATCACATGCAGAAAATAATATTAAATTTTCCGAAAAATGGTCTGAAGAATCTGATAATTTATCTACGCAATTAATTTTGGCAAGGCAATGGTTAAAGGATGTCAAGATAACAAAAGAGCAAATAACCTATTTAGTAAATGAAGCTCTAAGAGGAGGAGTAGAAGGGCATAGGCCAGAATTATTTGCAGTTAAAGTAGCAAAGGCAAATGCAGCTCTTCGAGGCGATGAGAATGTAAATTCTGAAGACCTAAAAGTTGCGGTAAGGTTAGTTATTCTTCCTCGAGCAATGCAAATACCTCCACAAGATGATGATATTCAACCACCCCCTCCAGAGGATCAGAGTCCCCCACCCCCGCCTCAATCAAACAATGAAGAGTCTGAACCTGAGACTAGTGAAAATGATAATGAAGAAGACCAAGAACAAGAAGAAGATAATTCTGATGGAGAAGAAGAATCTACTCCCGAAATACCTGAAGAATTCATTTTAGATCCTGAGGCATGTATGGTTGATCCTGATTTGTTACTTTTTTCATCAGCCAAAGCAAAAGCAGGAAATAGCGGAAGTAGATCAGTGATATTCAGTGATAGTAGAGGAAGGTATGTGAAACCTATAATTCCAAGAGGTAAAGTAAAAAGAATTGCGGTAGATGCGACTTTGCGAGCTGCAGCTCCTTATCAAAAATCACGAAGACTAAGGTATCCTAATAAATCAATAGTTATTGAAGAGAATGATTTTAGGGCAAAGCTTCTCCAAAAAAAGGCGGGTGCTTTAGTCATTTTTCTTGTTGATGCTAGTGGCTCTATGGCTCTCAATAGAATGCAAAGTGCTAAAGGTGCAGTTATCAGACTTTTGACAGAAGCATATGAGA
The DNA here is from genome assembly GCA_003281255.1 of Prochlorococcus sp. AG-347-L02. Taxonomy (GTDB): domain Bacteria; phylum Cyanobacteriota; class Cyanobacteriia; order PCC-6307; family Cyanobiaceae; genus Prochlorococcus_A. The sequence continues at coordinate 45,294 of QCCL01000008.1, forward strand.
ATAGAGATGAAGTAGCTCTTATTCCTTTTAGAGGTAATCAGGCCGAAGTGCTTTTACCTCCAACAAGATCAATAACTGCTGCAAAAAGAAGGTTGGAAACAATGCCTTGTGGTGGAGGATCCCCTTTGGCACATGGATTAACACAATCAGCAAAAGTTGCAAAAAATGCTCTTTCAACAGGCGATATAGGTCAAGTAATTGTTGTGGGGATCACTGATGGCCGAGGAAATGTACCATTAGGGTTATCTCTAGGACAAAATGAGGTTGAGGGAAAAGAAAACGAAAATGAAAATGTTGATTTAAAACAGGAAGTTCTTGACATCGCTGCAAAATATCCCATGCTCGGGATAAAACTTTTAGTAATTGATACAGAGAGAAAATTTATAGCAAGTGGATTTGGTAAAGAATTAGCAGAGGCTGCTCAAGGGAAATACGTCCAATTGCCAAAAGCTACAGATAAAGCAATCGCTGCTATGGCTTTAAATGCTATCAATGAATTCTAAATATTTCTTATGGATAAATTTCGTTAAGGAATTTTGAAAGTCCAATTGTTAAATCTCTTAAAGATTTAGTTAATTCTTTATCTTGCGTTAAATTTTCAAAATCATCACTCATATCATCTATTTTGGTTGAAATAGATCTTGCAGCATTAATTGTCAATTTAATGTCATTAAGGGTTTCTTCGTCATCGATAGCAGACAAAATGTTATTTAAGTGATTAGCAGCAATTGTAATTTCTTTTAATATAGGTTCAACTCTTTGTATTTCTAGTTTCGATAAAAAAATTAATTCATCAAGATTTGCTTGTGTTCTGTCAAATTTGTCAATTGAGTTAACGATGTTTTCAATTAAGTTTTCTTGATTTGTTTCTTTTAAAAGTTGACTTATTTTATTAGTTATATTTGAGAGACTAGATAGTTGTTTACCTGTTATGGTATCTCCCTGACAAATAATTAATTTGGTATCGCATTTTTCAGATATAGGTTTTGCGATGTTTTTAGGAATTGACTTATTACTAGTTTCTAAGGCAACTTGAACATCCCCTCCAAGGAATGAATTTGTAACTACCCTCGCAAATGCCGGCCTTGGAAGAATAATTTCAGGATTTTTTAAAACTATTTTTGCTTTAATAGATTCATTCGTAAACAAGATATCTTCTATTGATCCAACTAAAATTCCTTTGTAAGTAACCGGAGATTTTTTTGATAAGCCACTCGCGTTATTGAATTCAGCAAAGAGGTACCAATTTTTTGAAGATAATCTAAATCCCTTTAGCCAAAAAGAAAAAAATGTAAATATTAAAATTCCTCCTAATAAAGAAAAACCAACTATTGAATCTCGTAAACTTCTACGCATAATTTCTAAATGTCTTTGGGTTGCATTGGACCATCAAGTTTCCCATGCCTAAATTGAAATACATAAGGATCTTTACTATCTTTAAATTCATTAATAGAACCTGCCCATCTAAATTTGCCCCCGTAAAGCATTAAAACTTTATCTGAAGTCCTCTCTATAGTACTAAGAACATGGCTAACAACAATAGATGATCCGCTAGCTTTATGATTTGTCTTATTAATTAAATCTTCAATTCTTGATGAGGCAATTGGATCAAGGCCTGCAGTTGGTTCATCAAAAAGTAATAAAGGTTTAGACTTTGAATTAAGAGTTTGATCTGTAATTAATGCTCTAGCAAAACTCACTCTTTTTTGCATGCCTCCGCTTAATTCATTTGGAAGTTTTTTCCCAACATTAAATAAACCCACCTCAGCTAAGCACTCACTTACTATTTCATGAATTAACTTTTTAGATAGGTTTTTATTTCTCTTAAGGAGGAAACCTACATTTTCTTCGATAGTTAAAGATCCTAATAAAGCCGGGTTCTGAAAAACTAGTCTTACATCAGGAGGATTATTTTGATCTAATCTCAAATATTTTTGCTTCTCACCAAATATACTTAATTCTCCTTTAGTAGGTAAAATGAGTCCTGCTAGTATTTTTAATATGGTTGATTTACCAGTACCGGAAGGTCCAACAATAGCTAATTTCTCTCCATCGTTAAGTTTAAAATTTATTTGATTAAGCACATTAACTTCCCCCCAGCTTATTGAGAGGTTTTTTGTTTCAACTGCAGGCTTTGATTTCTTCAAAAACGTAATAGAGAAAAAGTTATCTTCATATATATTTTGCCTATTTTTAGAAATAAAAAAAAGGATGTATGAATTTGATTTATAATTAATTTAAAAGGTTTTTTATTTGAAGATAATAATTAAAGAGGTTTTTAATGAATAAGCGCAAAAAAAGAGTTAGAAGATTGTACAAATACCATAAAAAGAATAACTTTCATCTATTAAATAAAATTTCAAGAATTTTGAGTTGGTTTTTACCAGGACTGGTTATAAAAAGATGGATGTTTACATCTGCAATAGGATTTCTTACTTCATTATTAGGCTTATCAATTTGGACAAATTTAAGCCCCCTTTATTGGTTTACAGAAATATTTTTTGGCTTGTTGACAGGTTTAACTAAAATCTTACCCGTTTCATTACTGGGACCATTAATTTTTTCTTTTGGAATCGTATTAATAGGGATTGGACAAAATAGAAGTATTAATTCTATTCAAAAAGCGCTTGTTCCAGAAAAAAATACATTTTTAGTTGATGCATTAAGAGTTAAGAGTAAATTAAACAGAGGTCCTAATATTGTTGCGATTGGGGGAGGTACAGGCTTATCTACTTTATTAAAAGGTTTAAAAAATTACAGCAGTAATATAACAGCAATCGTAACTGTATCCGATGATGGTGGAAGTAGTGGGATGCTTAGAAAACAATTAGGTGTGCAGCCTCCAGGAGATATTAGAAATTGTTTGGCAGCCTTATCAAACGAAGAACCTATTTTAACTAGATTATTTCAGTATAGATTTTCAGAGGGAAGTGGTCTGGAAGGACATAGTTTTGGAAATCTATTTTTATCAGCTTTAACAACAATAACGGGCAGTTTAGAAAAAGCTGTGCAAGCCTCCAGTAAAGTTTTGGCTGTACAAGGTCAAGTTTTGCCAGCAACAAATATTGATGTTATGTTATGGGCCGAATTAGAAGACGGTGAAAAAGTTTTTGGTGAAAGCAAGATCAGCAAATCTAAAAAATTAATTTCGAGGATTGGCTACATACCAGAAAATCCTTCGGCTCTTCCAAGTGCTCTCAAATCTCTAAAAGAAGCAGATTTAATTGTTCTTGGTCCAGGTAGTTTATACACTTCTTTATTGCCTAATCTTTTAGTACCAGAGATAGTAGATGCATTATTGCAAAGTAATGCTCCCAAAATCTACATAAGTAATTTGATGACTCAGCCAGGAGAAACAGATGGACTTGATGTTTATCAACACATTAAGGCAATAGAAAAACAATTATCAAATTTTGGAATTAATACTCGAATTTTTAACTCAATCTTATCTCAGATTCAATTTGAAAAGTCTCCATTAGTAGATTATTACGAAAGTAGAGGAGCAGAGCCTGTCCAATGCAATAAAGAAAAATTATTATCTGAAGGTTATTATGTTTTACAAGCACCATTATATGCAAAAAGAATAACTCCAACTCTTAGACATGATCCAAGGAGGCTTGCAAGAGCAGTAATGTTTATATATCGTAAATTAAAAAAAATAAACTAATAAGCATCTTGAAGTTCATAGAAATCTGGCTGAATATAATCTTTTCTTAATGGCCAACCTCTCCAATCTTCAGGCATTAATAGTCTTTTGGGGTTGGGATGATCAATAAACTTTATGCCATACATATCAAAAGTTTCCCTTTCTTGCCAATCACTTCCTTTAAAAATTTTATACAAACTAGGGATTGATAAATCAGAATCTCTTTTTAAAAAAACTTTTAATCTGACTTCTTTAATTTTTTTAATTTTTTGTAAATCATCAACAGTTATAAAATGGTAGAAACTTACAAGATTCTTGCCTGGTCCCTCATCATATCCTCCTTGACATTGGAGATAGTTGAAACCGTAATTTCTCAAAGCTGATACTGCTTCATATAGTTTGTTAGGTTCCACAGAAATGTTTTCAATTCCTATGTGATCATCAGGTAGAGGTTGATTTGGAATTCCATCTTTAGACAAAGATTGGCTTATAAAACCTTCTTTTTCTATTGAAGTATCTGAGGATTTTTCTAAACCGTCTTTTTCCATTAATCTTCTAAAGTATTAATAGTTTCAATTTTTTCGTTCTTCTCAGGTAGTTCAGTTATTTTTTCTTTTTTGGAGGAAGGAATGGCTTTAGCTGAAGTTTTGTTAAGATATTCACCTGTATTTTCTGAGAAAACAAGATTCATTTCATGATCAAATGTTATGTATCTGTGGGTTTGTTCAGTTTTTGTGCGCTCTAAGATTGATTCGTTACCAACTTTTTTTCTCAATTTAATTACTGCATCAAAAATTGCTTCTGGTCTTGGCGGGCAGCCTGGAAGGTATAAATCAACTGGAATCAATTTATCAACGCCTCTTACAGCAGTTGTAGAATCTGCGCTGAACATTCCCCCTGTAATAGTGCAAGCACCCATGGCAATCACATATTTTGGTTCAGGCATTTGTTCATAAAGTCTTACTAGGGCTGGAGCCATCTTCATCGTTACCGTTCCAGCAACTATTAACAAATCTGCTTGCCTTGGTGAGCTTCTAGGTACTAATCCAAATCTATCGAAATCAAATCTAGATCCGATTAAGGCAGCAAATTCTATAAAACAACAAGCCGTTCCATACAATAGCGGCCAAAGACTGCTTAGTCGAGCCCAATTATGTAGGTCGTCTAAACTTGTCAATATAATGTTTTCACTCAAATCTGTAGTAACTTGTGGTGCACCAAGAGGGTTGCAAGTCCCTTCTCGGATTTCTCTTATTGCTTTTGGGGATAGTTGTGGATTCAATTTTTTAACTCCATTCTAAAGCACCTTTTCTCCATGCGTATGCCAAAGCGATAACAAGTATTGCAATGAAAATTAAGGCTTCAATAAAGGCTAATAGGCCTAATCTATTGAAGGCAACAGCCCAAGGATAAAGGAATACTGTCTCCACATCAAATATAACGAAAACTAAGGCAAACATGTAATAACGAATATTAAATTGAATCCATGCTCCTCCTATAGGCTCCATTCCAGATTCATAGGTAAGTTTTCTTTCCCCTGTTCTGCCTTTTGGGGCAACGATGAGGTTAGTAACTAGAGCTAATATGGGTACAGCTGCAGCAATTAAAAGGAAACCTAAAAAATATTCATAGCCATTTAATAAAAACATCTTGAAAAATTAATTTTGAATAAAAGTCGCTTAATTAAGCAAAATCTTTTAAAGTTCTTAAAGAATAATAATAAACCGTGAGTGAAAACATTCAACCAGCCTCTGAGGAAAACAAAATAGTTGAAGACTTTGAGAAAGAAAAACTTTCTCAAAATTCCTCAGGAGTAAATGTTGAGCAACCTGTTCTTAATCTAGAACAAAATAGATTCGAATGTAGAAGTTGTGGATATATTTACGATCCGTCTGAAGGAAATAAAAAATTAAACATACCTAAAAATACTCCTTTTTCAGAGTTAGATGGGAACACTTTTGCCTGCCCTGTTTGTCGAGCCGGTAAAAATTTTTATAAGGATATTGGATCTAGAGCAAAACCTAGTGGATTTGAAGAGAATTTAGTCTATGGATTTGGATTTAACAGTTTACCTCCTGGACAAAAAAATATATTGATTTTTGGAGGGTTAGCGTTTGCTGCTGCTATGTTCCTTTCTTTGTACTCTTTGCATTAAAATAATTAAATGAAAAATTTTTTTACCACTATTCCTAATCTTCTTTTATCTATAATTCTCTGTTTTGTTTTAAGCAGTTGTTCATCTACAGGTGTCAAGATGAATGAAAGCAGCCCTTGGAAAACAATTCAGTTTGAAGATCAGGCTAACGCTTTAGATGTTGATTTTATTGATGATAATCATGGTTTTTTAGTTGGCTCAAACAGATTGATTATGGAATCTACTGATGGTGGTGAAACATGGGAAAAAAGATCATTAGATATTTCTGCTGAAGAGAACTTTCGCCTTCTCGATATTGATTTTAACGGTTCTGAAGGTTGGTTAATAGGGCAACCCTCTCTCGTAATGCATACTTTCGATGAAGGTAAAAATTGGACTAGGCTTTCACTTGGGAAGTTGCCAGGCCAGCCTTTCTTAGTTACTACTATTGCCGAAGGAGTTGCTCAATTGGCGACAACCTCAGCAGCTATTTATGAAACTTCCAATAGCGGTGAAACATGGGAGGCAAAAGTATCAGACCCTTCGGAACAGGGAGGTATAAGAGATTTAAGAAGAACATCTAGCGGTGATTATGTGAGTGTAAGCAGTCTTGGAAATTTCTTCTCTACTCTTGATAGTGATAGCAATACTTGGATTGCTCACCAAAGAGCAAGTAGTAAGAGAGTGCAAAGCATTGGTTTCAATCCAGAAGGAAGTTTATGGATGCTTTCAAGAGGTGCAGAAATTAGATTTAATGAAGATTCTAATAATCTAGAAAGTTGGTCAAAACCTATAATTCCTATTCTTAATGGTTACAACTATTTAGATATGGGATGGGATCCAAATGGTGACATATGGGCTGGCGGTGGTAATGGCACTTTAATAGTAAGTAAAGATCAAGGTGAAACTTGGAATTCAGATCCTCTTGCTTCTGCATTGCCTACTAACTATATAAAAATAGTTTTTCTTGATAAAGAGTCTTTAGATAATCAAAAAGGATTCATACTTGGCGAGCGTGGTTACATTCTTAAATGGAATGGCTAAATCTGTAATAACTTAAGAAAATAATAAAAAAAATCTTAATTTTGGATGAATTTAACAACTGTCTGTAACCAAGCTGTAAATTTCTTCGCGAACTTATGATTTTACACTGTAAGATCATATGGTAAACATTTGTGATTATGGCCGCAGGTTCAACGGGTGAACGCCCATTTTTTGAAATAATCACCAGTATTAGATACTGGATTATTCATGCAGTAACATTGCCAGCTATTTTTATAGCAGGCTTCTTATTCGTATACACAGGTTTGGCTTACGACGCTTTCGGGACTCCTCGTCCTGATAGTTATTTTCAGGCATCTGAAGCAAAAGCTCCTGTTGTAACACAAAGATTTGATGCGAAGTCTCAACTTGATTTAAGAACAAAATAACTATGTCTAATTCTCAAGCTCCAATGCAGGCTGCGGAAGTCCGCGTTTATCCTATATTTACTGTTCGTTGGCTAGCAGTTCACGCTTTAGCTATTCCATCAGTATTCTTTTTGGGTTCCATTGCTGCTATGCAATTCGTAGCCCGATAAATTTAACAATCATGCAAGTAAACGAAAATCCTAACAAAGTTCCAGTTGAACTTAATCGCACTAGCCTTTATTTAGGCTTACTATCAGTTTTTGTATTGGGAATTTTATTTTCCAGCTACTTTTTCAATTAAATTAAAACTATGAGTAAATTAAAAGGACCTGATGGAAGAATTCCAGATAGACTTCCCGACGGTAGACCAGCAGTCGCATGGGAAAGAAGATGGACTGAAGGAACTCTTCCTCTATGGCTTGTGGCTACAGCAGGTGGAATTGCTGTAATCTTCGTTTTAGGTATATTCTTTTATGGTTCATACCAAGGTGTTGGAGGTGGAGGTTAGCAAATCCATACCTTGAACTCATAATCACATATATCAAATAAGCCTAATAAGAATCAGTAAATATCCTAAGCTTCTCTTTTGTGGAACTTGGGATATTTTCTTTTTGGGTTATCAATCCATCTTTTAATGAAAAATGAGACTTGCTTTTTGGTCTTTCTTTTTCAATTAATTTAGCTACTTCAAAGATTATTTTATTAGCCACTTCAGTATTTGATCTAAGATTATCCAAAACCATCTCTACAGAAACTTCTTGATGAGTTTGATGCCAGCAATCATAATCAGTAACCATAGATAAGGAGGAGTAAGCTATTTCAGCTTCTTTAGCTAATCTTGCTTCTGTGTGGTTTGTCATTCCAATTATTGAACATCCCCAACTCCTATATAAATTAGATTCTGCTCTAGTTGAGAAAGCGGGACCTTCCATTGCTAGATAGGTACCTCCTCTATGTAATTGTCTACCTCCAGGAATATTTTTTTCTCCGATTTCACTTAATATACGTGATAAATTTGTGCAGAAGGGATCTCCCATAGTTACGTGAGCAACAGCTCCATCGTTAAAGAAGGTTGCAGGTCTATTTTTTGTCCGGTCTATAAATTGATCTGGAACCACTATATCGAGTGGCCTTATCTGTTCTTGTAATGAACCTACTGCTGATGGAGCAATAATCCATCTTACTCCTATTGATCTTAGAGCCCAAATATTAGCTTTGTAAGGGATCTCAGAAGGATTTAGACTATGTCTTCTTCCATGTCTAGGAATAAATGCTATCTCTAGGTTACCAAGATTATATACTTTTATTGAATCAGAAGGTTTACCATAGGGAGTATTGATTTCTAATTCTCTTAAGTAATCTATTTGATCCATTGAATAAAATCCACTTCCACCAATCACTCCTAATCTTGATTTTTCAATTGGTAATAAATGTTCTTTATTCATAGTGATGTAAATGACTTTTAATCATCTGGTACTAATTGGAGGAGGACACTCAAATGTTTCTTTATTGAAGAAATGGTTAATGTTTCCGAAATTAATGCCAGAAATTCCTGTTTCAATTATATCTAGAGATTCTCATTTGGTTTATTCGGCTATGTTCCCATCGGTGATTTCAAAATCAATCACTTTAGAAGAGAGTTTAATTGATATAAAATCTTTAGCAAAAAATGCAAAAGTATCTTTTATAGAAGAAGAAGTAAATGATATTGATTTCAATTTAAAGAAAATTATTTTAAGTAATAGACCTTCAGTTACTTATTCGAAGTTGGTGCTTAATTATGGAAGTCAAACAATAATTCCAAAAGAATTTGAATCACTAGTTAAAAATCGAAATGCTTTTACAATTAAACCTTTTTTAAGGGCTTATGACTCAATACTAAAAGAAGACATTTTTGATTCAGTTAATGAACTTCCATTTGTAATTGTTGGGAGTGGCCTTGCTGGAATTGAAGTATCATATGCTTTGAGAAAAAGATGGGGAGATAGACCTTTAAAACTATTGTGTGATTCAAGAAAAATTAATAATTCAATACTAAAAAGTTTACGGAATTCCAATATTGATTTGGTTGAAAAACTTAATTTTGATTATGGCAAGATTCTTTTATGTACAGGAAATACATCTCCGTTATGGGCACAAAAAAAATTATTAGATTCGGATTCTTATGGCAGAATAGTTACAAAGCAGAATTTGCAGATAAAAAGTTTCTCTGGAATCTTTGCTGTAGGTGATTGCGCAGTTGTAGGTTCCGCAAAAAGACCAGCATCGGGAGTTTTTGCAGTAAAAGTTGTAAATACATTAGTACAAAATCTAAAAAAAGATATAGAAGGGAGATCATTAAAAAAGTGGTTTCCTCAAAAGATCGGATTGCAAATAGTAAATATATTTCCAAGCCCTCATCCAAAGGCTTTTGCTATTTATCGCAATTTTGTTTTCGGTCCTTCTTTTATTTTTTGGATTTTAAAGCACAAAATTGATCTCAACTTTATAAAAAAGTTCAGATCAAAAAGGCTTATTATGAAAAGTAGTGAAAAAAATATTTCATTGAATGATTGCAGAGGATGTGCAGCTAAAATTCCTCAGTTTGTTTTGAATAAATCATTAATAAATTCTAATTTAAATTCTTTTGCCTCATCACCTGAAGATTCAGTTGAGATATATCAAAATGGTCAAGATATTATCTTGCAAAGTATAGATGGATTTCCTGCTTTGGTAAGTGATCCTTGGCTTAATGCAAAAATTACTACTTTGCATGCTTGCTCAGATTTGTGGGCATGCGGAGCAAAACTTTCATCCGCGCAGGCTTTAATTTCATTACCAAAAGTTGAAAGGGAATTTCAGAGTTACCTCTTTTCTCAATCACTTCAAGGTATTAAATCAATAGTTGAGGATCATGGAGGTGAATTACTTGGAGGTCATACTTTTGAGGCAAGAAGTTTAGTAAATAAACCTTATTCATTAGGAATAGATATTGCTTTAACAGTTCAAGGTATTTTAAAAAATGGGGCAAAACCATGGCTTAAATCTGGAATGAATATTGGAGATATTCTCATGATGTCTCGACCTCTGGGCGTTGGGATTTACTTTGCCGGTCAAATGCAAAATATTAATATGCTAGGTAGTTCTTCTGAAGTAATTAAAAATTTAGTAAAGAGTCAGCAAAATTTGATTGATGAAATTTATCTTTTTCAAAATCAATTTAAAGAATCATTAGTCAATGCTGCGACTGACATTACTGGATATGGATTTATTGGACATCTTAAAGAAATGGTTGAATCATCTAATTTATATAGGCAAAGCAATAATCTTGAGCCACTAAAAGTTTTATTAGATTTATTTGCATTTAAAGCTTATCCTGGAGTATTTGATTTAATAAGCAAAGATGTTAAAAGTACTTTCTTTGAATCTAATAAAGAAATTTTTGACAAAATTTATAAAGTAAATAAGCAAAAAAGAATAATTAATTTTTTAAACGAAAATTCATTAGATCAAGAGACTTTTAACGAGAGAACATCATTACTATTAGATCCTCAAACATGTGGACCCTTGTTGATTAGTTGCAATCGTAAATATGAAAATGTTCTAAAGGATAAATGGTACAAGGTTGGAGAAGTTGTAAAAATGTAATTAATTTCTTTTTAATTTGTCAATTTCCAAATATCTTAATCTTTTGATTTCCTTTCCCATCTCCTCTCCTGGTTCCCATCCTTCTTTTTTTAATGTTTCTCCATCTTTTTTTGATTTTATGAATTTGTAAATAAATAACCATTTAAACAAGTTACGCCAGTATGGTCCTCCATCACAAATTAATAATTTGACTGTTTCATCATTAAGGTTTCTGTACTCAATAAATTCTGTCCAACTTGATGGAGAAAAATGATTGAAATTTTTTTGGTTTGTATTTAATATCTTTTTGATATTTAAATAATCTTTTAATATTTTTATCTCACTATTATTTACCAAAAATCTTTGACATGTTTTTTCTAAATCTTCTGAATCTTTTAATAAGTAAAGCATATGATTTCCCTTTAGCTTCTTAATCCAATTTAGTCCTCTTAAAAACCTTTTATCGACTTTAATATTTTTATTTAAGATTGAGATAATTTCCCATTTATGAATTATCGAAATTACATTAGTCAAATTATCGTGTTTGCATATTTCAGCTAGTTCCATCCTTATTCGTATGCCTAGTGCAGGAGGGTAAATCATTTTCTGATGAGTTTCTGAACTTTTCCAGGGCCATTGTCTAACTGTTTCTTGAGATTGTTTGAGGGAATTATTTGAAATATTAAAATCTAACCTTGAAGCATATTTTGCACATCTAATTAATCTACTTGGATCATCTGAAATACTATTACTGTGAAGTAAGTTCAATCTTTTACTTTTGATATCAGAAATTCCTCCATAAAGATCATAAATTTTCCTTGTCGAGACCTCGAAGGCTATTGAATTTATAGTGAAATCTCTTCTTTTAAGATCCTCCTCAATAGTACTTTTATTTACTGTGGGATTTAAGCCTGGAGCAGAATAAATTTCTTTTCTTGCAGAAGCAATATCAATTTTATAGTCATTAATATTTATTTCTACAGTGTTATATAAATTAAATTCCTTGATTAAACATAAATCTACATTTACAATATTTTTTTTTATAAATTTTGCAAGAGAAATAGAGGATCCTTCAATAACAAGATCAATATCCACAGGTTTAGAAAACGATTTTTTGTGGAATTTACTTATTAATAAATCTCTTAAATAACCGCCAACAAAAGCTACTTTAGTATTGTTATTAGATTCTATGTATTTAGCAATTAGGTTATATAGATTAAATGGAGTTTTGATTAATTCCCCTTGGATGAAATCAGAAATGTCGTTCATGAGTTTTAACTTACATAACGAATTGGAGCTAATCTGGGATCTAGAATTTTACTTCCTTTATCACCAAATTTGACTGCTAACGATATTTTTTCCCCACTCCCAAAAATATGTATGATTTCACCTTTCCCAAACTTTGAGTGAATTAGCTTATCTCCAACTATCCAGCTTTTCCCTTTGCTGGGCCCTGAATATAATTTCCTTACTGCATTTGTTGGTCTGTTAACAAATTCATTTGGATTGTTTCGATCAACTCTTGTTAAACGATCAAGGTGCCAATCTCTTCTAATTGAAGCACCACCAGTTTGTGGTAATTCGCCATCCATTAAATCTTCAGGTATTTCTGAAAGAAATATTGAAGGAATTGTTGCTTCACGCATTCCACCCCATAATCTTCTTTCTCTAGCATGACTTAGGAAAACTCTTTCTTTGGCTCTAGTAATACCTACATAGCATAATCTTCTTTCCTCTTCAAGAAGTGAGGGAGTATCTATTGATCTATGGCTAGGGAAAAGACCTTGTTCTAGTCCAGTGACAAAAACATTTTGAAATTCTAAACCTTTACTATTGTGCAGAGTCATAAGAGTTACTGAGTTGGGATTATTTTTCTTCGTATCATTATCAGTTGTTAAGGCTGCTGTAGAAAGAAATCCCTCTACATCTCCACTTTCTGTTTCTTCTTCATATTGAGTAGCTGCATTAATTAGTTCTTGTAAGTTATTTCTTCTATCTTCAGATTCTTCAGTCCCACTAGATAGAAGGTCACTTAAATAACCGCTTTTTTCTAAGATTAGTTGTAATAGTTGAGCAGGCCCTGAATTTTCTAGATAACACAGTAGATCATTCATAACTTCAGTAAATTTATTAATTCCTTTTGATGATCGGCCTATTGTTTCTTCAAGACTTTGCTTATCATTAAGAACCTCCCATAATGGGATATTTAACCTATTAGATAGTTCATTAAGTTTTTGAATAGTAGTCTTACCAATCCCTCTTCTGGGAACATTTATGATGCGTAAAAGACTAACGTTATCTGATGAATTAACTAGAACTTTCAAATATGCTATGGCATCTTTAATTTCCCTTCTATCATAAAAACGCAATCCTCCAAAAATTGTATAAGGAATGCGCCACCTTACAAGAGATTCTTCTAGTACTCTTGACTGAGCTCTGGTTCGATATAAAATTGCAAAATTTCTCCAAATTGGTTCCTGATTATAATTGTTTAGTGATTTAATTTTATTGGTAATTGCTTCTGCCTCCGAAATTTCATCATCACAGCTGAGTAACGTTAAAAGTTCCCCTTTTTCTTTAGTAGCCTTTAAAACTTTCTCAATTCTTTCAGAGTTGTTTTCAATTAGTGAATTTGCAGCATCAAGGATATTAGAAGATGACCTATAATTTTCTTCTAATTTAATTAAAGATGATTTTGTATCGTCGTTGATTGAAGTTTTAAAATCTTCTTGAAAGCCAATTAAAATTCTGAAGTCAGCTGCTCTGAAACTATAAATACTTTGATCAGCATCCCCAACTACAAAAATTGACCGATCTTCCCAACTAAAGAATTTTTTTGGTTCAGTATTTCCAGTAGTAATTAATTTTATAAGTTCATATTGTGTCCTATTTGTATCTTGATATTCGTCAACCAAAATATGTTTAAATCTTTTGTGCCAGTAATCTCTGACTATATCATTTTGCCTCAATAAGAAAACGGGCAAAAGTAGAAGATCATCAAAGTCTAAAGAATTATTTTTTGAAAGCGAAATTCTATATCTCTTATAGGCTTCTGCAACTGTTTTATCAAAATTATTATCTGCTTTTTCTAGAAGATCATTCGAAGTTAGGCATTGATTTTTAGCGTTACTTATTAATCTTTTAATCTTTTTGGGATCATATCTTTTAGGGTCAAGATTCATATCTTGACTGATAATTTCTTTGACTAATGTTTGGGAATCTGTTTCATCGTAAATTGAAAATTGCCTTGTCCATTTTAGCCCTTCTGGATCAGTATATTTTTCAATATCGTATCTCAGAAGTCTTGAAAATAAAGAATGGAAAGTGCCGATCCAAAGGTTCTGAAGCCTCTCTTGGTGAACGTTTGTTCTTAATTGATTTTGATCAATTTCTTTGAGAGTTGTCCAAGGTTGACCAAATTGATTTAAAGCTAATTCTTGGGCTAGAAGAACCTCTAATCTTGCTTTCATTTCTTTAGCAGCTTTGTTAGTAAAAGTGACTGCAAGAATGTTATAAGGATCTATAGAGTTATTTTCAATAAGATTTGCAATTCTGTGCGTAAGAGCCTTAGTTTTTCCGCTACCTGCACCTGCCACAACTAATAGTGGCCCATAAACATGTTTTACTGCTTGAAGTTGCTCATTATTTAAAGATTTAAAAAGAAAATTGTTGGTTTGAGGCACTTTTGGAAGGGTTTTTCAAAAATTAGACTTTACTATGAGCTTCAGATTCTTTTTCCAGGTCTTCTAACGCTTTTTTTAAATTTATAAGTTCATTATTGTTGTTAATTATTTCTTCAAATTTATTTTGAGGCATTCTTAATTTAATACTTCGGTCAAGAATTTCTTTTTCCAATCTCTTTTTATATGAGGAAATAAGTTTCTTTGATAATTTTAAATCTAGTTGATCCAAAACTTTATTAAAGGAGTTGTTTTATATTAGCGGAAAAAAATTTTTTATTTGAATTATTTCAACTATCACTTTGGAATAAAGTTATTAATTAAGAAGCGTTGCGTTAATTTTGAAATTGTATTGTTTTTATTAGCTTTGTACTATTCTAAGATTTGAACTTTAAATTTTTTTATTTCAGGAATGTCAGTTTCAAAGAATAATCAACTAATGTCCTCAGAAATGAAATTAAATGATTTAGAAAATATAAAAGAATTTATAAATAGTGCAAACTCAAGATTAGATTCAATAACCTCAATAACTAATAATTCGCATGCGATTGCAGCAGACGCTGTAACAGCTATGATTTGCGAAAATCAAGATTCAGTTAATTCAAAAATATCTTTAAATACAACTAACAAGATGTCCGTTTGTCTAAGAGATGGAGAAATAATCCTAAGGATTGTTGCTTATCTTTTAATTTCTAATGACCAATCAGTTTTAGAAAAAAGTTGTTTGAGGGATCTTAAAAATACTTATCTTGCTCTTGGGGTGCCTTTAAGAAATGCAAGAAGGGTTATTGAATTAATGCGAGATGCAACAATCTCTGATTTAAATTCTACAGTTAATAATATGCAGGGAGATAAAGGCTTCCTTCCTGATTTAATTTCAGAAACAGAGTTTCAATTTGAAAGGATAATTAATCTTTTAAACTAGCTAAATTTCTTATTTCAGAAGTATGGGAAGTCTGAATTACTGAGTCATTTTCAAGATTTCTAATAGTAGAAAATCTGGATCTTATGTGAGTGGATAAAAAGGAAATTCTTTCTTCAGAAAATGTTGATTTGTAAAAAGTTTTAATGTTTAAATTATTTTGTTCATCAAAGAAATAATTTGATGATGAAATAAAAGATTCTGTATAACCTTTGTTTCGTAAAACAATTCCTGAATTTTCATCCTTGGGTAAAAATATCAAAATTGTTTCGTCTTCCTCACTGATATCATCATCTTCCCAATCACTAATAGCTTGCCATTTTATAGAAATGGCTATGCTCTTTAGGTTTAAACTTAATTTGTAATTTTTAAAAATTTCAATAACTTTTTTATTTTTCGGGTTGATATGTTTTATATATATTTTACTAGTTGAGTTTTCAAATTCCTGAAAAGCCAGTGTATGAGTGCTTCTTATGGATTTCCACTCTCCTACACTTTTATCAATAAATTGATTAATTGTTGTTAGATTCTTCGTCAAGTTTATCTTCTGCAGAATGATTTTCTGCTTTTTGAATCATTCGTACCATTGAATCCACCATTAATCTCTTTGCAGAAGTTACTTTTAATCCAGAAGGTGTGGTTGATATTTGTTCTCCAGGGCGATCATATGAAGTTGGTCTAAATGGAGTCATCTAAGAACTATAAAAATTAATCGATTTCTATTCTTGCATGAATTCTTATTCATATAGTTTTTGTTTGCAAAAATGTCATATCTCTCTTCTTTTTAGAACAGAATTTTTAACTGTTTTTTTATTTAGGCATTTTATTTTTTGCTAATCCTGAAAGAGTCGCTAAAGCAAACATTCCCAATAAAGCAATTCCTAAAAATAATCCTGCTCCCTGGCTAACTCCAGCTCCCACTGCTACAAGTATAGAGTCACTGATTAAAAGACTTATTAATAATGCTGGAGTAAATATTTTCCAGCGAGTACCTCCAATACCAATTGCGTAGCTTAGAAAATCAAAAAGGCCAGTCATTAGTAATCCAGTCATAAGAAAGAAATTTTCTTCTAGTTGGTTCTGATTAAAACTTTCAATCTTTTGCATTGCTTTCGGGCCTACTAAATTACGTACAGGAACCCGACCATAATTTCTCGCAATAAAGAAAGCAGCTTGGCAAAAAACGATATCAGAAAAGATAATTGTCATGTAACCTTTTTGAAATCCTAGTAGTGAACCAGCTAGTAGAGAATAAGCTGAACTTGGAAGGGCAGGTAAAATAATACTCACTCCTCTAAGTATAAATATTCCAAAAGGAGCCCAAATACCCATACCTTCTATTTTGTTCCTTAGAGGTTCAATCCCATAATTTTGGATTAAATAAATCAATACAACAAATATTGCAATGAAAAAAACTACTGAGAGAAATTTCTGTATTTTATTCATTATTTTTCTAATAAATTTATTGGAAGTAAATTCTTAATTTTAATATTTGATTCTATCTATAATAGAAATACTAATCAATAAAAATTTTTACAAATTTTTAATCTTATATTTCCTCCTAACAAAAGATTTTTGTATTTTATAAGTAGCCATGATTGATTCTAATAATAAAGTCAATTCAATATTTTTTAGAAATATCATTTCTTTCTTTCTTTCGATGATTGTTTCCTTTTGTATTTCAATAAAAAAATCAGATGCTTTGCCTCATGAATGGGTTAGTGTCCCTAAAAGTGAATATGGAGAACAGCTATGGGATAGGCAAAGTATAAAAAGGAATGAAGACGGGTCTGTGAGAATATTGAGTAAATTTATTCCCAAAACAAAAAGTGAAATTACAAAGGATATTCTTTATACAATGGATATAAATTGTTTTGAAAAATCATTCAGAGACGTTGATGTCTCTGTGGATGAAGTAAATAGTAATTTCAATGATTTTGCTGATTGGCAAGATCCAAATGAAGATAAACTAATTTTGGGTGTTATTAGTCAAGTCTGCAGATTGGAAAACTAAAAATTTCAAATTCTAGAAAAAAAAATAAAAATTAAGTTTCTACATTTTTATAAAATATAAAACCCCTTCATAGAAGAGGTTTTAAAGGTGCCAGGACCCAGATTTGAACTGGGGACACGGCGATTTTCAGTCGCCTGCTCTACCAACTGAGCTATCCCGGCTCCAACCTATATACTCTAAATTAAGATGTGTAGTTTGTGAAACACTTTTAATTAAAAATCTTATATCTTCATCAAATATCCAAAAAAACCTTTTATTTTGAGTTAATTGCTAACAAGGCAGTACCAAATGAAGTAGTTTTTTTACACGAAACTATTGGTATATTGATAATTTTTTCTCTTATTTTTCTCCACTGAGGGTTTTTTGAACCTCCACCAATAGTAATAATTTTTTTTGGAAGTGAACCTGTTATTTCGCCTAGCTTTTCCCATCCTTTCAATTCGATCTTTGCTAGACCCTCGAATAATGCATGTAAATAAAGTGAGTCGCTTACAGGCCTTGGACCAAGTATCGGCTTTAAATTAGAATCATTAATAGGAAATCTCTCTCCTTTACTATTAAGGGGCAAAAGATTTAAAGAAGTGTTTTTCGATGGATTTATTTGTCTACTGAGCTCCTTTATTTCTAAATCAGAGAAGAACTGAGACAAAATACCACATCCTGCGTTTGATGCTCCGCCACATATCCAATCGCCATTTACTCTATGGTTTGTAATTCCTTGTTTTTTTATAGGGTTATCAATAATTTTCTTAACTACAATAGTTGTTCCTAAAACTGTAAGACCATCTTCTTTACCTAAACCTGAAGCTATTACACTTGCATTAGAGTCAGTGGTGCCTGAGATTAACATTAATTTCTTATTCAAGTTAAATCTCTCTGCTAAATCAAAATTCACTTGTCCAATAATTTTTCCACTTTTTATTATTTGAGGTAAGCATTTTCGCCATGAAGTATTGAGATAGCTTTTTGGCCATGATTCTTTTTTTAGATCCCAACCAAGTTTTAGATTATTACCTTCTTCTCCATGAGTCCAATCTTTTAAAAACCAACCAGTGATCCAATCAGATTGATGTCGTAAAAGTATATTTGTCCCATATTTATCTATTAGTTTTAATGCTTTAGCAAGACTACTGTATGGAGTGCGCAGATAATCTTCTTCAGAAGTTAGTGATTCAAGAAGGATCTTATGTTCATTACATGCTTGGTCATAAGATATTGCTTCTCCTATAGGCTCGCCTCGTAAATTTGATGCTGTTAAAGTCCCTGAGGTCCCGGAGATAGCCAATTTATAAAGGTTAATTTTTACCTCAATAGGTAAATTAACTAAGAGATTTTCGCAAGAATTGATCCAAGAATTTGGATTTCTAAAGCTGTATGAATAAGGGACTGAATTTGAATATACTAATTTCTTATGAAGATTAATTATTGATATTCTTGCACCACTAGTTCCAAAATCTAACCCTCCATAAAAATTATCAGGCATAGAAAATTATTTTACAAAAAGATTTTGGAAGACTCAGCTAATTGGGCTGCTTTTTCTCCTACATTTTCCCAAGGGAGCTCAAGATCTCTTCTGCCAAAATGTCCATAGGACGCAGTCTTTCTAAAAAACTTTCCGCCCATTTTTTTGGGTAGATTTCTTAAGTTAAATTCTTTTATTATTGCTGCGGGTCTTAAATCAAAGTGCTCTTTAATAAGCTCAGTCAAATTAGCTTGTGAAATAATACCTGTATCAAAAGTTTCCACGAGAATGGAAATTGGTTTTGCTACTCCAATTGCATAACTTAATTGTACTTCTGCTTTTTTTGCCAATTTTGCCTTGACTATGCTTTTAGCTACATAACGTGCTGCATAAGCGGCTGATCTATCTACTTTTGTGGGATCTTTACCGGAAAATGCCCCTCCTCCGTGTCTTGCATATCCACCATAAGTATCTACAATAATTTTTCTGCCAGTTAGCCCCGCATCTCCTTGTGGCCCCCCTACGACAAATTTTCCCGTGGGGTTTACTAGAAATCTTGTCTTGTTAATGTTTGGTTTGATTTCTAAATCTTCAGTAGCAGGAATTACAACATGAGTCCATAAATCTTCTTTTATCCTTTGACGAATTTCTTCTTCATTTGTTATTCCATAAATCTCAGGATTATGTTGAGTTGAAATTAAAATTGTGTTAATAGAGACTGGCAAACCTTTTTCGTAATCAATGCTTACTTGTGTTTTACCATCAGGTAGTAAATAATTAAGGACTTCTTCATGCCTCACTTTGGCAAGTTGAATGGCTAATCTATGTGCCAGGCTAATCGGTAAGGGCATTAATTCAGGCGTCTCATCGCATGCATAGCCAAACATTATGCCTTGGTCACCAGCTCCAGTATTATCTTCCAAATCATCGTTAATATCATCCGCTTCGTTTACTCCTTGAGAAATATCTGGAGATTGCTCGTCAAGCGCTACTAAAACAGCACAACTATTTGAGTCAAACCCACCTGCTTTATAGCCTTCATATCCAATTTCTTTTATTACATTTCTAACAAGTTTTATATAATCGACTTTTGCTTTTGAAGTTATTTCTCCAGTAAGTAAACAAAGACCAGTATTAACAACAGTTTCGCATGCAACTCTGCTTTCTGGATCTTCTGTCAATAAAGCATCTAAAACAGCGTCACTAATTTGATCACATATTTTGTCAGGATGACCTTCAGTAACGGATTCTGAAGTGAAAATGAAATCACTCATTTACAAATAATTTTGAAATTAGATTTTATACTAAATTAGAGTATCGTTACAAATCAATTATTGTAAATTAAAAAAATACTTGTATTAAGAATAATTAGGCTTAAGTTCTCATATTCGAGCAAAAATAAATTAGTGAGATTATACTTTTTCAGTTGCAGCAGTGGACATTTCTTCGTTATCGTCAGTTTGTTCAAATAACATTTGTTTGTATTTCGCAGCCATTTCTTCAGCTTTACTAAAAACTTTTTGAGGATCCTTTAACATATCTCCTGGTTCGGGTTCAAGTGCTTTAGTAGATAATGAAATCCGTCCTCTTTCTGAATCAAGGTCAATTATCATAACCTTCATTTGGTCATTCACATTTAAAACATTATGAGGAGTCTCAATATGTTCATGACTAATTTCAGAAATGTGCAATAGACCACTAACTCCACCAATATCAATAAAGGCTCCATAAGGTTTAATACCTTTAACAGAACCAACAACAACTTCGCCTACCTCAAGTCGGTTCATTTTTTTCTCAACCAAAGCTCTTCTATGACTCAGAACTAATCTATTTCTCTCTTCATCAACTTCAAGAAATTTCAAAGGTAAGTATTCACCTTCTAAGTCATCTTTAATTTTTCGAGCACTTATATGTGAGCCCGGAATAAAACCTCTCAAGCCCTCTACCCTAACTAGAGCTCCGCCTCTGTTGGTTGCAAAAACTTCAGAATATATAGTTGCATCTTCTTTTTGGAGTTGTCTAACCCTTTCCCATGCCCTCTGATATTCTATTCTTCTGATGGAGAGAGCTAATTGCCCATCTTCATTTTCTTCACTCATTATAAAAAATTCTCTACTTTCTGAAGGTTGTAAAACATCATTAAGTCCTTCAACTCTATTTATTGAAACCTCCTGTACTGGCATAAAAGCAGCTGTTTTTGCCCCTATATCTATCATGGCCCCTTTGGGCTCTAGAGCAAAGACAGTACCTTTAACTAAATCGCCAGGTTTGAAATTATAGTCATACTTGCCCAAAAGTGATGCGAATTCTTCTTGTGTGAATCCAGCGTTTTCAAAATCAGCAGTTGTTCTGCTAGAGGAAGAATCTGCTGAAGGTATATCGCTTTTCTCGAATGATAAGTCTTCCTCATTTTGGGATGCTGAATGATTATCTAACTCAGAGGAATTTGTAATTTCTTGACCCTCAGAAAGTTCCTTAATGGTTTGGGAAGAATTTTCGTTCATTTGTTGTTTCGCAGACTACCTAAGGTAGTTAGAAAGGAATGCTAAAAGCCTGCAAACTAATAGCAAAATACATTTGTGATATGTATTCTACACTTAAGGATGCTGAATTTTATGAAATTGAAGCTAATTGGTTTTTTGAACTTCCTTTTAGTGATTCAAGAGTAGAAATAAAATCTTTGACCCCATTAAATTTTCTGTAAACTGAGGCGTATCTTATATAGGCAACTTCGTTTTCTTTCCTAAGATTTTTAAGTATTAATTCTCCGATTTGTGAAGACTTAATATCTTTATTGGAGTCTTGAACGATTTGTGATTCAATACCATCTACGAAATTAATAATTGCTTCACTACTGAAGTTTGTCTTTTCACAAGCTCTGGATATACCAGTAAATAATTTTTGTTTATCAAATAATTCTCTGACCCCGTCTTTTTTTATAACTGAAACTGGCATTGATTCCACTCTTTCATAAGTTGTAAATCTAAAGCTGCAATTTAAGCACTCTCTTCTTCTCCGAACACTTTTACCACTATCAGCAGATCTTGATTCCAAAACTCTGCTATCTGTGTTTTGACAGGTTGGACACTGCATGTGGTGAAATAATCTACACTTCACCTCTAATAGTAGAGTAATATTCCAATTATGAAAAGTAAAAAACCTCTTGTTAAAGAGGTTTTTTTACTTGGTTCATTTTCTATCAAATTTAGGAGGGTCTCTAAAAGCGACAGCAAAGAATAGGGTAACAACTGCAAGAGTTAGAATAAGAACGTAAGCGAAAGCTTCCATAAGATTAAGTAATAAAGTTTAATTTAAACCCTTCCTGGGATTCTTCTAGTGGTTTCGTCACCAAGCTTCTTGAATAAACCAAATTCGACTTGGTCGCCAATCTCAGCATCAATACCAGCAAAGGAATTTCTGTAAAGAGTTCTCGAAGCATGCCACCAGTGGCCAAATAAGAATAGCAATCCGAAACATAAATGTGCGTATGTAAACCACGCTCTTGGTGAGCTTCGGAATACACCGTCAGATTTATAAGTCTCTCTGTCAAACTTGAATGCTTCTCCAAGTTGAGCCTTTCTAGCTAATCTTTTAACTACAGCAGGATCAGTAAATGTTTGACCATTAAGATCACCTCCATAAATAGTTGCAGTAATTCCAGTCTGTTCAAATGAATACTTTGCTTCAGCTCTTCTAAACGGAATATCTGCTCTTACATTACCTTCTTTGTCTTCTAGGATGACAGGAAAGTTTTCAAAGAAATTAGGTATTCTTCTAACTTCTAATTCGTTACCTTCTTTGTCTTGGAAAGCAATATGACCTTGCCAACCAGTTGGTAAACCATCACCATTAACGAGAGCTCCTACTCTGAATAGACCTCCTTTTGCTGGGCTATTGCCAACGTAATCGTAGAAGGCTAGTTTCTCAGGAATAGATGCATATGCCTCTTCTTTAGTGGCACCATCATCTATAGCAGCTTGAACCCTTCTATTGATTTCAGTCTTGAAATAACCAGAATCCCATTGATATCTGGTAGGACCAAATAATTCGACAGGAGTTGTCGCTGAACCATACCACATTGTTCCTGCAACAACGAAAGAGACAAATAAAACAGCTGCTAAAGCACTAGCTAGAACTCCTTCAAGACTTCCAAGTTTTAATGCTCTATAAAGTCTTTCTCCAGGTCTATTGGTAATGTGAAAAATCCCCCCAATAATCCCCATTAGTCCAGCAGCAATATGATTAGCAACTATTCCTCCTGGATTAAATGGGTTAAATCCTTCTACTCCCCAGGAAGGGGCTACAGGCTCCACATGACCAGTCAAACCATAGGGATCAGAAACCCAAATACCTACGTTTGCACAGTGAAAAGCTCCAAAACCAAAGCATGTAAGTCCAGCTAGGAGAAGGTGAATGCCGAATATTCTTGGCAAATCAAGAGCAGGCTCACCAGTTCTTGAATCTTCCCATAGATCCAAATCCCAGTATGTCCAGTGCCAAATGGAAGCCAACATCAATAATCCACTAAATACTATGTGCGCTGCTGCAACACCTTCAAAACTCCAAAATCCAGGATCAACTCCTGTAGCACCCGTAATATCCCATCCGTTCCAACTACTTGTGATACCAAGTCTTGCCATGAAAGGCATGACGTACATCCCTTGTCTCCACATTGGATTGAGGACAGCATCAGAAGGATCAAAAATGGCTAATTCATAAAGAGCCATAGAACCGGCCCAGCCGGCTAATAATGCAGTATGCATAAGATGCACAGCGAGTAGTCGACCTGGGTCATTAATAACTACCGTGTGAACTCGATACCAAGGCAATCCCATCGGTTAATTTCTAGTAACTATGCTGAATAAACAGCTAAACATCACGATAGTAAGGGTTTTTTAGTCTTTGAGGGATTATTGTAAATAAATTTATTTTCTTGCAAAAATTGGCTAAATCAGTTTGCAGGACTGAGTTTACAAGGAATTTTTAGCTAAAAATTGTTAATATTTTGGTCACAATTCTCA
Source organism: Prochlorococcus sp. AG-347-L02 (assembly GCA_003281255.1). Taxonomy (GTDB): domain Bacteria; phylum Cyanobacteriota; class Cyanobacteriia; order PCC-6307; family Cyanobiaceae; genus Prochlorococcus_A. The sequence continues at coordinate 69,188 of QCCL01000008.1, forward strand.
AAGTAAAACGCCAAAATAGGAGAAATAACAAAAAAAATGGCAACTATCAGATTTATCCGTGAGGATTTAGAAGTCCAATGTAATCCTGGTGAAAATTTAAGGGAATTGGTAATGAAAGAGAACTTACAGCTTTATGGATTAAAAGGTATTTTAGGAAATTGCGGAGGTGCGGGACAATGCAGTACCTGTTTTATTTCGGTTGAAGGTGGAAACAAAAATTCTTTGAGCCCTCTTACATCTGTTGAAGCAGAAAAACTCAAAAATAGACCAGAAAATTGGCGACTAGCATGCCAAACATTGATAAAATCCTCTTCAGTAATTTTAACAAAACCACAATCTCCCCCCTCAAATTTGGAAGAACTAAAAAAAATTAGTGAAAATAAAAAATTACCACGCTAAATTGTGTAATACTGTTAATCAGTTTATAAAATTTGTTTATTTTTCCACTTTATTCCGATTTGTCCGTCTATAGTCTAATTACTTAATTATAGAAATACTAATTAAATGGAAACAACTAACTTTGGATTCGTAGCTAGTCTTTTATTTGTAGGGGTGCCAACAATATTCCTAATAGGTTTATTTATTTCTACCCAAGATGGAGAAAAATCAAGTTTCTACTCGGATTCTAGTAAAGGTAGACTTGGGCCAAAACGCTAAAGCTACAATAAATGCTTAGCATTTCTGTAGAAGAATTTTTAATTTGGAAAAAAAAGCAACTTTCTAAAGGAGGCGATCAACAATCTTTTGCAGTTTTACTTGATTGTTTAGGCGGAATATCGACTAGTGATCTAAACCTAATAAGCTTAAATCCTGAGGGAAACTTACATTTAAAAAAGAACTTAATTTTTTTAGAATCTATTTGGAACGATCATTTACTAAGATCTTGCCCAATTCAATATCTTTGTGGAATAACTTTTTGGAGAGACTTAAAATTAAAAGTTACAAACAAAGTACTCATTCCTAGACCAGAAACAGAACTCATAGTTGATATTGTCTTCAAAATATTTCGAAAGAAGTCAGAAAAATTATTTTTTGCTGAATTAGGAACTGGATCAGGGGCTATAAGTATTGCTTTGGCATTGGCTTATCCATTTAGCCACGGAGTAGCAACTGATATAGATCAAGACGCATTAGAAATAGCCACTAAAAATTATCTAAATTCTTCTAAACAATCAAATTTGAAATTTTATTGTGGGAATTGGTGGTCACCTCTTGAAAGTTTTAAAGGAAAAATAGACCTCGCTATTTCAAACCCGCCATATATTCCTAAAGATACTTATGAAAAATTACCCAAAGAAGTTAAAAATTTTGAACCTAAAGTTGCTTTATTAGGTGGAGAAGATGGTTTAGAACATATTAATGAAATAATACAAAAAGCACCATTATTTTTAAAAAAGAAGGGCTGGTTAATTTTAGAGAATCATTTTGATCAAGGTGAAAAAGTAAAACAACTACTTTTTAAAAATAAATTCACATCAATAGAAATTGTGAAAGATCTTTCAGGTATTGGTAGGTTTACCATTGGAAGATATAAATAAATTATTATATGTTCATAATCTAAATGAATTTAGTAAACTGCGAATCCGCCTTGAAGACTCTAAAAAGTGGTTTACCTATAATTTTCCCAACTGATACATTACCTGCAATTGGATGCTTGCCAATATTTTCGAATACTATTTATAAGTTTAAAAAAAGAGATAGAGACAAACCTTTAATTCTTATGGGATCAGAATACAAACAATTAATCGATTATGTTCACGAATCAGCTAAAAAAGATTACGAAAATATAGCTTCAAAATATTGGCCTGGAGCTCTGACAATGGTTATTCCTGCTTCAGAAAAGCAGGCTACAATCCTTACAAGCAATGATCATACTCTTGGGTTGAGGATTCCAAATTCATATATGGCTCAATCTCTCATGAGAGAAACAGGCCCATTGTTAACTTCAAGTGCAAATATTTCAGGTTTTAAAGGATCAACTACAGTTGAAGGTATTGCTCAGGACTTCCCGTCTGTAAAAATTTTGGGGCCTATCCCCTGGGGAAAAAGAAGTGGAAAAGCTAGTACTATTATATTTTGGAAGAAAAGTGGAGATTGGAAACTGATTAGAGAAGGAGAAGTATTAGTAAGGGAATTATTTTAATGTTTTTATTATTATTTTTTGTTTTATTAATTCAATTTTTCACTTATTGGATATTTGAACCCCTTACATCTTTTATAGAGTATTTTCTCGAAATAAGATTATTTCCTATCATTGCTCTGTTGGGTTTAGTCTTTTTATTTTCAGCAAAAAATCTTGACCAGTATTAAAAAATCAAAATGCCGGCTAACAGATTTGAACTGATGACCTTCGCTTTACAAAAGCGCTGCTCTACCGCTGAGCTAAGCCGGCAACCTCTTCATCTTACAATTAGGTGGGGTCAATTATCAGTATTTTTTTAGCTTTTTTAAATTTATTATTTTTTGATATCTTTATGAGCTTTATCACTTTTATCAGTTTTTTTAAATTTTATTTCTCCTGAAATAGTTCTTTTGATTGGTAAATTGGCAACTAATGCAGTCATTCTATCCTCAGTCTCTAAACTTACTGCCACCTCGTCAAAATCAATTTCAACATATTTAGCAACAACATCAAGAATCTCTTTCCTCATTTTATCTAAAAGATCAGTTGTTAAGGAACTCATATCAACTCTGTCATGAGCAAGTACAAGTTGTAATCTTTCTCTAGCTGTATTTGCACTAGACGTTTCTCTGCCTAGTAATTTATTTATAAGATCTCTGAGAGTCATCATTTTAAAAAACCTTTGTTTGCATTAATCTCATGAATTTATCTTTAAGACTTTTGCCTTCTTTTTTTGGATCGATAATTGGAACATCTTTATTCGTAAGTCTTTGCGAAACATTCAAATAACATTTTTTTGCAGGAGATCTACCATCAGAAAGTGTCAGTGGCTCTCCTCTATTAGTACTTATTATTACCTGTTCATCTTCTAAAACAATACCTAACAAAGGCAAAGAAAGGATCCCTTGAACATCTTCGATAGATAACATTTCTTGACTAGCCATCATGTTAGGGCGAACTCTATTGATTACAAGTTGGATAGGCTCAATATCTGAAGTATTAAGAATCCCTATTACTCTATCTGCATCCCGAACTGCGGATAATTCTGGGTTGGTAACTACAATAGCTTCTTTACAGGCTGCAAGAGCATTTTTAAAGCCATCTTCAACGCCAGCAGGACAATCTACTAGGACAAAATCAAAGTTCTCACTAAGTAGCTCACTAATTTTTTTCATATCTTCGGGCTTCATCCAATCCAACATCCTTGGATCTCCAGCAGGGAGAAGAGCAAGGTTAGGTTCCTTTTTGTGTCTAACCAATGCTTGGTCAAGACGACAATTCTTGTCTAGAACATCTTGTGCAGTGTAAATAATACGATTTTCTAATCCTAGAAGAAGATCTAAATTTCTTAAGCCAAAATCAGCATCTAATACAGCAGTTGTTGCTCCGCTATTAGCAAGTGCTATGCCTAGGTTTGCAGTTAAAGTTGTTTTGCCAACCCCTCCCTTGCCTGAACAAATTAATATTGTGCGAGTATTTTTCCCCAAGATTTTAAAGATTTTACAAATAATAAAGCCCCTTGCAAAAAGTTAAATATTTTAAAGATTAAGTAATTCTTAAATTTATCTAGTTTGAATTAATTTATTGCAAATTATTGATTAATTTTTATTTTCCATTATGTGTGGTTTGATAATTATCGTTTGTTTATCTATTACTGCAATTTCTGGATAACAATTTTTAGGCTTATCCTTTGGTCCAATAGCTATCACATCGGCAATTCTTAACTGTAAAGGGTTTAGATAAAGTGAAGCAATAGAGGCATTTTTATTTCCACTTTTCCCTGCAAATGCGATCCCTAGCAATTTGCCCCAAACGTAAATATTTTTCTTAGCGGAAACTATTGCTCCTGGATTAACGTCTCCAATGATGCATAGGTTTCCATTTGAAGATATTCTTTCACCCGATCGTACTGTTCCTTTGTGAAGAGTATCGAATTTCTTTTTTGAATTGAATAATCGTAACTTATTTTTAATCTCTTGCTCTTTTACAAAAGCTGAATCTATTTTTAAGGACTTTCCACTTATTATTGTATTTCTATTATTTGAGTAAATGCATAAGGAACAAATATTAATTTTGTCAAAATGATTTTTTAATTTTGATAATTTATGAGAACTTACTGACTCATTGACTGCGAAAATTTTTGCTTCTAAAGGTTCTTTGATGGAAGAAAATCTTTTGAAAGTTTCATGACTATTATCTAAATCTAACAAAGAAAAAATTTCTAAATATAGAATTTTAGTGTTTTTTAAAACGATTTCCATTGAATTTAATCTAGGAATTATTTTTTATTAATGAAATTTCATTTTTAATTTCATTTTTGATCACATCTGGATAAATAATAAATGAGCTTTCCTCGGATCTCATTAAAGTTTTTATTAATGCAGAACTATTTTCTAATGCACTTTGATAGGTGCCGTCCCATATTTTTAGTGCATTATTAGATTCAAAACCTTTAAAAGTCTTTTCCTTAATCCCGCAAAATATTTCTGAATCATAACCATTCTTTTCACATAATTTTGAGGCAAATGCAAGGATTTTTAATCTATTCATCTTACTTAAAAAACTTATGTCTGATGCCTTTAATAAATCTCTGTCAATAAACATTTTGCATAGAGTAGAAAGTGGTTCAAAAGATTCATCTTTCCATCTAATCAAATGATAATAAAAGGTTACATCATCATTTCTTATGAAATCATCAAAATCAACCTTTGAAGGTGAAAAAATCCATTTATTTAGAGAATTATCTAACCAAATATTCTTTTGATAATTATGTTTTACTGTATGTAATATTTTTTCCAGAATCCATGTTGATATTTCGTTTATCCTGTGATTGTAAATTGTTCTATACATCAAGTTTCTCAGCACAAGGAAATGCTCAATAGCGATTACTCCTTTTGGTTTGATTCCGATATTGCCATCAGGTGAAAAGGTAAGAGCTGAAATTATTCTCTCTAAATCTACTAAGCCATAATTAGTACCTGTGTTGTAACTATCGCGTAAAAGATAATCGAGACGATCACAATCTATTTCACTACTAATCAATGTTTTTATAGGTTTTGAAAATAGTTGTTTTGATTGAAATAATTCACCAATTTTTCTGGGTAATTCGTTATCATACTTTTTGAGGATTGAATTTATTGGAGAATAGTTTTTAACTAAGTTTTCAGACCATTGTTCGTGATCATGCTTGAATATTTTCTCACTGGTATGGCTTAAAGGTCCATGACCCAAATCATGTAGTAGAGCTGCTCCGTAAAGGACAAATTTATTTTCACAAAATGAAGATTTAATTTCAATTAATTTTTTATAAATTTTTCTAGCAATACAAAAAACACCAACTGAGTGAGTAAATCTACTCGATTCTGCACCATGAAAAAGTAATGATGCAGCTCCAAGTTGTTTTATTCTTCTTAGTCTTTGGAAAGCAACTGTATCAATTAATTCCATAATCATTAATTCTTCTGCCTTTGCTGCATCAAATACTATTTCTTTATGAATTGGGTCATGAAAAATTCTTTTAGTACTCATATTTTTAAAATTTTTTTATTTTCAATCTTTAGCCATTTAAAAATTTAGTTTCTTTATTATTTAATTCAATTGTTTGATCTGATACTTCTTCTTTTTCTAGAAGCGATCCCAGAAATAATTCTGCATTCCGCACCCATTTATCGTCAGTACTTCCATAATCACTTGCATCCGGTAGATCAAGTAATTTGTCGGGAGTCATACCTTGCCCTTGAATATTATTACCTTTGGGGGTTAAGTAACTAGCCACTGTTATAGCAATACCACTATCTTCTCCTAAACTTTTTAGGGATTGAATTAAACCTTTCCCATAAGTTTGTTCTCCCATAAGAATTGATCTCTCATTATCTTGTAAAGAACCAGCAAGTATTTCACTGGCACTTGCAGTCCCTTTATTCACTAAAGTTACCATCGGGCCATCAAAAGACGTCTCTTTTTGAGAAATAATCGCATCTTTGATTCCATTTCTATCTTTTGTTTCTACTACAGGTTTCTCACTCAATAATGAATCTGCAACTGCTATACCTGAGCTTACTAGTCCCCCTGAATTATTTCTAAGATCCAAGATCAAGCCCTCAACCTCTTTCTCTTTTAACTCTTGAAGTGCCTCTTCAACTTTTTTAGGTACGCTTTCACTGAATTGAGTTATCCTTAAATATCCTATTGTGTGAGAATCGTCTCTTAATCTTTTTGTTCTAACCGGTCTGAGATCCACTGGTCTCCTCTCTAGATCGACTTCCCTAATGTCTCCTGATTCCGAAGATACTTCAACTAAAACTTTTGTTCCTGATTCACCTCTTAACTTAGAGGCAGTACTTGCAAGCCCTAATTTTTCTGATGAGATTCCATCAACTGTCTCTATCAATTCCCCGCTTACTATCCCAGCTTCTTCAGCGGGCGAACCCCCAAGAGTAGAGATAACTTTAACTTTATTGTCATCATCTTCACCTAATTGAAGCCCAACACCATTAATTTCACTGCCAAAATTACTTGATTTCAGAAGTTCATAATCTTTTGGGCGTAAAACTCTCGTGTAGGGATCGTCTAGAGGTCTTAACATTTCTTCAATCGCGGAATAAGCCTCTTCACTTGTTTCAATTTGTTTCTGTAACGTTTTTTGTCTAATTCTTTTCCATTGGATTTCATCAAACTTTTCTGGGTCATAAAAACCCTCGTTTACCAAGGTCCAAGCGTCAAGTACTAACTGCCTGCTATCACTGAGAGCATCCACTCTTTCAATCAACAAAAGATTGATAGAAAAAACTATGATCATTGATGCAGTGATCACAGTTTTGAATGTTAAAAGTTTGTTAAAAGATGAATTCATTGGGTTAAGTGTTAACACCAAAAATAAGAATTTTAAGTAAGCTCTTTATATCAAAGCTAATTTTTTTTTGGATGGCGAATTCTTCATCTGTTTATGACTGGTTTCAAGAAAGGCTTGAAATCCAAGACATAACTGACGACGTAACTTCCAAGTACGTACCCCCTCACGTAAATATTTTTTATTGTTTAGGAGGCATAACTTTAGTATGCTTCCTAATTCAATTTGCAACAGGTTTTGCAATGACTTTTTACTATAAGCCAACAGTTACTCAAGCTTATAGTTCAGTCAGCTATTTAATGACTGATGTGAGCTTTGGATGGTTAATAAGATCTGTGCATAGATGGAGTGCATCAATGATGGTTTTGATGTTAATACTTCACGTTTTTAGGGTTTATCTTACCGGAGGTTTTAAAAGGCCAAGAGAATTAACTTGGGTTACAGGTGTTGTAATGGCAGTCATAACCGTCGCCTTTGGAGTGACAGGATATTCCCTACCTTGGGATCAGGTGGGTTATTGGGCTGTTAAAATTGTTTCAGGCGTACCTGCTGCAATACCAATAATTGGTGATTTTATGGTTGAACTGTTAAGAGGTGGAGAAAGTGTTGGACAATCAACTTTAACCAGATTTTACAGCCTTCATACCTTTGTATTGCCATGGTCATTAGCAGTTTTCATGTTGATGCACTTTTTAATGATTCGTAAACAGGGTATTTCAGGACCTTTATAAACCTTTATACTTAAACCATTATTAGTTCTCCGTATGTCTACGTTAAAAAAACCAGATCTATCTGATCCAAAATTGAGAGCAAAGTTAGCTAAAGGTATGGGCCATAATTATTATGGTGAACCAGCTTGGCCGAATGATTTATTATATATTTTCCCAGTTGTTATCTTAGGAACTATCGCCTGCGTAGTTGGATTAGCTGTTCTTGATCCTGCAATGTTGGGAGACAAAGCTAATCCCTTCGCAACACCCTTAGAAATACTTCCTGAATGGTACCTCTATCCAGTTTTTCAAATACTTAGGGTAGTTCCTAACAAACTTTTGGGTATTGCACTTCAAACATTAATTCCACTTGGATTAATGATTTTACCCTTTATCGAAAATGTTAATAAATTCTCTAACCCATTTAGAAGACCAATTGCAATGTCTGTTTTCTTGTTCGGAACTTTTTTAACCATATATCTTGGTATTGGAGCATGTTTGCCAATTGATAAATCACTTACTCTAGGATTATTTTAGAGTTAAATTTTAAAGACATCTAAATCGTTATCCTCATTTCTTAGGAAATGATTCATTAATAAAAATCCAACAATTGTCCAAGTTTGATACGTCCTTGATTGTTGTCCAACCCAAGTACCTGTAGGACCATCAAAATATTCTGCCCATTCTTGCTTAGGTAATTGATTTAGTTGACACCAATATGATTCTTCTATCAAAGATTTCATTTCTTCCATGAGAATGACATCATCAGAACCATATTTTTTTTGATGCAATAGAACAGCTGCTCCAAAAAACCAAAGTAAACTTGGCCAATGACCACCGTTATGGTAACTCCAAGGCCAATTCTTTGGATCCGATCCAGTTTTGTTTTGCCATTCTTCAACATCCATATGAGGATGACAAATCCTCATAGGCATTTGAGCCATCAAATGTTGTCTGTTATGTAAAACTAATCTAAATAAAGCTCTTTGCTCTATAGGAGGCAGTACTCCGAACATACATGCTAAAGAATTCCCTAAACTGTAAAATCGAAAGTCTGGCCTTCCTGTCCTAATATTTCCTATTAAGTAACCACCTCTATTCTCCAACCAATCTTGTAGCCATGAAGGAACTACTTGAGGTTGAACGTTAAATTCATTGAAGTGTTGATCATCTCCATACTGCTCAGTTGGCCTTCTTCTTAAAATTTGCATTGTTTGACTGGTAACCCAATAATGTTTTAAAAGAAAACTTCCTAAATCCTTAACCCATTGATTTGTAAGAATAAGTCTTTGGTCTAAAAGTCTACTAACATGATCTGCTCTACTTAATTCCATTAAGTTGATACAACTTTTTAAACATCCATGAAGTAAAACTTCAACTTCTAGGGGTGCTCCCCATACATCCATAGGTCTATCAATCATAAATGCGCAATCTGGAACAAAAAGTACTGGTGTGCCCTCAAATGTAGGATGCAGAACTAGATCTAGCAGAAGTTGAATACCTCTTTGGACACTTTGACTTTTTCCGAAGGCATGATCGCCGCTTTTATTGACATAATACCAACATAAAATAGGCCACCATAAACTTGCATCAGCTGAAGTAATCCTCCCTATTGATCTCTGACCATAGTCTCCAATGAGCTTCCCATTCTCTTCAATGAAACTAGTTGGAAATACCCCACGTGTTTGGTAATTAGCGCTTTGTAATTCAAGACACACAGTTAGGAACTTTTTGACAATTTCGTATCGTTTTTGAGTTATCAGGTAAATCATTACAGGAACGTTGTCTCTTAAAAATATTTCTCCATAATTTAATTTTTTATTTTTTGTTGGGTGTTCTAATGCAGCAACGCTTCCTACTAACTCCCCTGAGATTTCAACCAAAGTCTTCTCAAAGTGTTTTTTTGCATTTGTTACAATTTTTTCTTCATCGGAACTTGGTCTTACTCTTAAATTTTTTTGACTAAATCTTTCTGCCATTTCATTTATATCCTTCTATTTAAGCCTAGTTGTTTAAAGAGACTTTGAACAAATAAAAAATTAATAAAAAATTTTTGTATAAAAGGTTGCACAATTACAGTGGGATGGTTTAATATTTTCTTCTGGGCAGAAATATATTTTTTGCATTATTCAACCAATTGCCTTAAATCTGATTTTTGGTAAATTAATGAATTTTCTGGAGATTTGATTTCGATCGTTATTTCTAGCCAGAAGAAGGGTTTTCCCTTCAAATGAGTTTTTCACTTGTTGTTTAACTCTGCACCTAGAAAATTTAAAACTTAGGAACTGATGCTTTTATTGCGTCAAGAATAACCAAATTTATTTTTGGTTATTCCAAGATGTACATGCAATAAAGGTGTGAGGTCCCGTCAAGAATATATAAAAATGTCATCAATTGCTAACTTTTGGCTTTGATGCAAACGGATCTGAGATCTTGGAAAGTCACTTTAGAATTTTTTTAATGTGCACTCAATGTAATCCTTAAAATTTAAGGAGGCTGAAACTAAATACATAAACTGAAGTTTTTATTTGGATAAAGCAATTCAATTTGAGTAGATTTATCTACAAAAGGATTTGAACACAACGGAGAGTTTGATCCTGGCTCAGGATGAACGCTGGCGGCGTGCTTAACACATGCAAGTCGAACGAACCTTCGGGTTAGTGGCGGACGGGTGAGTAACGCGTGAGAATCTGCCCTCAGGAGGGGGATAACGGTTGGAAACGACCGCTAATACCCCATATGCCTACTGGTGAAATGAATTTCGCCTGAGGATGAGCTCGCGTCTGATTAGCTAGTTGGTGAGGTAATGGCTCACCAAGGCTTCGATCAGTAGCTGGTCTGAGAGGATGATCAGCCACACTGGGACTGAGACACGGCCCAGACTCCTACGGGAGGCAGCAGTGGGGAATTTTCCGCAATGGGCGAAAGCCTGACGGAGCAACGCCGCGTGAGGGACGAAGGCCTCTGGGCTGTAAACCTCTTTTCTCAAGGAAGAAGATATGACGGTACTTGAGGAATAAGCCACGGCTAATTCCGTGCCAGCAGCCGCGGTAATACGGGAGTGGCAAGCGTTATCCGGAATTATTGGGCGTAAAGCGTCCGCAGGCGGCTTTTCAAGTCTGCTGTTAAAACGTGGAGCTTAACTCCATCATGGCAGTGGAAACTGAAAGGCTTGAGTATGGTAGGGGCAGAGGGAATTCCCGGTGTAGCGGTGAAATGCGTAGATATCGGGAAGAACACCAGTGGCGAAGGCGCTCTGCTGGGCCATTACTGACGCTCATGGACGAAAGCCAGGGGAGCGAAAGGGATTAGATACCCCTGTAGTCCTGGCCGTAAACGATGAACACTAGGTGTCGGGGGAATCGACCCCTTCGGTGTCGTAGCTAACGCGTTAAGTGTTCCGCCTGGGGAGTACGCACGCAAGTGTGAAACTCAAAGGAATTGACGGGGGCCCGCACAAGCGGTGGAGTATGTGGTTTAATTCGATGCAACGCGAAGAACCTTACCAGGGTTTGACATCCTGCGAACCTCTTAGAAATTTGAGGGTGCCTTCGGGAATGCAGTGACAGGTGGTGCATGGCTGTCGTCAGCTCGTGTCGTGAGATGTTGGGTTAAGTCCCGCAACGAGCGCAACCCACGTTTTTAGTTGCCAGCATTTAGTTGGGCACTCTAGAAAGACCGCCGGTGATAAACCGGAGGAAGGTGTGGATGACGTCAAGTCATCATGCCCCTTACACCCTGGGCTACACACGTACTACAATGCTACGGACAAAGGGCAGCAAACTCGCGAGAGCTAGCAAATCCCATAAACCGTGGCTCAGTTCAGATCGTAGGCTGCAACTCGCCTACGTGAAGTAGGAATCGCTAGTAATCGCAGGTCAGCATACTGCGGTGAATACGTTCCCGGGCCTTGTACACACCGCCCGTCACACCATGGAAGTTGGCCATGCCCGAAGTCGTTACTCCAACCCTTGTGGAGGAGGACGCCGAAGGTGGGGCTAATGACTGGGGTGAAGTCGTAACAAGGTAGCCGTACCGGAAGGTGCGGCTGGATCACCTCCTAACAGGGAGACAACAAAATGTTTAATATTATTATTTTGTCACCTTAGGTCGATCGGTATCTCACGTTCTTAATTAAGAATTTCATTTCCTAAGTTTTTCTAGGTCACACCCATTATTTTCCTGGGCCATTAGCTCAGGTGGTTAGAGCGCACCCCTGATAAGGGTGAGGTCCCTGGTTCAAGTCCAGGATGGCCCATATCTCTATGTTGGGGGTATAGCTCAGTTGGTAGAGCGCCTGCTTTGCAAGCAGGATGTCAGCGGTTCGAGTCCGCTTACCTCCACTGATTACCACCTCTTCCATAATTTGTAGAAAGGAAATGTTTTGAGTTGTGACCAAATTCTGAACGAATCTAGCTTCCTAATGAAAGTATTAAGATGCTGGACTCATTGAATTATTTTCATTGTTTTCAGAGAACCTTGACAACTGCATAGATTATTTTTTAAAGACAATAAGCATCTTTAATGATGCAGATTTATTATTTGTGCGAATGCATTAAATAACAATTCTATTAAGCTGATGCTTCAATTTTGAAGTTATTGGTCAAGCTACAAAGGGCTCACGGAGGATACCTAGGCACACAGAGGCGATGAAGGACGTGGTTACCTGCGATAAGTCTCGGGGAGTTGGAAGCACACTTTGATCCGGGAATTTCCGAATGGGGCAACCCCTTGTACGGCCAACTGAATATATAGGTTGGTGCGAGCTAACCCAGCGAACTGAAACATCTTAGTAGCTGGAGGAAGAGAAAGTAAATAACGACTCCCTCAGTAGCGGCGAGCGAACGGGGAACAGCCCAAACCGATAGTCTTGACTATCGGGGTTGTGGGACAGCAATATGGATCAACAAGTCTAGAAGAAACGTTTGAATGGCGTGCCACAGAGGGTGAAAGCCCCGTAATCGAAAGATAAGTTGACCTAGCTGTATCCCGAGTAGCACGGAGCACGTGGAATTCCGTGTGAATCTGCGAGGACCACCTCGTAAGGCTAAGTACTACTGTGTGACCGATAGTGAAACAGTACCGCGAGGGAAAGGTGAAAAGAACCCCGGGAGGGGAGTGAAATAGAACATGAAACCGTGAGCTTACAAGCAATGGGAGCCCGACTAATCGGGTGACCGTGTGCCTGTTGAAGAATGAGCCGGCGACTTATAGGCACTGGCGGGTTAAACCGGAAATGGTGGAGCCACAGCGAAAGCGAGTCTTAATAGGGCGTTTGTCAGTGTTTATAGACCCGAACCCTGGTGATCTAACCATGGCCAGGATGAAGCTTGGGTGATACCAAGTGGAGGTCCGAACCGACTGAAGTTGAAAATTCAGCGGATGAGCTGTGGTTAGGGGTGAAATGCCAATCGAACCAGGAGCTAGCTGGTTCTCCCCGAAATACGTTGAGGCGTAGCGTCTAGTGCTCCAGCAGGGGGGTAAAGCAACCATTTCGGTGCGGGCTGCGAAAGCGGTACCAAATCGATATGAACTCTGAATACCCTGTGTGTAACTAGGCAGTCAGACTGTGGGGGATAAGCTCCATAGTCAAGAGGGAAACAGCCCAGACCGCCAGCTAAGGTCCCAAAATTAACGCTAAGTGATAAAGGAGGTGGGATTGCCCAGACAACCAGGAGGTTTGCCTAGAAGCAGCCATCCTCAAAGGAGTGCGTAATAGCTCACTGGTCGAGCGATCCTGCGCCGAAAATGAACGGGGCTAAGCGTTATACCGAAGCTGCGGATAAATTTATTTATGGTAGGGGAGCGTTCTATGTAGGGTGAAGCGTTAGCGTAAGCGGGCGTGGACAGCATAGAAGTGAGAATGTCGGCTTGAGTAGCGAAAACATGGGTGAGAATCCCATGCCCCGAAACCCTAAGGGTTCCTCCGGCAGGCTCGTCCGCGGAGGGTTAGTCTGGACCTAAGGCGAGGCCGAAAGGCGTAGTCGATGGATAACAGGTCAATATTCCTGTACCAGATGTGTTTTGAGAAGGGGGACGGAGAAGGCTAACCAGGCCAGATGTTGGTTACTGGTTCAAGCGTTCGAGGCTTTGAGAGATGGAGAAAACATCTTGAGCTAAGGCGTGAGTACGAGCTGCTACGGCAGCGAAGTTGGTGATGTCATGCTTCCAAGAAAAGCCCTATACTCGTTAAGACACAAATGCCAGTACCCGAAACCGACACAGGTGGGGTGGTAGAGAATACCGAGGGGCGCGAGATAACTCTCTCTAAGGAACTCGGCAAAATGGCCCCGTAACTTCGGGAGAAGGGGTGCCAGCGAGAGCTGGTCGCAGTGAAGAGGCGCAAGCGACTGTTTACCAAAAACACAGGTCTCCGCTAAGTCGCAAGACGATGTATGGGGGCTGACACCTGCCCAGTGCCGGAAGGTTAAGGAAGCTGGTTAGCTTTTAGTGAAGCTGGCGACTGAAGCCCCGGTGAACGGCGGCCGTAACTATAACGGTCCTAAGGTAGCGAAATTCCTTGTCGGGTAAGTTCCGACCCGCACGAAAGGTGTAACGATTTGCGCGCTGTCTCGGAGAGAGGCTCGGCGAAATAGAATTGTCTGTGAAGATGCGGACTACATACACCCGGACAGAAAGACCCTATGAAGCTTTACTGTAGTTTGATATTGTGCTCGGGCTCTGAATGCGCAGAATAGGTGGGAGACGTTGAAATAGTGCTTGTGGGTACTATTGAGTCATCGGTGAGATACCACTCTTTTAGAGCTAGAGTTCTAACGCTTACCCGTTATCCGGGAAGCGGACAGTATCTGATGGGCAGTTTGACTGGGGCGGTCGCCTCCTAAAAGGTAACGGAGGCGCACAAAGGTTCCCTCAGGCTGGTTGGAAATCAGTCGTTGAGTGCAAAAGCAGAAGGGAGCTTGACTGTGAGACCTACAAGTCGAACAGGGACGAAAGTCGGTTTTAGTGATCCGACGGTTCTGCGTGGAAGGGCCGTCGCTCAACGGATAAAAGTTACTCTAGGGATAACAGGCTGATCTCCCCCAAGAGTTCACATCGACGGGGAGGTTTGGCACCTCGATGTCGGCTCATCGCAACCTGGGGCTGAAGTCGGTCCCAAGGGTTGGGCTGTTCGCCCATTAAAGCGGTACGCGAGCTGGGTTCAGAACGTCGTGAGACAGTTCGGTCCATATCCGGTGTATGCGCAGGAATATTGAGAGGATTTCTCCCTAGTACGAGAGGACCGGGAGGAACGCACCTCTGGTGTGCCAGTTATCGTGCCAACGGTAAACGCTGGGTAGCCATGTGCGGAGTGGATAACCGCTGAAAGCATCTAAGTGGGAAGCCCACCTCAAGATGAGTATTGCCATGGCTTAAGCCAGTAAGGTCACGGGAAGAACACCCGTTGATAGGCTCTACGTGGAAGCTTGGTAACAAGTGCAGCGGAGGAGTACTAATAGACCGAGGGCTTGACCAAATAAACTTAATTTATTGTTTTTAATTTATATAATTTTCTATGCAGTTCTCAAGGTTCATACTATCCTGGTGTTCATGGCGATGTGGAACCACTCCGATCCATCTCGAACTCGGTTGTGAAACGCATCAGCGGCGAAAATATTTAGGGGGTAGCCCCTTGAGAAAATAGCTCAATGCCAGGTAAAAATATTTAAAAGGGTTTACTCTTATTGAGTAAGCCCTTTTTTATTTTTGGCATTTAGGACACCAATGGGTACTTCTTCCAGTAATTTTTTGTCTTTCAATTAAATTTCCACATTTACGACATTCTTTTCCAGTTCTCCTGTAAACATTTGTCTGTAAACCAAAATTCCCATTCTCTCCTTCCAAGTCCCTAAAATCGCTAAATGTAGTACCCCCAGAACCTATACTTTTCTTTAATACAGTTACAATTGATTCTTTGAGCTTGATTAACTCATTTTTTTTTATTGTTCGAGCTTCCCTAAAAGGGGAGATGCCAGCAGAGTATAAACTTTCATCAGCATAAATATTACCTATTCCTGCCACTATTGTTTGATCTAATAAAATAGCTTTAATAGATTTTGTTCTTTTTGAAATAACTTTCTTAAGGTAATTTGC